>JAGQPS010000190.1 GCA_020426595.1 Planctomycetales bacterium
GTAAAAAGCTGACCACAATTTTAAGTGCCGAGGATTCCCTCGCTCTGGCTGCCTAAGAGAAGGTAGCCCCGACTGCGTCTCTTAGCCGGAGAGGGGCAAAAGTCGGTTGTTAAATCCGGACCGTCCCAAGTCATGTCGAGCACGCTTGGGCCTAAAACTTGTTCTCGGCTGGTCGTTGCCGGATTCCGTCGATTGGAGCCGGCGCGGCGAGACCTAATCAATCGACTACGCGCGTAGAAGCCATGGTGGAAACACCGCGGGACGCGGGTTCAATTCCCGCCGCCTCCACTCAAACGGGTTTCGCGACCCGTTCCAATCAACAAGGCCCGCCAGCAAAAGCTGGCGGGCCTTGGTCGTTTTGTAGTCGCATCGCGGCGGCCGGGGCGAATGCCATCCTTGGCGCCGCCGAGCGGTTGTCGGAAGGTCGATTCGCTTCGAGGCGGTGGCTTCCGCCAGCATCCTGGGAACCGCGAATCAACACGGCTCCCAGGTTTCACGGATCGGTCTATTCGGCCGCGACGTCGTAGCAGAGTAACAGTCCTTGGTCGCGCACGTAGAGCTTGCCGTTGGCGATGACCGGATGGGCCCATGCTGGGGCACTGCTTCGGTCCGGCTGTTCGAAGCGGCCGCGGACGATGAGCTCCTCCTTCGACGGTTCGATCAACAACATCTCGCCATCCTCGCTCCGCAGATAGAGCCGTCCATCGGCCAAGAGCACCGCGCCCTTCGGAGCGTCTCGGTCTCGCCACAACACCTCGCCCGTTTGAAAGTCGAGGCAACTCAAATAGCCGCCGCCGTTGCCGCCGTTGGCTCCGTAGAGGCAATCGTCGATAACGATCATGCCGCCATGGTGGTTTTCCATCCGAGACGTGAAATAGACCTCCTCGGCGTTGATCTTGCCGCTGTCGTCCTTCACGAGTCTCACCGCGCCGCCGCCCGCTCCGTACGCCGAAGCGGCGAACACGAGCCCGTCTTGGAAAATCGGCGTGGAGCAATTGATGCCCATTCGATTGGACGGAGCGTCGTAACGCCACAGCAATTCACCGCTCACCGCCGACACTCCGACCAGGGAGCTGGCCGTGAACTGGACGTATTGACGTTCGCCCTCGAAGTCGATGGCGATCGGCGATGAGTAAGCCGCTCCCGAGCGAGGCCCGCCGCCTCCAAAACCGCCGCGTCCACCTCCAAATCCACCACGTCCGCCAGGACCTGGCGGTCTCGCCGGGTTGTCGCGCGGGGGCGTTGTCTCTTCCGGAGTCGGCGCGGCGGGCATCGGAGTCTTCCAAACCGTCTCTCCCGTCAGCTTGTCCAGAGCCACCATCAGGGCGTCCGCCGCACCGGGTGTACAAATCACATGGTCGCCGTCGACGAGCGGTGACTCGCGATAGCTCCACATCGGCGGGGCTCCACCGAAATCATCCACGAGGCTCTTCTGCCAAACCACCTCACCGTCCTCGACGTTCAAACAGGCGATTCGGCCGCTCATGCCAATCACATAGAGGTGCGAGCCGTCGACCGACGGGGTGCCGCCCGGTCCTTCCTTCGATTGCGGCATTCGTTGCTCCGCCGCGTCACCCAGAGACGTACTCCAGAGCTCCTGGCCATCGGCCTCCGATAGAGCCCAGATGATCTCTTGGCCATCTCGATTGCTCAATCCAAACAGGCGACCGTCCGCGACCGCCGGCGCGCTATCGCCTCCGCCCAACCCGTCCACTCTCCAAGCCAACGGAGGGCCAGCCTCGGGCCATTCCTGGAGCAACGATCGTTCCGTTGAAATCGCGTTACGGTTCGGTCCTTGCCACTGAGGCCAATCGTCGGCGAGGACCGACGAAACAAAAGCCGCGACCAAAAGCCAGGAAACGTGTCGTTTGAGCATGGAATGGATATCCGTGAAGGATGAAAGGGGCTCACGCGAAGGCGCTAAGACGCAAGGAACCTTGTCTGTTTGCGTCCCTCGCCGCGCTTCATCGCCGCTTGATGAATGCGAATTGATGGGTGTCAGTTGGCCTCGGGGCGTGATGTACCAAAGCCAAAGGAACCCTCTAGAGCTTATCAGAACTTAAAACAGCCAACGGTCCCCGGACAACAAAGTCGCCTCCATTCCAGTCAATGCCAAGAGCCACATCGAGAGGCTTGGGTTGCCTAAAGGCCTTCGTGTCCAAGCCCTTGGCGTCTTCGCGGCTTGGCGTGAACCGGGACTTCGATTCGAGCGACTTCGGTAAACCCGCGAACCAATGCGGCGGCCGCGCGTCCTGTGTCTCGATCAACGAACAAGCCCAACTGCCGACTGGGAGTCCATGACGGTCCTAAGGTAGCGATGTCGGGTGACCGACTAGTGAACGGCGCTGGAGTCTCGCTCGAGACAAAGGGGCCAGTCAACATCGGCCAATGCTTGGCCGGTACGGACGGCCGAAACCCTTTCTCCTCCCCGCCACTCTTCGTTGGGCCCAATCCAAACAACATGACCACGGACGCGACTCATGAGCTCAAAACAGATTCCCAACGAGTCTCGGAGTGAACGCGCTGGTCGCCCATGAAACATGACCGACTGCCGAACTGGAGTCCATGGTTAAGGCCCCGGAGGTTGTGGGTTCGAATCCCACCGGCGCTTCTCCTCGCGAGAGGCGTCGTAGCTCAACGGTAGAGCGCCGTAAACCTCTGGTTCAACAACTTCGCCGGTCATTGCCAAACCATCCCGACTGAAAGCTGGAGTCCATCACTTCCGTGATCGCAAGATCCTGTGGGTTCGAATCCCACCGATGCCGAGAGTAGCGCGAGTCCCCGTGACTCGCACTGCTCGATTGGCATCGTGGTGAAATTGGTAGCCACGCGGAACATCTCTGGCAACTCCTTCGTCGGGGCCCTGACACACTCGACTGTCAGTGCGGAGTACATGGTTTCGCGGGTTCGAATCCCGCTCGGTCCATCGCTAAAGCGCTTGGGCCGAAACTCCGTGCGAATCCTCGTCGAGTGCCCAAACACGAACCGACTGCCGATGCGGAGTACATCCCTTGCTAAGGCTCGTCTCCGCATTCAAGACCTCGTCGGTTCGCTTTTAGAAGGAGGCCATCATGGCCAACAAGAGTCTGTTCTCGAGCATCAAAAACAAGTTCATGCGCACGAATACGATCAACGAAGCGGGTGGTCGCGCGTATCAGTTCACGTCGAGGCATGCGCTGGCGCAGATGGCCGCGACCGGCTGCTTCAATGGCGTCTACTACGCGAGCGCCGAGAATCAACTCGAGCAATTGCACGAGCTAATCGACCAAGTCGACGACTCCGTCTTCTTGGCGAAGTTGGCGGTGTACGCGCGAGAGCGAGCCTACATGAAGGACATGCCAGCCGCCCTACTGGTCGCCTTGTCCAAGCGAGACACGCAGCTGTTGCACCGAGTCTTCGATCGAGTCGTGGATAACGGACGCGTCCTGCGCACGATGTTTCAAATGATTCGCTCGGGAAAGTTCGGTCGCACGAGCCTTTCGTCGAGCTTGCAGCGAGCGTTCCAGCGTTGGCTCAACGATGCGTCGGTGAACAAGTTGCTGTCGGCCTCGATCGGTAACGATCCGAGCCTGCGTGACGTGCTGCGTCTCGCCCGGCCCACGCCGAAGGACAATGAGCGTCGCGCGCTCTTCGGTTGGCTAACGGATAAGGAGCCGGCGAAGTGGGCTCCGGCGACGGAGGCCGATTTGCCGTCGCTGGTGCGTCGGTTGATCGAGTACCGTCAGGCGACGACGGCGGATGCCCAGGCTCACATTGTTAGCGAGTTGCCGGTCCGCTGGGACCTGTTGGCGGACGCCGCCCTCGGGCCCCTTGTCTGGCGGGCGATTGCTCGGCAGATGGGACCGCAGGCGTTGCGTATGAACCTCAACACGCTGATGCGTCACGGGGTTTTGTCGCAAGGCGCGGCTGATCACGAAATGGTGGAGTACGTGGCGAACCGTTTGCGGGACGCCGAGGAGATCCAGCGATCGCGTCAGTTTCCGTACCAGTTCCTGGCGGCTTACCTCAACGCCGCCAATGAACTGCCGCACCAGATCCGCTCCGCGCTGCACCAGGCGGCCGAGATCGCATGCGGCAACGTGCCTCGATTGCCAGGGCCGGTGGTCATTGGACTCGATACGTCCGGCTCGATGAGCTGCCCAGCCACGGGTCACCGGGGCCAGGGAAGTACTTCGAAGATGCGTTGCGTCGACGCGGCGGCCTTGTTTGCCGCGGCGATCCTACGGCGCAATCCGGACAGCGTCGTCATTCCGTTTGATACCCGTGCGTATGACGTGCGGATCGATCCGTCCGACTCCATCCTGAGTCTGGCGGAGCGACTGGCAAAGTACGGCGGCGGGGGAACCGATTGTTCGTTGCCGCTGCGACACGCCAACACGAAGTACCGCGATCGTCGGTTCGCGGGTGTCGTTTTGGTAAGCGATAACGAGAGTTGGATCGACCGGAATCGCCCGCAGGGGTTCGGCCGTCGCGACGCGACCGGAGTGCTTTCCGAGTGGCGGGAGTTCGTCGCCAATCAGAAGCGGCTGGGTGGAAGCCCGCCAAAGCTGGTTTGCATCGACATCCAGCCTTACGGTTCAACACAGGCTCCCGAGCAAGATGACATCTTGAACATTGGCGGCTTCAGTGACGCCGTGTTCCATGTCGTCGCCTCGTACCTAAGCAACGACGCCGCGAGGTTCGTCGCGGAGGTGGAGTCGATCGAACTGTAACTCGGAACGTTCTTTCAACACCAACGCTCCTGGTCCGAGCCATCGGATCAGGGGCCTTTTTTTGCGCTGCGCATGAATTCAGAAACAAGGCCGATGATGTCCACTGGGCGTTCGCACGCTCCAACCGGGCGACTCCGACATTCGCACGGCGAACGGGATTTTCATAGAATGAGAGAGTTCGGCTCCTCAATTCGCCATTGTCGATTCGCGTGACGGTGGGACCACTCACTTCGCCGCCACCGCGGCATTTCAAGGAGCCTGCCGGGGCGAGCATTTCATTGCTCGGTTCTGGCCCCATTACCTCCCAAACCAAGGATAGGCGCTCGCCATGACGCTGACCCGATCTTGGACTGTTGCGGTCGGTTCCGTGCTCTTGTTGGGGACGGCATCAACGTTGTTTGGCGACATGGGATCGATTCCGTTCAAACCCTGGGTAAGTGTCTATGAACCAAACCAGCGGGCGATTATTGCCTTCAATGGCCATGAGCAAATCTTGATCCTCTCGACCGACTTGAGAGCCTCGGAGCCAACGAAGGTCCTGGAGATCCTCCCGCTCCCATCCGAGCCTCAAATCAAGGAGGGGGACATTGACGTGTTCCGGTCGGCGACCGAGTTGATCAACCGCAAGTTGTTTCCCAATCGAAACCGAGGTGTGGGAGGAGCCGTGGGTGGTCCGGGAGGCGGCGGTGAGCCGTTACCGCCGGCGGGCGAGGTGACGGAGACGAAACGGATTGGCGCTCACGACATTTCCGTCACTCATGTGCTCGACAGTGAGCGATTCGTCGAGTGGGCGGAGCGGTTTCTCGAGGAGAACAACGCGGACGAGGTGCATATTCCCGAAGCGCTGAAGGAAGTCGTCGAGGAGTATCTTGATGATGGCTTCGAGTGGTTTGCCTTCGACGTCGTTGACCTCGGTACGGAAACCGTCACGAAGGACGCCATACTTTATCGCTTTGAGAGTCGGCGGTTGTATTACCCACTGCGCATCACGCGAGCCGAAACCGGAGAAACGAAAGTCAGGCTCCTCGTTCTCACCCCCGACCTTGTGGAACTTCCTCGTGGGCCCGAGTTGTCGGTTCGTCTCGTCGAGCGGCCCGTGGATGTGACTCGCCGCGAATTGGAGCAACTCGATCCCGACTTGTTTGATCTACTGAGAACGCGCACGCGGACCAAGCTTCGGATTTGGGAAACCGAAGGAGAGCTGTCGAGTTTCCAACAAGATATTTGGACACGTTAGATTCAGCGTGGCTATCGCACGAGTTCACTCGCCAACGGACAAAACCGACACCAAGAACTTCGGCCGCCTGGCGAATGGATGCATGGGTGACTCCGGACCCGATGGCTGACGCAATCGGCGATGGAAGGTGGACGACTAGCGTTCCAGAAACGTTGTAGGAGGTCCATCCGCCGGCCCACGGAACAGCTTCCATCTGGATGCGTGAATCCGTTTATCCCCCATTCGCCAAGTGCCGAATCTCCACGGGAAACGAAGATGAAGAAAACCACTCAGTTCGATCCGGTGTACTTCTCGATGGGTATTGCCATCGGTTCGGGAGTCGGTGTCGCCTTGGGTAACCTGGCGCTGGGTATCGCCATTGGTCTCTCCATCGGAACGGCACTCGCCATGACCGCCGGCAAGATCAACCCGCGCGAGTCCCAGGAGCCGCCCGAGGATCCCACGATTCCCCCGCGTCGTTCACGCGAGTAATCCTCGCCGAGACTCTCTAGCTCGGCGTTCACTCTTCGGCATCCAGTACAACGCGTCATGTACACTACGACCTGGGCAAGAAGCCGCGTTTCCGATTTTTCCTGCCGCAATGACGCCAAGCAATCGACATGGATGTTTTGGGAGCTCCGCTGACCCTTGCCATCGCCGCGGTCTCGGTGGCATGTCGAGCGGGACTCAACGTGATCGATCGCGCGTACTTCCATCGGTGCCAAGGCTCGATCGTCACCGCGAACGTGATCAACAACGCCTTGCCCACCGCGCTGATCGCGGTTCCGCTGCTGGTCCTGCAACCGCCGGAACTTCTGTTTCGCGAACTCTTGTCGCTCCGTGTGATCGCGGCCTCGCTGATCATTCAAGTCGTGGCTTACACCTTCGGAAACGCGTTTCGAAAAGTCGCCATTCCGCGTGTCCTGGTTGTTTCCAAGTTGCCCGACCTCGTCATCCCTTGGGGATTGATGCTGACCGTGGGGAGGGCCGATGCGCGAGACTGGCTGTTCTCACTCGCCACGGTAGCCGCGTGTCTCCCTGTCTTCGCCAGTATGTCACCCACCGAGCGACGCCCACGCACCTGGCTAGTCGTGATGTTCGTCGCGTTAAGCGTACAGGGAATTCTCTCACCACTTCTCTTCGTGCCCGCGAACTCGCAAGGGATGGGTTGGATCACCTTCACGGCCGCCGTGATCGCCTGGCGTTTGGTGTGGTCGCTACTCGTTGGCCTCTTGCGGCCTCCTCGTTCGCTCCCTACCGAACAAGCACCGAATCCCAAACAGGCGAGTTTGGGAAGGAAGCTGCTCATCCTGCGGGCGTTTGTCGCCTTGGCGACTCAGTTCACATTTCTCTTGGCCGCCGGGCAAGGAATCCCCGGCCTTGCTTGGCCGATCCTCAACTCCGCGGCACTCGTCGCGGTCGTCATGTCCTCGATTGTGCTTAAGGAACATCCGAGTCGCGGTGATCTACTGAGCGTCATGCTCATTACAGGTCTTGCCATCGGCCGTGCGAGTCTCGCATCGTAACCGCGTCGACGAGTCCCGAACTTCAGCCGCATTGTTTGGCGCCCGCTTGAGCACGCAAGGCGAGGGCGGCGGCGTCTCCCTTCTTGGCTGGGTGCCTCAAGGCATGTCGGATCAACCACCGACGATTCGCGGCCGCCTCGTCGTCTTGCATCCCGTTCGCCTCATCGAGCCAAGCAACACAGATTTCGCAAACCCACTCCAGATGGTCCTTGGCGATGTCGCCCAAGTGGTTGGCCACCGAACGCCGGACATACAGTTCGCGATCATCCTTGAGTGACTCAAGCAGTGGCAGCGCGAGCTCGGGATTGGCTTGGAGCTCGGGCAAACGCATGGCCCAGGGAAGCCGCGGGCGAGTCCCTTCGCTCACCAACCGCCTTACATGCGGATTGGAGTCCTTGGCCCACTTCGCGAGTCGCTGAATCGTTCTGTCTCGGTGCGCGATCAACATGGGGCGAATGCTGAACTCCGCCGTGAAACGCTGAGTCAACTCATGGTTGGCCCGCATGCCGGCCTCGAAGTGCCGAGGTCCGTGGTCGGCGACGAGCTGCGAATGAGGCATGTAGAAAAACACCGCGAGCCCATTGCCTTCGGTCGTAACGAGTTTCGGTCCGAGCGATCGCACGAACAGGGGAACAAGCTGCGTGGGCGATTCGGGGAGCTGCTCGGTCATCGCCTCGGCGATCCGCGAGGCTCGCTCCTTAAGCTCGAGCCGAGTGAGACCTCGCGTCGCTTGTCTTTGAAACAGGGCGGCGTCAAAGTCGGGAACAACGGCCGCGAGGGATTCGCCAATCAGTCGTACGAGTTTGCCATCGAGCAGGTTCTTCAGTGGCTGTCCCGGGAGGATGGCCGACGGAGCCGAGAACTGCTGAGCGGGATGAAGTTCCGGTCGATTCAATGAAGAGCCTCACAACGAGTGGTTGACATCCAAGCTCGAGTCCGGGGGCGACATGAGCCCCCGTCGGTGAGCCCATCGAAGGATAGCGATACTGTAGCGGTACGTCTGGCTTCGAGCGACTCGGCGCCACGCAAGCTCCGAATCGGTTCGCGGTGGGCCCCCAAAAATCAACTCGACCATTCGCCAAGAATGCGCGAACCGAAGCGAAACAGTCGCGTCCCTACCAACGCATGAAGTTGAAACAGTGAGTTCAATACCAAGCAGAAACCAATGTCACTTTGCTCCCAGTCGAGTTGTTATCGGTTGATCGGCCTGTCGCGGCCTTGTCGTGGCGGCTTGGATCACGTTGGCTCCATTGGTGCTCGCTCATGACGGAGTGAAAACTCCCACGCGCCTCGACGAAGGCCCGGTGTCATGAGTGACGCCGGGCCTTTTTTGTTTTCAAGCCAACGCGAATGTGTCGAGCGGCGATACCGGCTCGGAGCAACGGCAAGACATCGACTCAAGCGCCCATGATGTAGCGGTAGCCTATCGCCTTGCCATGGCGGACGTGCGGGTTCGACTCCCGCTGGGCGCTCTTCCTGTGAAACAAACCTCGGAAGTGAAACCACGTTCGCCGATCCGATCGGGCATCGGCCGCGAAACCGACCGACGGATCGCGAACAACAAACAGGCGGGATCGTCGCTGTTGGTAGCGGCACCTGGCTCTGAACCAGGAGTGCGTTGGTTCGATTCCAACTCCCGCAACTTTCCACGGAAGTCATCCGGCTGGATGAGGAACCTGTCTTGAAAACAGGCGGTCGCCCAGGCGACTTGTGAGTTCGAGTCTCACGGCTTCCGCTGGTCGCTGCCGAGGATTTCATGTCCTTGCGCGAGCGGTCCTTTAAAAAGCGCGAGATCAAGTCGTTTACCTACTAAGCCCCAGTGGAGCAGTCAGGAGTGCTCGCCTGCCCGTCACGCAGGAGGCCGTCGGTTCAAGTCCGTCCTGGGGTGCTTGTTCATTATTGATGGATCACTCGGGACGGTGCGCCAAAGCGACCAAGCTCAAATCTTGGTGGTTGCGGGTTCGAATCCCACTCGTGCCATTTACGACTTCGCGCTGACTGGGCATGGGCGAGAATCCGAAGCATCCCTTGCTGACGCTTCGATCTTCCTGGAGTGCCGCCAACGCCCATCAACGACCTCCACTCCGTGCTCTCCGCGAGCTCCGTGGTTAACCATGAAGAATCCCTCGCTCACGCTTCGGGTTTCCTTTAGCTCTCCACGCGTTTGACTTCGCGGCTTAGGCGAAACGTGAAAAGCGAGATAACAATACCGACGCGCGGGGAGAAACCGCGTGGCGGCCTTGGACGCTGGAGCCAGAC
>JAGQPS010000191.1 GCA_020426595.1 Planctomycetales bacterium
TGAGAATGCGAAGAATCCCTCGCTCACGCTTCGGGTTTCCTTTAGTTTTGCCACGCTTTTCGCATGGGCGACTGGGGCGAAGCGTGAAAATCGCAACATCAAAACTCACGCTTCTGGTTTCCTTTGGTTTTCCACGCTTTTGAATTGGCCGCTTGGACTGGGACCTGGGAAGCGAGACATCAAAACGGATGCTCTCGCGCGATGGCTGGTCTGGAAGGAATGGGAGATTCTCGCTTGTCTGATGCATCTGGCTCCAACGATTCCTTGGCACGAATTCAGGCCGCGATTCCTCATCGTCCTCCGATGTTGTTGCTCGACGAGATCGTGGAGCAGTCCGAACAGGCGATTCATTGTCGGAAGCAGTTTCGCGCCGACGAGTTCTTCGTGCAGGGGCACTATCCCGGCCAGCCGATCGTGCCGGGGGTCATCTTGTGTGAGTGTGCCGCGCAAGCATCCGCGGTGTTGCTTTCCGCTCTCGTCGAAGGGCAGGGTGGAGTGCCAGTGTTGACCCGCATTCAAGACGCGCGGTTCAAGAGGATCGTGCGACCCGGCGATACCATCGACATTCAAGCGACTCTCAACGACCGCTTGGCCAATGCGTTTTACCTCACGGCCAAGGTCACCGTCGAAGGGAAACTGGCGGCTCGCGTGGACCTGAGTTGCGCGCTCGCCGAGACCGAAGGCTAGCGATCACCGAAAGAGTAGTGAAATGGATTTTCTCCAGTTCAGCGGTAAGGTCGTCGTCGTGTTCGGCGTCGCTAACCGTAAAAGTATCGCCTGGAATGTCGGGCAGTCCTTGGAAAGCTGCGGCGCTACCGTAGTCTATGTGGTGCGTAGCGAGTCGCGACGCGAAGGACTCGCCAAGCTCATGGGCGAGCGCGAGGTGCTCGTTTGCGATGTGGAGTTCCCCGATCAGATCGAGCGAGTTCGCGATGAGATCGCGGCGCGGCACCCCACGGTGCATGGCTTGCTTCACAGCATCGCGTTCGCCGACTACGACGGAGGGATCAAGCCGTTCCACGAAACGGGCAAGCAGCAGTTCCTGCGCACGATGGATATCAGCTGTTATTCGTTCATCGCGCTCGCGAACGCATTCAAGCCAATCCTTGACCGGCAGGCATCGGTCGTGACGATGTCGATTTCGACGACGAAAATGGCGAGCGAGAGTTATGGGTTCATGGCGCCGGTCAAGGCGGCTCTAGATTCGTCTCTCGCCTTCCTGACCAAGAGTTTCTCGGCTGACAGCGAGGTTCGCTTCAATGCCGTCGGTGCCGGGTTGCTCAAGACAAGTGCGTCGGCCGGCATTCCTGGCTATGTCGACTCGTACCTGTATGCCGAACAAGTCATTCCGCGTGGGCGGGCGCTCGAGACCCGCGAAGCGGCCGACACGGCGGTGTTCTTGCTCAGTCCACGTTCATCGGGAATCGTCGCGCAAACGCTCGTCGTGGACGCGGGTATGGCGATCAACTACTTCGACGCGACGGTCGTCAAACGGGTCGTTAGCAACGAGTAAACGGGCCGAGCGGTTGGGTTTTACTCGGGAATCTGGTTCAGCGTATAGAACGCCTCGGCCGGAAAGAACTCGCCGCTTGAAACCAGCGAATCGAGCGAGAACTCGTAGACGAAACCGGCCCGCAACGGTTGCTCCAGTGCCAGTCGCACCGAGAGTCCATCCGGCGCGACCTCGAGCTTCATGATCGATTCGCTTCGGCGGTCGAGATCGGGGCCGCCATAGGCCGGCGTCGATTCCCGGCGATACGAAGCCACGCGATAACGAGCCGCGTCTTCCGCGAGACCGCGGACCACTGGCCTCGCGAATTGAATCTCGAAGCCATCATTTCGGGCTCGCACTTCGGCGATGCCTGGCGGAAGTCGCGATGGATCGAAAGTGAATTTCAGTAGCCGGCCAATGTTGTTGGCTCCTCCCCAGCCGCTGTCGCGAATCGCGCCGACATAGAGACTTCCGTCGGGCGCGACTCGGCAAGTGAGTGGACCTTGCAGCATCTCATACGCGGCGTCGGTCTCGTACGAGAACGGGTAAGCCGCTCCTTGTACCGAATCGCCGACTCGGTCGAGCGACAGACGAATCAGTCGCCGCGTGTCGTATTCGCAGCCGACCAAATGACCGCTCCAGGGACCGAAATGGTCTTCGGTGTTCGCTCCCAGCGCCGAAAGGAACGCGATGCCGTTCACACTACGCGTCCAGGGATGGGGGATGGCGACGTTGGGCCGAGTCTCCTCGTAGCTCAATCCTTGGGCTCTTTCCCACGCGTTGAGAAACCCATAACGACGACCTCGTTCCACACGATTGAGTTCGTTGAACGGATTGAAGTTACCTTGGTTGTCCGACACGAACGTCTCGCCTTGGCTCGAGCGCGCGATACCGATCGGAAAACGGTGTCCGCCCGAGACGACATCGATCGTGAAGCGGTCGGGTTGATCAGGGTCGGGAACGAGTCGAGCCACCGTGCCGCGCATGAACGAAGCGGCCAACGGGCGAGCATCCTGTTGGCAGGCGAACGCGACCCAGTAGACACCGTTATCCTCGCGTGGGAGTCCCACCGCCCAGTCGTGATAGTCGTCGGTGTAGCCCCATCCGAATGCGACTCGTCGAGCACTTTCCGCGAAGCCATCGCCGTCTCGATCGCGCAGTCGCACGAGTCCTAGTTTATGCAGCACGTCCACGTAGGGATCGTCGGGGTCCGTCGACGCGTGAACGCCGAACGGTGCCGCCAGTGAATCGGCGAAGGGAGTCGCCGTTTCGAATTCCCCGTCTCGGTCGGCGTCCTGGACATGCCAGACTTGCCCATCGAGGCTCGTGACGAAGAGCTCGAACGGTGATCGCCAACTCATGGAAGTCGGCATCCAGTCGATTCGCGGCAGCAATCGCTGACCACGGAAGCCTGGAATCACATGCGAGGCATCGGTCCGTGGGGGATCACTTTCCGTTGGTGGTTCCAACGATGGAACCGCGCGATCGGGCTCGATTGACGCGAGGTAGTCAACCGTGATTCTCAAGCGGCCCTGACGATCAGCTTGCAACTCGACCGTGCCTGGTACATCGCCCTCAGTCGTTTCCGCGTTCCATTGCAACGACCATGGCACATCTCCATCGATGCGCCAGTGTCGGGACGTGGCTCGCTCGATCATCGCGACTTGGGAGGCGGCGACGGGACGCCAAACGAGAGTCTCATCCGCGGCGAGTCCCGACAGTTCGACTTCCCGCCGAAAGCCAATGACTCGCTCTTGGGATGCATCAGCCCCGGCCGTGTCCAGCGGCGACCATCGCTGCGTGAGTCCAATCGGTTCGGACTCCGACAACGGCCCGGCGAAATGTAGCTGGTGTTCCGTGACCAGTTGCCCGGCGTGATGATTCCAGCTCAGTAGGTCAGCCCGAAATTGCCCCTTGGGCGCCTGGGGAATGGGATCGCCGTCTCGCTGGCGAAGCCACTCATTATCGTCCGACTCACGTTGCCACAGCGTGGTGTTGCCAATGGCCCAGAACCATGTCTTCCCTTCGGTGTATTGGCGAGCCGTGTCTCCCAGCCACCAGGCGGCTAGAGTGCCGCTCTCGTCATCGAAAAGCACGTTGTGTCGGTTGCCCAGTCCCATCACAAGGGGCGAGATCCAGCGACGTTCTCCTGCTCGAAAAGTATCACGTACCACGATCGCACGCGCTCCCGTCGCCACGGTTGTTTGCGAGAGGACTCGCTCGGGTTCGGCGCGAGGAGGATCAAAACCTGGCGTGTTGGAGATTGCCCAAACGGCGGCGAGCTGAAGGTCCAGTTCCTCGTGCATCACGCCGGATACCGGAATGCGAATCGATGGCATTTCCATATTGGGGACCATGCGAGCTGGGTCGCGGACCCAGCGGTCAAACCAAGATCGCTCGATTCGTTCTCCCATGCCCGAAAGATCGGGACCGAGGGCATGCGGCAGCGTTCCGGTTGGCGTGTGGTTGCCCAACGCGTGACACGACGTACACCCGAACCCAGAGCTCGTTACGAGGCGCGGACCATGTACCAGAGCTTCGGCCGGAGGCACGGATGTTGGCTCGGTGGCAAGCGAATCGGGGAGTCGATCGACTCGTCTCAGCCAATCGGCCAACTGCTCGGTCCATTCGTTCGCCGAACCATGTCGCGGCATGCGAGTGGTGAGCCACGCCCGTCGCCGAGAGCCAGACGAAATCGCTTGATGCAGCGCCTCGAGACGCAGTTTATCGCCGACACCGGTCAACGGCGGCGCGGTCAGACGACTCGACTCGAGGTCGGGGCGAGTCAGCCCACTCGCCACGGCAAGATCGGTCAATGGGCTTCGCTCCGCGCCGCGATCGTGACAACTCAAGCAGCGGTGCGAACTTAACAACTCAACTGGCGAGGCGAGTCGATAATCCTGGCCGGTGTCCTCGGATCGCGGGCCTTCGGACGTGATCGTTTTGGCATAGGCCGAGAGTGCCTTTCGCTCGTGGTCGGTTAAATCAAAGGTGGGGCGATGTGGGGCTGAGTCTTGAGCGGGGCCGAGGCAACCAATGGGAGCATGATCGACTTCCGCCGAGCCAAGCCACACGGGTTCGACCGCATCGAGTTCAGCGAACTGTCGATCGGCCGAATGGCACGAGCCGCATCGATACGACTCAAACACCGACCTGCCACGCTCGGCGGCGGAGGCCTCGGGAACTTTGTCGCGTGAGATTCGGTTGGTGGTCTCGCGACCCTCGGTGAACGCCGCGACCAGGTCGACGATCTCTTTTTCGTTCAGCTCCATCCTTGGCATCGAGGCATGAGGATCGACGGATTGAGGGTCGCTCAGCCAACGCGTCAGAAAGTCGCGGCTACGTCCACTTCCCAGGTCGCTCAGGGCAGGCCCGGTCCCGATGCGATCAGGAGCGGCCTCGGCGGACAAATGGCAAGCGACACAGCCAAGAGAACCCAACAGTTCACGTCCCAGTCGGGGATCACCTGGCGGCGGCACCGGAGCGGCATTGGGTTCGTCCGCGGCGAGCAGATCGGTTTGAAAGAACACGAGCAAGTCATCGACTTGTTGATCGGTCAGTGAGAAGTCCGGCATACGCCGCGAGCCATGGGCAGCATGGCCTTGCAGCTGCTTGCGAACGCGCTCCGTGTCGGTCTCACCGAGTCTACGAGCCAAGTGGGGCGCGGAGGTTGGACGGACGATGGTGGCCGCCGTCGCATGACAGCTCGCGCATCTCAGTTCATTGAATAGAGATTGGCCGAGCGTGAAATCATGGGCTTCTTCGTTTGGGTCGTGCCCGAGTCGATGGAGCGGGAGCGGCTCAATGCCTTCGTTGCCGGAACGCCAAGAGACCTGCATCCAACCTTGTTCGACGGGCAAGACCGCCTCCAACACAAAAGGCCGCCATGTGCCGTTGGACGGAATCGGACCAAACTCCGCCACTTCGCCGTCGTCAATTGTTCTCGGTTCAGAGGTCCAGTCATCAATCGTCAGCGAGAAGCTCCCGACGCCCGAGACCAACCAATGGAATGGTTGCCTCCCCTCGGGCAAGAACCAACCGGAATATCGAACGCGAATCGGTTCGGTGGGGCGGACGTCGATCGGCAGTCCGCTCGCCCAATCGCAGCCCAGCGTCTGCTCGATGCGTTCGATCGCCTGGCCCGCCACCTCGTATCGAACCGTGACTCCAGGAAGTGGATCATCATCCTGTGCGCGGGCGGATGATGGTCCCGTCAGCAGTAACATGGCTAGCGCTACGGATTGACCGAGAACGACAAGCATTCGCCTGGATAACATCCCAGCGCTGCCGCAAGGGCCGAAGCGGCGAAAGAGCGGAGATAACGAGCGGAGTCGACGAACGGGCAGGGCGGAGCAAGCCATGACAGAACCAAGCCGTGGGGAGCAAAGCGGGGAGGGCGATCTCGGGAGCGGCTCCCAAGCCGCGGGTCATGGTAAGCCCCGCATGGCCCGCATGGCAAATTCGCCCCAGGCATGATGGTCGACGCTGGCTCCGTTAACCCGGATCAGGCCAGCGCGAATCGAGCCAAGATTGGCGTGCGAACTTCCCTTAGCCGCGCGGCCAATTCACACCTTGGAGCACTTGCAACGCGGCTTGCGACTTGTTGAGCACGTAGAGGTGCAGGCCGGGAACTTCCGCGGCGAGCAGTTCCTGGACTTGCTGAGTCGCGAACTCGATGCCGACTTCCGCTTGCCACTGCGAGTCGTCCCGTTCGCCGAGTCGTTTCACGAACGACTCGGGGAGCTGCGCCTTGCATAACTTGGTGATGCGTTGAATTTGGCCGAGGTCGGTAACGGGCAGAATGCCGGGGACGATGGGCACGTTGATGCCGGCATCCACGCAGCGGTCGCGGAAACGGAAGAAGTCGTCGTTGATGTAGAAGAGCTGCGTGATCACGATATCCGCGCCGGCGTCCACCTTGCGCTTGAGGTTGGCGAGATCCGCATCGGGACTCGTGGCTTCCTGATGGACTTCCGGGTAACCCGCCACGGCGATACCGAAGGGCATGTCGAGCGACCGAATGAGCTCCACCAACTCATTGGCGAAACGCAATCCGCCAGCCACCGGTTGAAACGTGGTCTCGCCTTGGGGTGGGTCACCACGAAGCGCGACCAGATACTCGACTCCGGCATCCCAAGCTTCACGCAGGTACGACTCGAGATCACCGGTCGTCGAGCCAACAACGGTCAGGTGCGAGGCAACGGGGACGTCGAATTGTTGCTTCACCGATCGGCAGACATCCAGCGTCTTGGTCTGCGTCGATCCACCCGCTCCGTAGGTGCACGTGACGAAGTCAGGCCGGTAGGCCATGAGTTTCTCGAGGTTGGCAGCCAACGCGGCATCGCCCGCCGGAGTTTTGGGTGGGAAAAGCTCGTACGAGAGAGCGCACTTGCCAGTACCAAAATGCGACGACAGCGTCATGAGATCGCAACCAACCCTGTTCTGAGCACAAGAGACACGCGGCTCTCGCGAGCCGAATCCCTCACTCTACAGAGAGAGGGGCTCACCGGCTAGTTGCCGCTCGTGCCGAGTCAGTTCGTACATGTCCCGCAGGAGCTGGATATCGGCGGCCGCTTGGGTCACTTTTCGCCGCAGGAACATCCGCTGCTGAGTGCTCGCCATTACCTCGGGAGCCATTTCGGTGACCTGCCCGAACGAGCGGGCGTAGTTCACGAAGCTCGGCACGTTCGTCGTCACGAAACCGTAGAGCATGCTGCATACGCCAATCGTCTTGCCGGTGAAGACGCTGGTGTTGATCGCCGTCTTGGAATAGTCGCCAATGATGGCTCCCACGAACTGCATCCCCGTGGCGACCTTGCGGCCGCGGTACTCCATCTTCACCTCACCATAGGTGTTCTTGAGGTCCGAGTTGGAGGTACCGGCTCCCCAGTTGATCCAGGATCCAAGGTAGCTGTGCCCCAGAAAGCCGTGATGCTGTTTGTTCGTGTAGGACTCGATCACGCTGGCTTCGACCTCGCCACCGAGCTTGACCGTCGAACCGACGCTTACGTAGTCCTTGATCGCGGAATGTTCAATGACCTTGGAATGAGGCCCGATGAGCACGGGGCCACGCAAGAAACAGTAGGGGCCGATCTGAGCGTGAGGTTCGATGATGATCGGGCCTTGGCGAGTATCGGTCGTGACATACTCGCCGACTTGTGCATCGGTGCCGAGAAACACGCCGTCCCGAATCTCGCGGTAGTCTCCCTTGGCGAGTCGTTGCTCAAGGTTCTCACCAATGCACTCTTCGTTGTAGCGGACGACATCGTGCGGGTACTCGAACAACCGCAACGGGCTGGCTAGTGGCGAGACTCGCGTGAGCTGCTCATGAAAGATCTTCTGAGGGTCGAAATGGTCCTGGGTCGCTTCCTCGCGCCAGGCCACCGTGTCGGGGAGAAATGCCGCGGCGAGCGCCGTGCCGGAGCGGATCACGCCATAGCGGCGATCAGCGACTAGCTTGGCCAACGTACTGAGGTTGGAATGGCACGGAACCAATCGCGCGTTGATCAGTAGAACGGGTGAGTCGGAGGTTGGCAGACTGGGTTTGAGCTGGGGATAATGGAGCTCTTGGATCGCTCGCAAGTGACGTCTCACGACCGCCGCCAACGGCACATCCCAACCCTCGAGCCAGTCGATCAGCCGATATCCGGCGCACTGAATCGCGAATGCGGGACGCCCCACGGTGATTGGGTAGAGCTGATCCACCCCGGCATCTTCAAACAGCAGAACGCGCAAACCATTCATTGACTTGGAACCGAATTGAGGGAGTGGGACGCCGAGCTGAACGGTCCATGGTCGTGAGCATCGTGGGGAGGTGCTCAAGAATGGCGAGTGATTTCAGCCTCGGGCCGAAACTTAGCATATCCTTCCTGAGAGACGCCTTATCGCTAATTCCAAGCGATGAGGACCATGCTTGTCTCCCGCGAGGGGGCGGGGCGGGCAAGGGATTACCAGCACGACATGGGGGCGGCGGCTGCGATCGCGGGCAGGGAAGGCGGTCGTCGCGGCTTTTCGAGACGGGGGTGGATGGTGATGGCGAGCCTCACCATGGATGTGGTAACGACGATCGGAACAGGCATCGTGATCGGCGCATTGCTGATCATCGGTGGTCTGTTGATTGGAGTCTGGTTGGGACGGCGCGGAAACGCGGCCGAGACCAATCAACAGCTCCGCGCTCACGAGCTCTTGGAGATGATCCGCGCGTTGTCCTCTTGGACTCATGGCATGGCGGGCGAGGTCACGCAGTACGAAACGCATTTGCGTTCGCTGCTCGCTGGGTCGAGTGAGCCGGGTGGCACCGGCGAGTCTCCTTGGCTCGAGGAAATTCTCAAGTCGAACGAGCAATTGCGCGTTCGCCTCCAAGAGTCGGAGCGGCTGTTGGACGAAAAGGCGAAGGAGGTCGACAGCTACCTCTCCGAGGCTCGCACCGACACGCTAACCGGATTGCCGAACCGTCGGGCCTTCGACGCGGAACTCGCTCGTCGGTTTGCTCAGTGGCAACGCTACGGGACTCCGCTCTCGATCGCGATCGTGGACGTGGATCACTTCAAGAAGTTCAACGATACCTATGGCCACCTCGCGGGCGATTTCGTGCTTGCCTCGGTGGCTCGAGCCTTAGCCGATACCGTGCGGGATTCCGATATGGTCGCGCGGCTCGGAGGCGAGGAATTCGCGATCGTGATGCCAAGTACGGCGATCGCCGACGGAGCTCATGCCGCTCGGCGGTTCTGCGAGGCGATTCGGGGAAAGACTTGGGAGTTCGAGGGGATCGCGCTCAAGGTCACGGTGAGCGTTGGAGTCGCTCAGGCCATCGACTCCGATCTGGCGGCCTCGCTGGTGAAGCGGTCCGACCAAGCCATGTACGCGGCCAAGGAAACGGGACGCAACCGAGCCTATTTCCATGATGGTGTCACGAGCCAGCCCGTTGGCGACTCGCCGGCTCGACTATCCGCCGCCTCTCGCAGCGGAGTACCGGCTCATCTCGAATCGGTTTGCGACGGACTGCGCGAGCGACTGATCGAGGTGACTCGCAAGTAAGCCTCGAGTCCCGAAACCAGCTCGCTTCGCCCCCGTCGACCAGGCCAAAACGCGTGGGGAATTCCAAGGAAACCCGAAGCGTCACGGGCTGTTGATTCAATCAGACTCGCCGCATCGTGCGGCCGTGAGACGCCCATCGAGGTCGCCTCACGGATCGGTTTTGGGGT
>JAGQPS010000192.1 GCA_020426595.1 Planctomycetales bacterium
TGTTGGTCGATGTGGCTCGGGAGCAATGGGACGCCAATGTGCGGTCAGGGGCAGTCCGAGAGGTCAACTGAATCCGGGACCGCTTCGTGCATTCTGGGCCTCCATCAGCACTTATCGTCGCTTCAATCGTGTTGTTGGGTTTTGGGAGGGATGGTGACCCCCGCGAGTCGGTTGAGTTCGTTGATAACGTAGGCTCGATGTTCGTTTGCCTTGTCCAGCCGATCAAGCAGCAACGTCAAGAGCCGCTCGGCCTCATCATGCCGCTCTTGACGCTCCAGGGCCGGTACAGCCGACAAGACTTTCTCAACCAATTCGCTAGAAGGTTTGCCGGCGAGAACTCTCTCCGCCAACGACTCGGCATTTACCGTCCGGCCTCGAAAGAGGCGTTTTGCGAAAGCCGCGTAGAGCGAGATGGCAAGCAGCGCTATCGCGAAGATCAGTCTCAGAGATCTCCATGACCCGCGTCTAGGTTGTTCAGCACCCAGAATCGTTACCGCGTCGTCGGACGGCCATCGATGCGGTGCCTCCATTTCTCCAAGGTCGCGTTCCAACTCACGACGGGCCTGTGCGTCCGTGGTGGAGAATTCCCGATCTCCAGGTCGGAAGGTACGCGGTCGACTGTCACGCGAATTCGACGTGGCGTCCACGACGGCTTCGTCCCCGTCCCCATATGGGACCTCTGGTTGGTCGATCGAGTCGGTCGTTGGAGTGTCACTCCGGGTATCGTGGATCTGGCTCGCCGACACAGGTCGCGCGGATGCCGGCGGCATGCCGGCCATTGCGGCCAAGGTGGTCAACACCAGCATATGGGGAAGGAACCGGAACCCGTGCATTGTCAACTCCTAATCGAGCTCCGTCGTCGTGGATCTCGGCGGTGGTATTCGGTGGGAGAATCCTTGACGTTCGGCGTTCCGTTTACGTCGCGATTGCTTGGATACCGAGGGCGATCGAGACTACCGTGGCTCCTCCCGCGAGAAGACTTCCCGCGTTGAGTCCCAACGCGACACCACGAGTGACCGACAACGATTCAACGGTCGACTTCGCCCCGAACCATGTGGCTCCGGCGAGCATCGCCAAACAGGCCAGAACGGTTACCTTGTCTGGGTCGATCTTGCTCAGCCTCAACACCAATCCAACTAGGAAGCCTACCCAGATCAGTGTGACAAAGAGACTGGTGGCCGCATCGAAAGTCTGTTTCCAACCGGCGGTTGGCACGTCCGGCTTGTTTAGCATCCGTTGCCCAATAAGCATGACGGCCATGGCCGGGAGCAAGAAAAGCAAGTAGGCGACGCCGAAGTACAGAACGTAGAACAGCAATACAACAATAAAGTCCATCATCTGGCTCCGCGGAATGTGGGATGCGACCGTATCGAGGTTGAATGCGCTTGAAGTGGCGCGGGAATCCATGACCAGCGAACGCGAGTCACTGCTGAAAGAAATCGGTCGGCACGAATCGCAGCAGCCAGCCTTGGGATCGCTGGTCTTCGATGCGAGATTTACAGGCCTCGCTGATCGCAAGCCCGTATAGGTTGAGCGACTTGTCGGTCACCTTACGGGCAAGCCAGTTGTCGGAACGCCAAAGCTCCGTTACTAGTTCCGACGTTGCTTGTTCAGTCAACCGCGGTGAGTTGTCTCCTCGTTCCATTCCCTTGCCCTGTAGGAACTCGATCATCCGCAGATTCGATTCGTTGATCTCCTCGACTTCCGGCGACAACAGCCAGCGCGCCGGCCGGGAATGCGCAACCGTCAAGGGCCACTCGTGTCCCTTGAGTGAATCCCTCAGGTACTCGCGACTATCACCGCGAGCAGTCGAGTTCATCATCGTGACGTTGGCGTTGTGATTAAGCGTGAGGACAACGATGTTGCCGAGGTGGTGGGCTTCATGCTCCCCAACTCCGATGACGAGCCCGCAAACGATGAGCAAGCCGAACCCGAGGACCAGGTCGGCCGCGCTCCGCGCGATTGGTGATTGGGCGACATCGGAGTCGTGTTGATCGGAACGAGGTTGCGCGGATTCCGAGGTTGTGGGTCCCTGGATGTATGCCCCGACTAGAAACGCCATGTAATAGACCGGTGCTAGGAAAACGGTCGCGACCACGAGGTTGCCGATACCGCCGATCCATTGCCCGTCGATGAATCCGAGCACACCGCTGGCCGTGACGATCAAACAGGTCAGGCCGAGGGCTCCGCGTTGAAACAGTCCAACCAAAATCGTTCGCATGGGAAGGCCATTGGGGGTGACGGGAAAGAGCCAGACGTCGTGTCACGCATACGCAAGTGAAACGGACTCGCCAAACGGACACAGGTGTCGTTGGTACGGCGCGCCATGGCAATGAAAACGACTGAGGAACCGGAGTCGCACAATAGGCTGTGGGACTCAATTAATTGAGCGCGACAGGCCGCGACTTGGACTGGAAGCCGCCGGTCGGAGCGACTACGTTGAAGCCTGCCTCGCACCGGAAGTCGGCGTTTCATGAGAACCCACAGAGATTCGCTTTCGACGACTGCTCGAGCGGATGCCCAACGATGGTTTTCGCGTTTGGAGCATGTTGACTCCGTCGAGCGACTTCGCGACGGCTTTCCAGACGAGGCTTGGCGTGGACTGACTCGGGCTCACGTTCAGTTGATTGTCGACCGCATGAATCTTCTCGGGCGCAATCGCAAGCAAGTCGCCGAACGTTGCGGGATTGATGCATCGAATTTCACGCATTGGCTCTCGGGCAACACGATTCCGCAAGGCAGCACGTTGAGACTGCTCAACACGATCCTGGGCTTGGAACTGGACGCCAGGCCGTCAGACATTTCCTCGGTCAACTGGACGCTGCGCTGCGTCGGTCAATGGATCGCACGACATGTTCTCGGCACGAGTCGTGAGCATCGACGTTTTCTACCGGTGGATGAGTTTCATCTGTTAGCCGCCGGGAACTCGGTCTGCGACGAATGTTCGATCAATGACACAAGCCGATTATTCGCCGCCCTGCCCGTGGAGCTGATGAGTCTCCTGACCCATGTGACTCGGTCCGATTTCGATCGCATTTGGAGCGAATACGGACTGGCATTTCGGCTTGCTTGCGTCGAGGCGGAACAAACCGTCGCCCACGGAGCGGATGGGGCGATCCTGGCGGGAGGTCGTCCACGTGAGTCGTGATGCGGAAGTCAGCTCAACCAATGACGAAGACCCATGGGACGGAACGGAAGTTGCGTCCGCGTTGCAGCTCGAAGTGATCCAGACTCGCTTCTACCCCATGTCCTTAAATATCTCCGCGGGCCTTCGCAAGTTGCGACAGGAACGCGAGGAACTGGAACTGGTCGCCATCGTGCATCGCTCGGGAGATACGAGTGCGGGAGATTCGAGCCATCCTCGTCGGGCTCGGTTTGGAGTGTGGTTGCCGCAGCCACTGGCGGTAGCATTGATCATCCTGGCCATAGGCACGCTCGCCACGGCAAGTTGGCGCGCCTTCATTCATCCCACCGAAGAAGACTCAGTGGTTTCAACGTCGTTTGAAGGCGTCTATTTGCCTGGCGAATGTTCGACCGTCATACCTCCGCTCGATCGGAGCCATGAGCGATTTACGCGGCCGCGTGGAGGCGGTCCGCCGATCGAGATTCTTCCACCTGCCGTTTCAGTGGAAGGCGGACGGCTTCTGTTGAGAAATCGCGGTTACCTCGTGGTCGACCATGATTTCCAAACAGGCGTCGAGATCGAATTGAAGTGGATGTGGACACAGCCGGTCGCGGAGGGGATCTACTGCGATCAGCTCGCCATCGTGGTGCGGACCGATGCCAAGCCACGTTCCACCTGGCCCCACGAAATAGCACAAGGACTAGTCGTCAAGTTCGATCCCAGTTTGCGGCAAGTGAAGCTGGCGCGCGCCGCCGGTGACGATGGTTCTCCACATGAACTGCTGGCGATCGCCGATGGTGTCGACTTGGAGATCGGCCAATGGCATGCACTGTCGGTCCGTGATTCCGGCGATGCCATCCTTGTCACCGTCAATGGGGCGACCGTTATCGAGGCGCCGGTGAGTGATCAAGCGTCGGCTCATCGAGTCGTCGTTTACAACCGGGAACCCGTCGGAGGCAGCGTGCTGAGGCATCCGGACAAAGTGTCGTATCTCGATGAACTTCTCGTGCGTCGGGCTCGGCTGGAAGATCGCTGATGCGAAACTTGATCGCCACGCTCGGATAGGACCCGCCAATCGACTTCGCGAAGACGCGGATTGATGTGTCGATGGACGCGAACAAGGGAACACGCCATGCGTGGTTGAGATGGCATGAGCGCGTGCGAAGGGCTACCGTCGACTCGCGAAGGTAGCCCTTGTTCCGAACGCAATGCCGTGTGCTTCGGACGCCGAAAGGACGTCCCTAGATCGCTAGGCCCGCGGCCGAGCCCGAGTCTTTGATGCGATAGTTCTCCACCAAGGTCTCGAGGACATCCGAGACTTGATTGAGTTGTTCGGTCGAGGCCTCCGATTCGATCGCGGTCGAGGCGATGCGTCGGACTCCCGATTCCACTTCGCCAACGGCGGTGCTCAAGGAATCCAAGACTTGGACCGATTCTCGGACATGGTCCGCCACGCGACAGGCGACTCCGGCGCTTTGCTCCACGTTCGCCAGAATCTGCTTGGCACTGACGCTCTGCTGTTCGACCGCCGCGGCGATCGTCTGCGATTCCGCGTTGACATTGGCGATCGATTGGTCGATCGAGTGCATCGAACGAATCACCGATCCGCTGCATGTCTGAATGCCAAGGATCTTGTTGCGAATATTCTCGGTCGCGGCGGCGGTCTGCTTGGCCAAGTCCTTGACTTCCGATGCCACGACCGCGAAACCCTTGCCAGCATCGCCGGCCCGAGCCGCTTCAATCGTCGCGTTCAGGGCGAGGAGATTGGTTTGCTCGGCGATTTCCTCGATGACGTCGACCACATTGCCAATCTCACGAGCCGCGGCATCGAGGGATTCGATGCTCTCTTGACTCGATGCGGCCACGGTGGAGGTCTCGCGGGCGACTTCCGCGGCTCGCTCGGCACTCCGAGCCACTTCCGTGATGCTCGTGGTCAATTGTCCCACCGCGTCCGAAAGCGATTGAGCCGTTTGCGATAGTTGGGTCGAGTATTGTCCCGTTTCGCTCATGGCGGTCGTTACCTGGCGAGTCGCGGCGGCCATCGACGTTGACTTGGAACGGAGCGCGTCCGTTTCCGCGACGTTTCCTTGGGAGATCGTGCGGAGCTCACCAGACACCGTGGTCAACGAGCCGGCTTGACCAGCGATTTGACCGATCATGCCTTGCACGAGCGTGGCGAACTGATTGAAGGCCCTCGCTAGTCGCCCCAACTCGTCCCGCCGCGATTCATCGAGCCGACGAGTCAAGTCTCCATCTCCCTGGGCAATGTTCTCCAATGCCGAGATGGTCTGAGTCAGTGAGCGAGTGATCGAGACGCCGACGATGAGGTTCATGCTCACCAGCAGCACGATGCCCAGGACACCGCACAGGATGGCGATCCACTGACTCGTGATGGTTCCCGCCACGACTCGTTCAACCGAGGACTGCAGCCCGTGCGTATGGTAGGCGACGAATTCGTCGAGGTCTTGATTGATCGCTTCGGCGGCTTCGTCGAAACCCGCCATCATCCGGTTGCCGCCATCGGGCCCTTCGTCGATGTAGGCCTGGGCCATCACCTTACCCGCGGCAAAATAAGCGTCGAACTTGTCGCCCATGGCGATCGCGGTCTCGAGTCGGTCCGTTGCTCCGCTTTGCCGATAGTGCGTCTGGAATTCCCCCAGGATCTCGTGAAATGCGCTGGCGTGTACCTCCGCCATGGCGAACCCGTCATCGAAGCCTTCCGCGGCGCGAGTCGCCGAGATATCCGAGAGCCATTGTTGGGTTTGACAACAATTGAATTGCAGGTCCTTGGCGAGCATCGCGTACTTCGCGGCTTGCTCATCCGCCTCGATCGCATCATTCCGAACTTGGGTCGAATAGAACGCGGTCGCGGCGGTGATCGTCAACAAGGCCACGCAGCCCACGACGCTGTTAATGACAAGTTTGCGGGAAATGGTCAGGGCCATCGGCACGAGTTCCTGTCGAGTGCGGGGTAAATCGACATGTGATCTGGTGTTGGTTACGCACCATTTTCAATACCTAGGCCATGCTTCCGCGAAGACGAAATCGTCGGCGTCGGTAACCTGCAATTTTCCCCACCCGAACCGTGACTAGCGGCCGTGCTCGCCCAGGAACACAAACTCGCCGCGCGGATTTTGATGTCACGCCCTTCAGGTCTCGGCACAAGCGATCAGTCCAAAGCGTGGCAAAACCCAAGGAAACCCGAAGCGTGAGCGAGGGATTCTTCGGCTTCCCGAACAAGCCACCAGCCCTTTGGGACACGAACACTTCCGCTCCGCGCCATCCCAAAATGCGCAACATCCAAGAGCGTGAGCGACGGATTCTTCGCGTTCACGCACGAAGTCAACAGCTCGTTTCACCGTCGACATTTTCGGCTGCTCAAGTCTTCAAGCCCGCGGCATCAACGTCCCTCAACGGCGGGCCCGACAAGGATCGGAGAGCACCGACACCTTCTCGCCAGACCGTCGGCTCCCGCCATGTACCGATCATCCACGTCGTCCCGATTATTCGGTTCCGCCATGCGGCTGGGCTTTTCATCAACGGCCAGCGCGACGCTTCCCCGAGTTGGGGCGACCTTCGAGGCGATGGAGCAGTTCGACGAGGCGGCGTTTGCGGTGATGTCGGTCTTGGAAAGCCGCCAGGACGGTCGCGAACTCGTGCTCGCGTTTTTGTGACTTCAGCACCCGCCGAGCCTTTTCAAGAAGTGAGACCGATTGCGGGTAGAGCTTCGAGTTGGTCGCGGCCGCCAGATGCTCCGCTTCCGCGCAATACAGTTCCACCGCGCGATCCGGGTGCGTTTCCGAAACCGCATCGGCGACAACGGTTTCAATGCGGTTGTAGCCGAAGTCGTACCTTGTTCCCGCCGCCTGCCATTGGTCGTACCAGTGCAGTACGGACGCTGGCTCGCCCTGGTCGATCGAGAGTCGAATCAGCACTTCGAAATACGGACTTGGCTTGGAGCGATGACCGCCGTCAAGACGCACGCGCCGCTCTTTCACACCTGGCGGAGGAGGAAATGGCCAGCGGTCGTTCGTCGAGGAAGCGGATGCCTTTTTTCCGCCCGATCGCGCCTTCGATTCCATGAACAGCGGACGCTTGCCGGTTTCCAGAAAATTCATCGCGACTGCTTTTGCCTCCGCCTCGCACTTCGCCTTCTTCGCAAGTTTCAGTAGCTCGCGGAGGGATGACACTTCGGGATGAGAGACGAAACGGTCGGCGGCGACCGACGCGGCGACGGAATGATCCTTGCACTTCGCCGCGATCATCGATAGCGAATCCTGAAGACGATGGACCAGACCCGCGTAGCCCGGATCGGTGTTCGCCAAGCCCTGCACGGCAAGTTCTCGCGCTTCGTCATACCGCTTTTGTTCGATCAAGAGATCGACGGCACGCTGATAGCTGCCCGCCTTGTGGGCTTCCTCGATACAAAAGTTCGTCGCCGCTTCCGCGTCGCCCGAGTCCTTCAATGCGCCGACGATCCAGTCCGTGAGTCTCTCTCGGTGGTAGGAGTTGCTGGAGCTATCGACTGTCCGGTCTTGTTTGTTGGTCGCTTGGGCGGGTAGGCCTGCTTTTAGTTTCTCCGCGACTTCCGCCCAGATCGCTGGCGAATAGTCTTGGTCGAGAATCGGATCGAAAAAGTCGCACAGGTCGTACTCGTCCCGCAAACGGGAATGGATCGCGAACAGGATCTTGTCGGCGTCCGACAGCGAACTGCCCTCGATTGCCTCGGCGACAATCGCGAGCGTCTCCGCGACGTCCTCAACCGTTGGGCCTTCGCCATGAGCTTCCTCAACCTGCCGCAGGCCGATCTCCAGCAGTTCGCGTCCGAGTTCGACCACCGCATCGCACTGCTTCGCATCGACCAACGATTGAAGCTGGGATTGCAAACGCGAGTAATCGGGAAAGCCGCCCTCTTCGGTCCACGAGTCGTACCAGGCTTCCTCCGACTCGACCGATCGGAGTTCCTTCCGCGCCTCGCGAATCATCTCGGCGAAGTCACCCGATTCCAACTTGATTCGGTCCACCAACGTTCGCCTGAACTTCGCGTCAGCCTGGCAGGCTCGCATGAGGATGTCGACCAAGTCGTGCTTACTCTTCGCCTTCAGGAAATCGGTGATGTCCGAGTCCGTGATCCTTCGCTGACTCCGCGCGGGCTTTCCGGACGACTTGCCCTTGGGAGAGCGGGAGTTCCTCGGCGTGGACGCGGCGCTGACCTGTAACCGGTAAATGCGACTGTCGCCGAATTCGGCTTCGTCGAATTCCTCGTCGTCCTCGTCGTCGTCGTCGTCGAACTCGTCATCCCAGTCGGTCTCGCTCCGGCCGAGTCTTGGATCGTCATCATTCGCCAGCGGAACGACCGTCCCGTTCTTGATCGATTCGAGGTATTCCAAGATGACGGCCACGCCATGCTTGCAGCGATCGCCAACCGGGCACGAACAAGTCGTCCCAAGCCGTTTGACCAGATCGCGACCGTGTTCCTTTACCGTGACACGAGTCGCATATCGATAGGTTCCGACGACGTCGGCGATCAGCCCACCATCGGAGACGAGATTGAGGTGGTGGACAGCGCCTTGGCGCTGATACGAGCGCCCCCGTTCAAGGCTGCGCGAATCGGTCAACCCCGCAAGGTTGTTTCCAATAAGTTCTTCCCACGGAAACACTTTTGTAACGGACGAGCGTGGTTTTGCCTTCTTCACTTTTGCTCCCGTTTTCCGTACGCTTTCGCGACGAATTTCTCGCTCACAACCGACACGATGCAAAAGGTGTACGTGAGATGCCTACCACCATCGACGGTGCGACCTGGACCGGCAGCGGACAAAGAGATGAGATTCGGCTCGGACTTGGGCACCCGGGTCTTCGCGGAGAAGATGCGAAGTTGCTCGACTAAACGTTCCCCCTCGTGTTCCGAAAATTCGAGGGTGAGGTCCTTCAACACGCAATTCTCATCATTCAAATTTGCCTCAAAGGCCAGACGAACCTTCCCATTCGCCAGTTCCGTCACGCGTTCAATCCGGTCTCCATGCTCAAGTCTGAGCTCCGAGGAATAAACCGGGGTCGGCGCGCGGTCCGAGTTAATCAACTCGAACACCGCCTCCTCGGCAGGACCCTCATCTCGATCGAGGCCACCCTCTTCCTCGGCAAACTGGCTCTCATCGCAACGAAACAGCTGAACCCGAACGGTGATCTCGGCCGCCTCGGTCATGATGGTCGCGCAAAACCAGCAGGCGGTAAGCAGTACGACTCGAAAGAACATGTCTCCGTCCTCCAGGAAAAGTCGGACACGACCAGTCGCCGAGCTTGTTACCGAACCGATGGAAACGAGCGGTCGACCGCCGGCTCGTCATTTCGCCCAGTGCCTTAAACGTCAAGCAATATCCGAGGTTTCGCGGCCTCGTGCAACCAGCGGCATCGTGCAACCAGCGGCATCGTGCAACCAGCGGCATCGTGCAACCAGCGGCATCGTGCAAC
>JAGQPS010000193.1 GCA_020426595.1 Planctomycetales bacterium
AACCTCAACCCGACGACGTCGCCGAGGGATATGTCGCGTGGCAATTGACGAATGATGACGAACTGCTCGGCCGTCAGCATGTGACCTTCACCTGGGAACAGGAACTGGGTGAACTGCCAGTGGGAGAAGGAGTCGCGATCGACGTACCCGCCATGCGCGCGATGGGAGTCGATTGGCAATGGGGGCAGCTCATCGCTCGCAAGGCCGAGACGATCGAGGTCGGAACTTCCGGCGAGATGACCGGCGTGCGGCCGATCGACCCGCGAAACGATCTTGAGTTTGGCTTGTCGGCCGAGGGAGTCGCCCGTGCATTTGAACTGCAAGGCGAGTGGAAGTTGAGTCTCGAGGCGACCCGCTACGAACTCGAGGAAATCAAACGAACGAGCGTGGAACGCGGCATGGTTCGCATGATCATGACGCGCAGCGACCAAATCGTGGTTCAAGCGATTTATCGACTCCGTAGCGCGCGGCAACGTATCGCCGTGCGATTGCCCGGAGTCGATCCCGCCGAGACATCGGACTCACTCGACGCTCAGCCTCTCCGCATCAATCAGCGGAGCGTGGCGCTCGAACGCGATGCGGAGCTCTTCTACATTCCGTACACCGGACACTCGGCGGAAGAGTCGGTGTTGGTTGAATTGAAGTACACGATCCCTCGCACGGCCGCGCTGCAGGTTCCCGAGTTTCCCGAGGATCCGGCGGTGCAAGTCGTCGATCTCGTGGTGTACGTTCCGGATGAGTGGGCCATTCTCGGACAATCGTCGAACTGGTCTCGGCCAAGCGAGGCGTGGCCGGGCGGCGGTGGCTACGACAGCGATGGTACGCTCCTCAGTGAAGTTCGTGCTGGCGTCGACAGCGTCGGGCGCGATCTCGGTAATGATTTTCCAGTCGATGGTGTCCGCCACCAGTTCACGGCCTTGAAGCCCGATGCGGGTGAGGCGGGCGAGTTGGTATTGCGAACCGTCAATCGACGCTGGCTTGATGTCGGAGTCGTCGTGATCGTCGCGTTGGTTGGCTTGTTGTTGATCTTCCAACCGCTTGGCCTCCGCGTCGTCGTCATGGGGAGTCTGGTGGTGCTTGCCTTGGCGAGCGTCGTGGTCGAGCCTTGGCTCGCGAGCTCACTCTTGCGCTGGCCTCTGTTCGGCACCCTTGGATTCGTGGCGGTGGCCTGGGCGGTTCGAGGCGGTGTGTGGGGAGTCGGGCAAGGCGTTGCCGCGATGAACCATTGGGGTACCAGCCGACGCCTAGCGGCCGAGCAAGCGGCGAGCTCCGCCGAATCCGAGGCCAAGACGGACGACGAGGTCGAGAAATCCGAGGCCTCGAGCAGCACTTCGAACGCACCGGATGCACCACCACCAGATCGTCCGGCCACCTCGAGCGAAGAGCCAATCCAGTTCTCTGAAGCGGACGAGGCTCAAGCTTCCGATCAACCGGACGACGGTGAAGCCGGCGCCGACGAATCAGGAAAGGAGGGTTGAACATGAAACCCTCTCGCAATGGATTCAAGGTTTTGGTTGGTATAACGGACCTGCGACGTGCCCGCATCGCGACTTGCCTTTCGAGTCTCTGCCTCGCGGCGGGACTGGTCATAGGAGGTGGAGAGGCGCGAGCATGGCAGGAGCAAACTCCTCTCGTGCGTGAGTTGTTCGTGCCGTACGCGGAACTCGATGTCATTCTCGAGTCCGACCCGAATCGCGTCTTCTTGACTCGCGACGAATACGAGGAGTTGATCGAGTCGGCGCGGGAAAAGCCGATCGAGGGTTTGCCTCGCGACCTCGTCCTTCCACGCGGTCTCGTCCAGATCGAAATTCAGGCGGGACGAGCGCGCGTGATGCAAACGCTCGAAGTCGAGGTGCTCCGCGATGAACAGTGGTTTGAGTTACCACTCTCATTGGCCGGTGTGGGAATCTCCAGCGCCGAGCTTGACGGCAGCCCCGCCAGCTTGGCTCGAGGAGCCGATGGTCAACCGCGATTGTTGGTTCGAGGGAAAGGGATTCATGAGCTGAAGTTGACGGCGACGGCCTTGGTCTCCCAAAGCGCGGCACAGCAGGGGATCGATGTCACGTTGCCACGCGCGGCGGCGAATCAAGTTCGGGCGACCGTGGCTGGAAATGTCGAGCTTCGTAGCGGCGCGCCGGTCAAGCAGCGTTCCTACGACGAGACCCAAAACGTGACGGTCTTCGAGCTCGCCCCCACCACCAATCGACTCCCTTTGGTGTTCTCGACCAACAACCGACAAAGCGACATCGATCAGCAGCTGCTCGCTCAAAGCGTGTTGATCGACGAGGTGACGCAAGGTTACGAGCGGTTGCACGCGACCGTTTCGTTGTTGCCTTTGCGAGGCAAGTTATCGCAGGTCAAGTTGAGGTTGCCCAACGACTTCGAGGTGACGCGCTGCGACGCGGCCCAAGTCTCGCGTTGGGAAGTGGTAGCGGAGGATTCGGGCGATAAGACGTTGGTCGTTTCGTTTTCCGAGGAACTGACTCAACGAGTCACGTTGCAGGTCTCGCTCAATCGATCGGCGGGTGAAACGGAGCAGTGGTTGGAGAAGCTCGGTGGCTGGAGTTTCCCTCGGTTGGTCCCGTTGGGGACTCAAGGACATGTCTCCCTCGTCGGTCTTTGGGTCGAGGATCGGCTCGTGCCGACTCGCCTTGATCAAAGTGGCTTGCTGCCAGTCGATTCCGGGGTCATGCAAGTCGCTGTTCCCGCGTCGCTGACTCAAGTCACGCCGGGCGCGCCACGACTGCGACAAACGGCCGCGTTCGTTGCTCCGGATGATGATTACGAGTGGAGTTCGTCCATTCTGCGTCAGGAAGCTTCGTTAACCGCTTCGCTGAGCACGATCGTGTTCGTGAAGGACTCCGGACTCATGGCCCAAGGGTCGATGATGCTCCGCGTGGGCGGCGAGGCTCGGTTTGAATTCACTTGCTCGTTGCCGAGCGATTGGAGTCTCGAGTCGCTGACCGATTCGCAGGGAAACGGGGTGAGTTTTGAGCGAATTGGGGAAGGCGAGAATGGCGAGACGCTCATGAAGATTCGCTTGCCTCGCGGTGTCGCCGCCGGCGGCGCGACGACGCTCGAATTCATGTTGCGAGGCGAGCCGTCGGGATGGCTCGATAGCTGGGAATCGCGCGATGTCGAGGTGCCGGACTTCCGTCTCGGCGAAGGAACAGTGGATCGGGGAAGTATCGCCATCGTCGCGACCGACGACCTCACCGTTTTCCCCGGCGAGACCGAGGGACTCGTGCCGCTCGTCGAAGGAGAAAAGGCGAGCATCGGCTGGAATTTCGCCAGCGACTTGGCTTATCGATATGCGGGACCGATTCGGTTGGAGCTTTCCGTCTCGCGTACCAAGCCTCGGCTCGAGGCGGATGTGTTCACGGTTTTTGATGTCGCGGTGGGCCGCGTTCGCAGCCTCAATGAGATTCAATATCGCATCCAGGGAGCGGCGGCTCGCGAGCTGCGATTCAGTTTGCCGGTATCCGCTCCGACCGAAGTCACGGTCGTCGGGCTCGACGGATTGCAGCTGCGCGAGGTGACTCACGAAGTGGTTGACGACCGGCGAGTCTGGATCGCGCGACTTGCTTCTCCCGCGGTCGACCGAGCTCGACTGAGTATCGTTTACGTGGTGCCGCTCGACGATGTCGATGAGCAGAGTTGGAGTCCGACCTTGTTGCGAGGCGAGGAGGTGCGGCTGCACACTTCGTTGGTGGGTGTCGACGGCGATCCGGAGTTGGACGTCGACGTGACGACCGATGCTCGGCAAGTGGATGAAGGGGAGTTGGCCGCGGCGGATCTCCCGTTGGGGCGACGACGGGTCGGGTCTTGGGGCGCGGTCGGGGATGATCCGAGCCTAACGATCGAGATTGCTCGGCGGACAGGTTTTGGGCTGCCGTCGGCGGTCGTGCAAGAAGCACTGCTTCGTACACAACTTGGAGTGAATGGTCACGCTCAGTCGCGCATCGATTTCACGTTGGCCAGCAAGGCGACTCTGCTGGAGTTGCGGTTGCCCGAGGGGGCGGAACTGTGGGCCGTGTTGCTCGATGGTCAACCGATCAAGCCGCAACGACTCGGCGATCGATTGTTGTTGGGGCTTCCAGCGCAAGATCGAGGTTCGTGGCGCCAGTTGGCGATAGTCTTTGACGCGCGAATCCCGACCTTTCCGTGGCAAGGAGCGCTCGAGCTTCCACCGCCGGGACTCGGCATCGTGAATGCCGCGGGGGAAAGCCAACCGATTCCGGTCGCGATCACGCGCTGGTACATCACGCCGCCTCCAGGATACGGAGTTCAACAGGTCGGTGGGCAGCTCCAGGCGATGGTGCGGCGCCGGCCCCTGTCTGGCCCCGAACAACTCGTTGGGGCGATCGCTTGGCTATTCCAGCCCACGGACGTCATGAAATCGGTGAACGGCGTCATGCCGATGGCGAGTTACTCGGCGTCGGACATGGAGGCATCGCGAGCCTACTTTGGCGAGCCGTCAATGACGCCACAGTCGGCTCCCTGGGAAGATATGGCGGGAGCGGCGGGGGGTGAGGAGGCGGACGAGATGGCGACGTTCGAGTCGACGCCGGCCGCCGAGGCTCCCATGGAAGGAGCCTCGGAATCCGGGGAACGATCCGCGCGCGATTCGAATTTCCGCCGGGACGCTGGGCGGGAATTGGCTCAGGCGGGCAATGAGTCCGTGCCACTGTCCGTCGTGACACCGGGGGACGCCGAGCCGAGTCGCGATGAGTCGGAAGAGTTTGAGAAGGCTGATCAGGTGGATTTCCAAGCACCGACAATGCTCGGTGTGGGATCGCTCTCGATCGACATGGCGGTCGACGGGGACGCGGTGGAGTTCTTTGGATTGGGCAACCAACCCCAATTGCGAATCACGCTCCACGATCGATCCATGGTGACCGGTCTGGCATGGTTGGTTGGAGCCGCTGGCGTGATCGTGGGCCTGTGGCTGAGCCGGTTCTCGGGTGTCGCGCGGTTCCGGTGGATCGCGCTGCTGATGTTGGTGGGCGGAGTGACTCCTTTTGTCACCGAGACCCTCGACGCCTGGATGCTCGTATTCAACGCCGCGTTCTTCGCGAGTTGGATTCTCGTGTTGCTGGAAGCATTTCGCGCTTGGTGTTGGTCACCTCTGGGACGCTGTTGCTGCTGGTTGGTTTCGTGTTGCGGGTGTTGCGTCGCGCGACGTGGTGCATCCTCGGCGATGTGGTTTCTCGCCGCCGTGACGGCTGGGTTGAGCTGCGGGCTCGTGGCCACGCCAAGTGTGGCACAAGAGCCGGCGTTCACCGAGGTCGACGCCCAAGCCGTGCTGAAATGGCTTGAGGACCTAGAAGGTCCTGTTACTGTTCCGGCGGATGCGATCGTGGTTCCCTTCGATCCCGAGCGTCCGGAATCGATGGAGGAAGGAAACCGAGTTCTTGTTCCGTACGCGAAGTACGTCGAGCTCTGGAATCGAGCCCATCCCGATCGGCCGCTGGATCGTCAAGAGACTCCGTTCGCGGCCGCCTTGTCCGCGGCGACCTATCGGGCCGAGTTGCTTGACGCCGAGGATCTGGTTGTCAGCGGCACATTGACCATCGACCTGCTTGAGGACGGCCCGGTCGTCGTGCCCTTGCCGATGTCAGGAGCGACGCTGACCGCCGCGGAGCTCGATGGGCAGGCCGCGCGACTTCGAGTGGTCGAGCCCCAGCAGTTCGCCGCGGAACGCTTGCCCGCGTTGCCGGCGGGCGTGCCTCCCACGACTTTGCTATTGACCGTGGAGGGCAAGGGGCGGCATGAGTTGTCGCTCGTCGTGCGCTTCCCGGTGACCAAGCGTGGCGGCTGGAATGAGACCACGGGGCATCTCCCTTCGGCCATCGCCGCTCGTGTCTCGCTGTCGACGCCACTGGGCAAGACTGAAATACGACAGCATGCCTGGATCGATCGGTCCGACTACGAAACGAGTGGCCCAGGCGAGAGAGTTGAAACGTCGCTGTCCGAGTCCGGCCAATGGTCGTTGCAGTGGCGCTCCAATCAAGACGCGACGGTGGTCGACCGCGCCTTGACCGCGAGTAGCGAGGCTTTGCTCGATGTGCGCGAGGATGGCACGCGATTGACTTGGCGACTGAATCTCGCGTTTCCCGGCACCCAACGAGACTCGTTCACGATCCTCGCTCCATTGGGCTGGAATGTTGATCGCGTCTCCAGCGACAACTTGCGGGGATTTGAGAGTCGCGAGGAAGGGGACCGCCAGCGGATCGATGTGACCTTGCTGGAAGCGGTGAAGGATCAAACGGCCCTCTTGATTCAGCTCAGTCGACGCGAGTCACTCGTGGGACGTGTTTCGACCATTGAAGCGCCGTATCTGAATGTGCGGGACGCCGCGCTTGAGTCTGGCACGATTGGGGTCCGTGGTAGTCCGCGATTGACGTTGAAGACCGTGCTCGACGACGGAGTGACGCGGACCGATTTTCCCGCGAGCGTGCAAGACCTCGGGGGAGTGGCGGAGTCGTTGGATTCGACGGTCTTGCAGCCGTTGCCGTACCAGGCTTTTCGTTTCGTGAAGCCTCCGTTCACGCTGCACCTCGAGGCGACGCCGTTGGCCCAGCAAGCCACCGCTCGGTGGCAAGCGGCATTGCGGGTGGATCGTCGTGAAGTCGCGATCGACGCGATGATTCGTATCGAACCCAACGGAGCGCCGATTTACCGCTTCTCCGTCGCTTGGCCCGAAGGTTATCAGCTCTCGCGAATCACACCCGAAGGCTTGGAATGGTCGGTCATCGAGGAAGACGGCAAGCGCGTCTTGGCGGTGGACCTACTCGATGGCCGCACGACTCCCTTTGAGTTCTCGTTCTTCGCTCGCACCGACCGAGCGACCGATGTGATGCAAGGAGTGGGTGATCGACTGGAGCTGCCATTGATCGACATGGAGGGAGTTCAACGTTGGTCGGGTGAATGGGCGATTCTCGCCGATCCCGACACCGATGTCTCGATCGAGAATCTCGTGAATGGTCGAGAGCGACAGGCGAACAACGTCGGTTGGCTTCAGGCGGCGCAACGTCAATTGGCCAAGCGATTGGTGTTGGTCGATTCGAGCAACGAATACGGAGCCGACGTGGTGTTGGTGCCTCGCACGGCTCAAGTTTCGGCTCGTACCTTGACCAATGTGCGAGTGACTAGCCGAAGCGTCGAGTCGACGACGCTGGTTGATTTCGACATCAAACAAGCGGGGACCGCCGAGTTGGCGTTGCTGCTCCCTGAAACTTGGAGCGATGCCCGAGTCGCGGCTAAGTTGTTGCGACGCAAACGAGTCGAGCCCGCGGTCGACGAGAACGGCCAGCCGCGGGAAGGTTGGGTGACGGTGACCTTGGAATTACAAGACGCCGTTCGCGGTCCCTACTCGGTTTTGATCGAGCTCGATCAACCGCTTTCCGTCCTGGCCAATCCGATCTTGTTGCCCGAGGTCGTCACCGGAAGCACGACTCGCCGCATGTTGGCGATCGAGAACGCGGGACGCGACGAGCTGGTGATCGCGCCCGAATCGCTGGCCGGATTGCAGGCCGTCGGTCGCCAGGAACAAGCCTGGCGCGAAGTGATTGGCTTGCTCGGGGATACGATCAGTCACCTCTATGTGAACAACGACGCGGCGGCCGCCGCCAGCCTGTCGATAACCCGAGTCGAGCGACAGGAAGTGGAACGAGCCGGTGCGCGAATCGGGCTCGCGATCCACACGCTCGTCGTCGACGAAGCGGGTGGCTACCGAGCCAAGGTGGAGTACCGAGTCGACAACGCCAGTGAACCGTATTTGGAAGTCAGCCTGCCTGACGGTGCGACCTTGTGGACGGTCGGAGTCGCCGGCGAGCCGGTCAAGCCGGTCGAGGTTCCTGGTGGAGCCGCGAATCAGGTGAGAATACCGCTGGTCCGGACCGAGTTGGGCGAGGCTGACTATCCGGTGGTTGTCCTCTACGGAGGACGCATGCCGGCTCCCCAGGTGTTCCAAATGGTCGGACTGCCGTTGATTAATGAGACAAGTATCAACGTCGAGCTCAGCCAGTTGCGGCTTTATCTTCCCACCGACCATCAATGGCATTTCGAGGGCTCGATGAAGCACCTCGAGAATGAACGGGAGTTCGCGGTTGGCTTTCAGTCGTACTTGGGGCGGCGCATCCAAGAGGCTCAACGCGCGCTCGAGGGAATGAACGACTACAGCATCGTTCGCGCGGCCGACAACTTGAAGGAGGTGAGACGTTTGTACGAGGACAACGTCTCGGAGACGTCGACGCTTGACGGGCGGGAATCCCACGAATTGAGAATGGCCCAAGCGGGCAACGATGCGTTGCTACGCGAGGCCGAGCTGCAGGTGCAAGAGCAATTGCAGCGCGGCGACGAAAGCTACAGCCTCAACCGCTCGCGCCTCAATGCGATCTTCGAAGGCAATCAAGCGCAGCGGTCAAGCAATGTGGTTTCCGACTTGGGACAGAATTTCGATGCCGGTTCGAGTGGAGCACCCGCCGCGTCGGGCAACTACTTCAACTCGAATTGGTATCAATCCAACGGTTTGATCACTCAGGATCAAGCTCCGGTCGATCTCACGTCCCGCGGCGCGCCGCAAAGTGAATCCCGTGTCTATCGCGGACGCGGCAATGCCCAGGCGGAGGAGGATCTCGACGCGCTGCGATCCCAGAACAGTCGCACTCAAGCGTTGTTCGAACAAAACGCCCCCGCCCGCCAGCCGAGTCAACAAGGGCAAGGACAGGCGCCTGCAACGGCACCGTCCAATCTGGATCGTTACCAAAGCCAACTGCAGAACTCGTTGGGCACACCATCGGTGGTCGATTCATCCGCCAGCATGCGACAGTCGGGTGGCTTGGGCGGCGGCGCGGCGGGGCCCGCGATCCCTGGTGGTGGTCCAGGAGGCGGCTTGGCACCTGGGGAACCCTCGTCCGGATACGCGGTCGGTTCCGGTGGTGTTCCCGGCATGGACCCACGCGGAACGAGTGCGGCGGACGGTGAGTTCGGTGACGTGACGATCCTCGGCGGCCAGCTGATGGCGACCGACTACGAGGATATGGGACTCGCCAGTCTCGAACTCGAGCTGCCAACTCGAGGAGAACTCTACATGTTCTCCACCCCGCGAGGCGAAGTGGAGGTGTCGGCGCGTGGGGTCTCGAACGGTTGGCTCGAGCGGATGATCGGACTCGCCATCGTCGTTGTCGGCCTGTTCATCGTATTGCTCATCGGTTCGCGAATCGCGCGAGCCGGTCAATGGAGCTGGCCTTTTGGTCCCACCGGATCGGTGACGATGGTGCTCGCTGGTCTGGCTCTGTGCATCGGAGTTGGCTTGTCATGGCCCGCGCTCGCGCTTATCGCATTCGGCTTGATTCGTGGAGGCTGGTTGGCGTGGCGCCGCATGAATCGGCAACCCTTGCCGGCCGAACCCAGTGCGTCCTAACTCGCGGATGGTGATCTCGCGTTCCACGCTTCGCCCCAGTCGACCATGCCAAAAGCGAGGGAAACCAAAGGAAACCCGAAGCGTGACGGGCTGTTGATTTAATCAGACGCGCCGCATCGTGCGGCCGGGAGACGCCCATCG
>JAGQPS010000194.1 GCA_020426595.1 Planctomycetales bacterium
TCACGCTTCTCTTAAGAAGTGACGCACCGCGCTACCGACCGAGCAACTCAAAGGCTTCGAGCGTTTTGTCTCGGTGTCGGCTGCCAAAGACCAACACGATGAGCTGGGTCATGATTTCCCGCTCGTTGGTCGTCAGGAACGCTTCACCGCCACCCGCTTGAGCAATGGAAATGAATTCGTCCATGCGTCGCGAGGCTCGGCACGTGACCGTACTGACGATGCCGCCCTGCTGCCCCTTGAACTCCTCGGCCAAATCGATGCAGCGCCCCAAGTCGGTGCGATGCGGAGGGGCATCGCCGAAAATGAGAATGATCTTGCGAGCCCGAGGGCGAAAGTCGTTTTTGTGGATGGCCCAATCGAGACCGGCGTCGACCGCCTCCGGATTGTCGCCACCGCCCCCCGCGAAACACTGCGACAGGTAACTCGAGACCGACTGCAGGTTGGAGCTAAGCGGTAGCCCCTTCACGACGTATTCATCGCCTTGGTCGCGGTAGGTGCAGAGGCTAATTCGAGTCTTCGGGACGAGCTCGAAAAGCACGCGACCAATTCGCTCGATCTGAGCCTTCACCGTATCGATCTCACCCGACATACTTCCGGTGCTATCGAACACGATCACGACTTCCAGTCCATCGCGGCGCAGTCGATTGATCAGCCCCTGGAAATCCTCGGCTCCACCGCCCGCCGACGCCCGAGCGAGATCGGAGTTCTGAAACTCCTCGCCGCCGCCAAACGCCACGCCGGACGTCACCGCCAAGTCGGTCACATCGCTCGTGGAGTCCGAACCGGTGAAGGTGGGAGGAGTGATTTCGTCGAGCATCACCTCGCCACTCGATTCAGCCACCGCCTCACTCGGATCCAGCTCGACCGAGTCGGTCAGTTGGTCGGTCAAGTTCTGAAACGGCAGGTCGCCGATCCACACCTCTTCCGCGGCGCCGAGATCGGTCCCCATGTCGCCCCCCCAGCGAATGAGCCCGATCAAAACCAGAATGATCAAGTGGACCATGCACGATCCCAAGCCACAAATCACGTGTTCCGTGACTCGGCTGGGCGCCTGCAGCGGCTCGTCCTCCGCCGGGGCGAACTGATCGGCTCGCGGCAACGTGATCGCCGCCCGACAATGCGGACAGCGTCCCCGACCACCAAGCTGATCGGCCGTGATGGTGAATTCATTGCCGCAATGAACGCAAGAGAGTTTCACGCCGGCCTCGGGCAAAAGGGGTGGAGCTGCATCGTTCCTCCATGGTCGGAAGATCCGCCAATCAAGTCAATCGCGAGGCGCTCGGCACGGCGTGGGAACTCTGGCTTTCCTCTCGGCCGATCGCGTGACATTAGGTTTTCAAGTCATGAATCGGTCCGGACCGTGTTGAAGCCGCGGTCGCCGGCGTCGCCGAGTCCCGGCACGATGTATTTGAGGTCATTGAGCCGCTCATCAACCGCACAGGTATAGACCGCCACATCGGGGCAGTGCCGACGAACCGCCTCGATCCCCTCGGGAGCCGACAACAGCAAACAAATCGTGATCGACGGGACTCCCCAGGCGCGAAGCCGATCGACCACCATCGTCACCGTTCCCCCGGTCGCCAACATGGGATCAAGAATCAAGGCCGCATCGACCGGCCGGTCCGCGGGCAGCTTGTCGTAGTAATGGACTGGCTGAGCCGTCGATTCGTCGCGGAAAATGCCGAGGTGCCAAACCTCGGCGGCCGGGATCAAATCCAACAGCGGATCGACCATCAACAACCCCGCGCGAAGAACTGGCACCAACCCGACCCGCTGGGCGAGGATCTTGCCGCGAGTTTCCGTCAGCGGCGTCCTCACGAGCGTCTCTTCCGTCGTGAGGTCATGTGTCGCCGAGAACGCGAGCAACGTGGCCAGCATCTTGGCGCTGCGGCGAAAGTCGCTGGAGCTTGTCGCTGCGCCACGCAACAGAGCCAAATGGTGATCGATGAGCGGATGAGAGACGCAGTTCACTCGTTGCTCGGTCATCAAACAGATTCCTTTCGTCGTCAGCTTCGGAGGCTCGCTGTCAGAGCGGCCACCGAGGTCATGATCCGGTGATGGTCCTAGTGTATCGGTCGCCCACCGGTTTGACCGCTTGGCAAGTCGATCCCGTGACTCCAGACAAACCACGTTGCGGGCCTTGCGGCGCTTCGACGAGGCCGTTCTGTTGTTGGCCATTCAACCTACCCATGGCTTATGACACCGACACCAGGAAACGATGCCTCGTGAATGAACCGTCCGCTCCGTCGAGTGACACCAATCCGAGTGCCCCGCGATCACTCAACGAACGATTGGGGACGGCGCTCGCCCAAACCGATTCGTTCGCCCCGCTCTACGCGACGGCTGCGGCGCTGCGCGACGCGGGGCTCGCACAGGTCGACGTGTACGGCATCTTCATTGGACTGCTCGATCAACATTGCGCCACGCGTGACCACCGCTTCGATGCGATCACGGATGTGCTGGATTGCATTTGGGGAGGGGGCTGGGGCAAGGCCGCGGACGAACTGTTCGCGAGTCCCTTGAGCGAGGCTCAACTCGGTTCGGTTTCCGTCCAGTGGCACGAAGCGAGCGACACGAGTCCGCCACGAGTCGACATCCGACTCGGTCCGTTTTCGCTTTCGATCACGAATGTCGATCGCCTCAGGCTCGCGGACATGCTCGACTTCTGTTTGAGTCACATGTTGTTACCGGTCTCAGGCTCCCTCACGCTCGGAACTCCAACGACCCACTCGATCAGTCTGTCGAAGACGGCGGAATCGCTCTTCGAATTTGAACTTGCCGGCCATGATCCGGCCAACCCGTGGAGCTATCGCCTTGGGAGAAAAGCGATCGGTGAGTTTGTCGGAGGTTTACTGCGAGCCACGGAACCTCCCGACAGCGAAGCTCAACCGAATGAGGGCCCCGCGTCCGAGCCCACCTCGCCGTGATTTTTCGCGGCCGAGCCGCGACCTCGTTAAACTTTGGGTGGGTGCCAGCCAACGCGTGCTTGTTCGGCGAGTGAGGCGGACCGAGTGAGCCAGTCACGCCAACGGCACTGGGCTAGAGTGAGGTCGGTCCCTGGACAAACTGCCTGCCAAGAGGAGAGACATGATGCCGCGAACCTATTTCCATCCGCTGCTGGCGTTCAGCGTCATTGGCCTCGCCGTGGTGTTGGGAATCGCGCCAGCGCAGAACGCGGCTGCCAGTCCTCCGACTCTCCCAGGCAAGTACAACCAAGTTCTCGACATCGGTTCAGTGGCTCCGGAATGGGAGCCGTTGCCGGCCACCGACGGTAAACAATACGGTTCGGACGACTTGGGCGGCGCGGAAGTGACGGTCATTGTCTTCACGTGCAACACCTGCCCCTACGCCATCGATTACGAAGAGCGACTCCAGGCATTGCAATCACGCTTCGCGGACGACGATCGAGTCTCGGTGGTCGCGATCAATAGCAACGCGATTCCAGCCGACTCGCTCGAAGCGATGCGGGAGCGCGTCAACGAACGGGAGTTCACGTTCCTGTACCTCAAGGATGAGAACTCCGAGCTGGCCGAGAAGTTTGGCGCGGTGCGGACTCCGGAGTGGTTCGTGCTGAACCGCGATCGAAAAGTGGTCTACATGGGAGCGTTCGACGACGAGACCGACTCGACCAAGGTCGAACGACATTACGTCGAGGACGCGATCGAATCGGTGCTGGAACAAGCTCCCCTTGAAACCGCCGAGACGCCTCCGGTCGGTTGCTTGATTCGACGCCCTCGCCGACGGCGCTAAACGCCCCGATCGGAAGACCACGCGTTGGTTGATGCCACGATTTGTTCGAACCACTACGCCAGCCCCGACATCGTCTGCAACGCCGGTAGCTCGGGACCTTTTGGGTGGAGCCTCAGACGATGGATTACCTGTCTTGGATGGTGGCTACCGGTAAGGGCCTCGGCTCATGTTTGCCGCGGTGCGTTTGGCGCAAGGCGGGCCGAAGTGTCTGTAATCCGCCTTGCCTTGACGCGACCTATCTCGTGGGCAAGGCGGTTCTTGGGTTTGGCCTTGGGCTAATGCTCTCGATCGGAGTCATGGCTCAGGACGAACCTCGTCCACTACCTGATCGCGATGAGCCACCCAGTATCGCCGAGTCGCGTTCCGCGCTGCGTTCACCGCTCGACTTGCACATTGAGTGCGTGGCCTCGGAGCCACAAATCGTGGATCCGATTTCGGTGCAGTTCGACGAGGCGGGCTTTTTGTGGGTCGTGGAAATGCCTGACTACCCAGTTCCTGTCGACCCGACCGCTCCGCCGCAAGGGCGCATCAAACGACTGCAAGACGTCGATGGTGACGGGTTCTTCGAGACGGCGGTCGTGTTCGCCGATCAACTCGACTTCGCCACGGGCATCGCGCGGTACGGCGATGGTTGGCTCGTTACTCTTGGCGGACGACTCGACTGGCTCCGAGATACCGACGCGGATGGTGTCGCCGACCAGCGAACCACGCTCTTGACTGGCTTCGCCCAAGACAACACGCAGCTCCGCGCGAATCATCCGACCTGGGGCCTGGATGGATGGTTGTACATCTCGAACGGACTTCGCGGCGGCACTGTGACTCACACATCCGGCGCGACTCAAGAGGTGAGTCTGCAAGGTTCGGATCTGAGGTTCGATCCTTGGCTTGGTCGCTTGGAAGCCACCACCGGGATCGGTCAGTTCGGCCTGACATTCGATGGCGAGGGACGACGGTTCGTTTGCAGTAATCGCAATCCTGGTCTGCAGATTGTCTTGGAACGGCGCGATACCGCGATCAATCCTCGGGCGGCGATTCAGACCTTGACCTTCAACGCGCTCGCCGACGGTGAGCGATCGAGGATCTACCCGCAAAGCCGCTTCTGGACCACGTCCAACTTGCATGCCGGACAATTCACCGCGGCGTGTGGCGTGCACCGGTTTCGCAGTCGCATGCTCGCCAGGAATAGCCATCGGTGGATGCTGACTTGTGATCCGACAGGCAATCTCGTGCATGCCGAAAAGCTCGTTCGTGACGGAGCGGTTTGGCAAGGGACTCCCATCGCGCACGAGCAAGAGTTCCTCGCGTCGCTCGATCCTTGGTTCAGGCCGGTTGATTTGCAAACCGGTCCCGATGGGGCGCTCTACGTCGTCGACATGTGTCGTGCCGTGATCGAGCATCCCGACTTCATGCCAACCGAACTCAAATCGCGAGCCGACCTGCGGTGGGGTCGTGGAGCCGGACGAATCTGGCGTGTTGCCTCCGCGACCTACGATTCGGTCCACTTGCGAAACGAAGCGACGGATGCCGTATCGTGCATCGCGGATTGGGAAGCGATGCCGCTTGACTCCGAGGAGTCCTGTCGCCGCTTGGAACAAGGCCTGCGGTCGTCCAATCCGTGGCTGCAGGATCAGCTTACTCGTTTGACACGGGAGCGAATTCGCAATGCCGACGCACCTGGAGTTTCGCCCGCGCGACTCGTTGGCCTCTTGCGAGACCTGGTGGACGACTCTCGGGCGAACGAAGCGACTCGCATCCGAGCATTCCGCCTACTGGCATGTGAAGAAGGCGGGACCTTAGGCGACGCGATCGATCAACCGGCGATCAATCGATGGCTGGTCTCGGACAGCGGGCCAGTGCGGAGTGATGTGCTGCGTTGGCTGCGAGATGCCAATCAGGTTGAGACCATCGAGCCGTCGACCTGGGAACAGTTGGTCCAAAGCACCGACGGAGAAGTTCGTCTGCAAACCTCGCTGACTCTGGGACAATGCCGACTTCCGGAACGCGCGAGTTGGCTTTCCCAACTCTACCGGCAGGGGTCGGGGAGGTTCGAACGTGAGGGAGTCTTGCTAGGAGCGACCGGTGTCGAGGCAAAGGTCGTGCTGGCCCTCGAGCCGTCCGAGAGTTCCGACTTGCTCACACTTGACGAAGGCGAAGCGTTGGTCGCTTTGATCGCGATCGCCGCTCGAACCGCCGATGCCTCCACGCGGGCCGAACTTTTCTCTTGGCTCCGCCAGTGCTTTCCGCGCTGCGAGCCGATGTTTGGAATTCAATTGCTGGATCGGTTCTTCGCGGAAGCTGGTTACGGTGAGGAATTGCGACGCGGCTCCCTACCCACGGAATGTGATCTAGTTTCTCGGGAATGGTGGCGAGCCTTGAGTACGGTCTTCGACTCGGCGATTACGGACGAAGGCGAGGCCGAACCCGTGCGGACCGCGGCCATCGGTTTTGTGTTGCGGTATGGACCTTCGGTCCGCGACGAAGAGAGACAACAGGCCTTGATCGCGATTCTGCTCGCGCCGGAATCAACCACGATCAAACTGGCGGCGGTCGGAGTCTTGCCTCAACTGGATACCGCCGAGGAATGGGGTCCCATCTGGGATACCTTCGCCACGCAAAACCCGGCGGTACGAACAGCGATCGCTCAAGCGGCCAGCGCGACGGTGCCGGGGCGCGCCACGCTCATGACCGCGCTCGAGTCAGGGCAAGCCGAAGCGGCTCTGCTGACACCGGTCGTCGCTCGGCGCTTGGCCGATGGCGAAACGGAACTGGCCGAGCGGCTTCGTGTTTATCAGGAGGGGCTAGCGGCATCGCGAGCCGCGATTGATTTCGCGTCGTACCGCGAGGCGCTCACCGCCGAGCACGATCCACGCCGCGGACAACAGCTCTTTGGGAAACACTGCGCGAACTGCCATCGCATCGGCGATTTGGGAACCGACATCGGGCCCGACATTTCGGACTCGCGAGTCAAGGAGCCGGCTCAGTTGCTCGAGGACATCCTCAACCCCAACGGCTCGATCGACGCCAACTTCGTGGCCTACGCGGCCGAGACAATCGATGGCGGTTCCTTCGTCGGTGTCTTGGTATCCGAGACCGGTCAAAGCGTGACGTTGAAGACCAACGAAGGCAAGGTGTTGACTCTCGCGCGCGATGAACTCGTCAGCTTCGCTTCCACGGGCCGTTCCCTGATGCCGGAACGGCTCGACCAATCGCTCGCTCCCGACGAGGTCGCGTCGATCATTGCCTTCGTTAAGCGCTGGAGATATTTGGACGAGGGAGTGCCGGGTGTGGAGGAGAAAAAAGAAAGCCCAGACACCGACTCACGCTAGGGCGGGAATCGAGGCCTGGGCTTTCGGGCAAGTGTGCCGGCAGACCCTTAGGGCTGCAGCGGTCGCATCTCACCAGAGGCGACGCGAATCGCCATCGCCAGAATCGGGTCAGCGTCGAAGCTCGGCCGTAGAGTCGTAACGGTCGTCGCCGCGTCGCTCACCGGAGTGGCGTTCTGGTCGAGCGCCACGGGTACATTGGGTTCGACTCCGCCATCGCTAATCGCGTGGCCACTGGGGGAGTAGAACTTGGAGGTCGTCAATCGCAATCCCGCTGGGCAGGAGTTCAGGGCGAAGATGCCTTGCACACTTCCCTTGCCGTAGCTTCGCTCGCCCACGATCGTCGCTCGATCGTTGTCGCGCAATGCTCCGGCGAGAATCTCGCTGGCACTGGCCGAGTCACCATCGATCATCACCACGACCGGGACTCGCCAAGTCCCTTCGAAGCGAGCACGGTGAACGTGGTTCTCCTCGAAGTTGCGACCTCGAGTCGTCACGATCGTGCCCGCCGGCAGGAACAAGTCGGCGACGTCGACCGCCGCGTCGAGCAACCCACCCGGATTGCCACGCAGATCGATCACGAGCGACTTCATGCCTTGTCGGTGGAGGTCCCACAAGTGCTTGAGCATTTCATCGCGGGTCGTTCGCTGGAAAGCGGCCAAACGCACATAGGCGACGCCGTTGAGCGGGTCGATCATCTGGGCTTCGCGAATGCTGGCGATTTCGACTCGGCGACGAGTCAACGTCAGATCGCGAGCCGGAGTGCCCGGAGTCTCGACTCGCAGTCGCACCGCTGAATTCTCTTCGCCTCGCAGTCGATCGGCGGCCGGGTTTCCTCCGAGCGATTGGACCGTCTGACCATCGATCGAGAGGATGCGATCGCCGGCTCGCAGGCCAGCTTCGCCGGCCGGTCCGGATTCGATGACATCCAGGATCTCGAGGAACTCATCGGTCGGTCGCAGTTCGACACCGAGTCCGACAAAGTCGCCACGAATCTGGCTCATCACTTCATCGTATTGGTCACCTGTCAAGAAGCTCGAATACCAGTCGAGCGCCGCGGTGGCTCCGCAGGCGAATTCCATGGTGACCGCGGCGGGAGGGAGGCCCGTCTCTTGCGAGACGGTCTCGGCCATTTCTTCCACGGCGGCCTCGAGCGAACGGCGATCAGCGACCCGCATCACTCGGGCCCGATCGGCGATGAGTTGATCAATCAGTGCGAGCTGAGCCTCGGTCGGCGCGACTTGATGCACTTCGTGGAAGGCATCGCTATGCAGCGCGACCAGCAGCGACTCGCGGCCTTGCTGAAACAAGGCTCCGTAATCCGGCGTATCGACATGGAACGTCTCGATCTTGTCGAGCACTTCACCATAGATCTGGGCGGCTTGACGATGATCGGCACTGCGGACGAGCCGCACGAAGCTCGTGTCGGCGTGTCGGCGCTGCGAATCAAAGTGCATGCGGGCCGAACGCTGACGAGTGAGGATCAGCGAGTTCGTGGGGTCCTCGCGACGCGCTCGTTCCAACAGCGACAGGACTTCCGACCAGCGGCCTTCGCCTTCGAGTCGCTCGACATCGGCCAGCAAGGTCTCGGCGTTGGAAACCGGCTCGAAGGCCGCGACGGGAATGCGAACCTGAGCCTCGACCGATGGCAGGCCAAGGAAGGCGCCAAGAGCCAGGGGAGCCACCCAACAACCCAGGCGCCCCAGTCCCGACCGGACAAGCGACGTGGTCGGCGAGTCGAATCGAGAACGCGACTTGGATTCCGTCGGGGAGACAACGTCCTTGGAGGAGACATCGTTTCGCCGCCACTGAAAGATGGTCAAGCAGGAACGCATGCAGGCATCCGTAGGGCTAGAGCACTCGTCGGCCCTTTCCGCTGCTCGAGATCCACCGTGAGGACCGAGCAACGAGTCGAAAGGACCAAGGATTCCATTCCCGAAGCCAGAAACAAAATCGCGGCGAGGCGACTTCGGCAGCGGGATTATGAAACGCTGTTTGCCCGTGTCAAAGAAATGCGGCACGAATCGTCAGGTTGCCGCTTTGACTGATCCTCACATCCCTCCAACTCGAGTCGCTCTATAGCGATCGCCGGCGACCCTGGCGAAAAATCATGTCGCCGATGTTGGAGGGAGTGGTTCCCTGGAAGGAACGAGCCGAGTCGTAAGGCCGACTTGGCTCGCCCGAGCGTCGACACTCATCCTAGCGCCGCCCCTGTCCAAGGCAAGGCGCTGGGTTGCTGGCATTCGCCCGCCTCTCGATCCCCGCCTTTCGATCCCCGCCTCTCGAACACGGTGCGATTCGGGCCGCGAGCGACTCGGCACCTGTAGCTACGACGCCCTGCCGCGTAGAATGCGGGACGAGTCGCGAGAGTCGGATTCGTTCGACTCCGAAACATTCCTTGCCGGATGGGTGGTCCGCTGGAGTGAAACCAGCGATTCACGAACGAGCGGCTTTCGTCGTTCCCTAGAGCCGACC
>JAGQPS010000195.1 GCA_020426595.1 Planctomycetales bacterium
CCCGGCTCGCGTCCGTTTCGATCGGCGAGCAGCCAATTTCCCGGGCTTGCTGGTCGCCGGACGGCAAGTGGTTGGCGTTTGTCGATCAGGCGCATCGCGTCGTCGTGGTGTCGACGGACCGCCCCGATCGCAAGATGGACGTCGCCTTGTCCTACCCAGGGCGCCCGGCTGGCTCGGATGACATCATCCTCGACTTGGCATTCAGCGACGACTCCCAACACGTTTTGGTGTCGACCTCGAACTTCGGTGTTCAGTTGCTGCGAGTTCGCGACGATCGTCTCGACATTCGAGCAATCAAGCGTCCCACGGGCCGAACTTGGCGCGCCACGTTCGTTCCCGAGAGCGATCTTCTCGCGCTGTGGGCATCGCAGCGATCCGACATTTATTTGTATCACCGCGAGGATGGCGCGTTCGTCAAACGCGTCGGCACGCAAGGTGAACTCGGTAGCCTTCAAGCAGGACCGCGCGAAACGCTGATGCTCATTCAGCGACGCGCGGCCCAGACCGGATACGAGCCGCCCAGCTCGCAAGTGTTGTCGCTCTATCCGACATTGGCGACCGCGGAGCTGCTGGGAGGAACGACTCGCTGGCGTGCTTCGGCCTGGAGTCCCGAAGGGGATCGGATCGCATCAATCGACGTCAACGGTGAAGTGAGTCTTTGGCGGGCCCGGTCGAGGGCGGACGAATTGCGACGAGCCGACCAATCGACGGGACCACCGATGCCACATGCATTGAGGGTGACCGACCAAGCCGTCGCTCATACGATCCGCTCACTCGGTTCGGTCGTGTCACTCGACCGACAAGGACGCGTCCGTTCGACTCATGTCGGAACCGGGGCCACGGCCGCCGATGGCACCTTCCCTTACGCGGATCCGGCAATCCCCGCGATTGTTGTCCGCGCGGGTTGGTCGGGTTCCGTTGGGGCCGACGGGATCGCGGCTGGAATCGCTCAGCTCTTTGGACCCTCGGGGACGGAGCCGTTTCGCACTCATCAGGGAGCCGCCGAGTACACCTGGGGCTCATGGTTGGCGTCTCGCGATATCTACTTGCTGATGGATCAAGATTACCGAATCGAAGCGCGAGGCCGCGAGGATGGCGAACTGATCTGGCGTTCGCCGCTCACGGACTCGGTCAGCCTGGATCGCATCTCACCCTATTCCGACACGTTGCTCCTCACGCCGCTCGATAGCGCGCCTCGCTTGGTTGAGTTCAATGCCGAAGGCGCCGCGGAATCACAATTCGACCTGCCGGGCAGTTCGCAAATGCGAGCGACCGATGTGGTCTGGTTGCCCGACGGCGATCAAATGCTCGTCATCTTCGATTACACGTTGATCGCGCGGGGGAGCCGCGGCACTCGGACGATGCAGTGGATCGGGCGATTGATGACACCCATCCAAGAGTTAACGGTCGCGGGCGATGGACAGAGCTTGGCTTGGCAGCTTCGAGCACAGCGAGGTGTACCGCCCACGGTGTTCTCTTCCATCGACGTGCTACCGCCGAACAATGAACCGGCACCACCAGCGGGCGAGGGTCCTTTTGATCTCGGGCAAATCGCCGACTTGCCTGTGATCGAGTTGGGCGAGCCGACCACGGCGGCGAACGTCGTGATGGCTCTCGGGGGACAGTCTCGGTTCGCGCTGTTCACGTTCGGCGAAGGCGTCAAGCTCGGTGGGCTGGATCAGGACGAAGAAGTGCTGTTCGAGGGAGTCGCGATGGCCACCGCGACCTCCGAGGATGGAAAGCAATTGGTGCTCGTCGACACGCGGCCGATTGTCGGTCGCCAGTCGTTCCTGTTCGCCGGTTCGCCCACGTTTGGCGAACGCCAACAGCGACAGACGATCATCACGTTCGATGTCGGTCCGGGGCAGGCCGAGGAATCGTCTCGAGTCGAATGGATCGGCGGCCTGGTCCGCGATATCGATTTCGGTGCCGACGGTTGGGTGCTGTTCTGCGAGGACTATGGCGTTGAACTGGAAACACTCGCTGGACCGCAGGCGGGCAAACGGTTGAGGCTCGGCCGGCACGCGGCTTTCGTTTCGCAACTCGTCGCCTTGCCCGGTAATCGATGGGTGACCGGATCGTTTGATCACAGCGTGCAGGTTTGGGATGGCGAAACCGGGCAGTCGCTTGGTACCGCTTGGGAACTCGATGCGAGCGTCATCGCGCTCGAGCCGTCGCCGGACGGGCGGCGGCTGGCGATTGGAACTGCTAATGGCCAAATGTTGTTGGTCGACCCGAGCCAGCCCGATCAGCCCGCGTTGGAAGTCGAGCTGAGTGACGAACCGCGCCGACTCGTGTGGCGCGAGAGTGGCGATCTCGTGGCGATTCTCAAGTCGGGTGATTGGATCGAAGTCTCGTCGACGGGACAGATTCAAGCCGAGAAGAAACTCGGTGGTGGATGGATCGCGAACGTCGAACTCTCACCCGACCAGCGATTCGTTTCTTGGATCGCCAGCGACACGCCTCCCATGCCCATTCCCGGTCTCCCGCCTGGCCCACAGCGTTTGTTCCTCGCGGCGATCGATGATCTCGAGGGCGCCGAGGAGCTACCGATTCCCGATGCCGCATCGACGGGACTGAGTGTGCGCTGGACCAAGGGCGAAGGGATCGACACGCTGTTGGCTTTTGACAACGGCACGCTCTATCGATTGCAAGGCACCGGACCTCAAGCGACTTGGTCGTCCGTCGCCACGCTCCCCGAAGCCACCGACTGGCACGTCCACCAGGACCGAGTCGCCTTGGTCGGCGCGACTCGTTTTGAAGTCATCGATCTCGGCGACGGACAAAAGACTTTTCAGCTCAACTCACTGCTTGCCAGTGATGCGTTTTTGGAGTTCCGAGATTTCGGCGAAACGATCGGCTTTCATGAACCGACCAAGAGCTGGTGGGTCATCGAACGCTCGGGAGGAGTCGTCGAGATTCCAGATGACCTCGTCGAACAAGCGATGGAGTCGGCCGAGCGGTTTGAGTTTGAGTGAAGCACAGTGAATGGTGACGCTCCATTGGAAGTGGGGCGTCACGACAACTGATGTACGGTGAAGACGAAAATCTCGACGTGGTTAGTGATTAGTGTGTTGAAACCAAGCCCGATTAGCAGGAGATCCCTTATGACAAGGTTTCGAGCAACGCTGGCGATGGCGGTGGTGTTTTGCATCGTATTCGCGGATGGTTTTTCTTCGGAAGCACAAGCAGGCGGTCGGCTTCGACAACTCTTTCGTCGAGGGCAGGCCAACAATTACTCCTGTTGTGTTGCACCTGAATGCCGTCGGCCTTGTTGCGAGATAACCCCAGTCTTCTCTCCACATGCAGCAGACGAACCGGATGAGCCAAAAACCGGAGGCTTCTATGGTTACGTTTATCCGTGGCCTGGTGATCCCCAACTGCGGCCAATCGGAACCGATTCGGACGAAGACGAACTTGTCTACTGTCTCAAGCAGCAAGGCTATCAGGCCCTTGGTTATGAGATCCCCGAATCCTGGGTTCATGTCTACTCGACGAGTTCGCCGATTAATGAGTGCGTCTATTCGACCTACGGCGAGCCCTTGAAGGCAGTGCGAATCGCATACACCTATCGTTGTTTCAAGGGTGTTTTTGGACGCCGGCCTTGTTGTTTCTGTCATTGTCGAACGGAATACGTGCCATGTGATTGGCCCGCCGAACTCGTTGAACAATTTGTAAAGGAGGTGGGCGTAGTAATCGCGGACGATGTGGCACGTCAACATGGGTGTTGTAGTCGGGCTTGCCTCGTTCGATATTGTTACCAAGTCGACAAATGCCAGGACTCGCCCTGACGTGGAATGATGTGCGCGAGTTTGTTTCTCGGCAGTGATTGAAGCGTGCCGAGGATGGCATCGTTCCCTATTAGTCGGTGCCACCGCCAACCACCCACTCCACTAATTCGCGATACGCGCCGGCTTGATCCTCGGGGATTGGGTCGGCGTGATCGCATTTCTTGAGCACCAGTTTTCTCTTGGGGCCCGCGAGGCGATCGTAGATGCGGTCTTGCCACTCCGTGAGTACGAGCGAGTCGAGTTCGCTTTGCACGAGCAGCGTTGGCACCCGAATGTGGCTCGCGAGTTCAATCGCGTCCCAGTCGGACGAGAGTCCCCGAGCCAGCCAACGGCCGACCCAGGCGGCTCGGCGCCGACGCGCGAAGATCTCAAGCAACTGCGGAAGGGGCGGCGGATTGCGCAGAATCATCGCGTCGCATGGAAAGCGATTGGCGAACGCGAGGGCTCGTACGCAGCCGAGACTATTGCCGATCAGCAACCGCCCCTGCCCTACCGCGTGTTCACCCAGCCAATGTTCCAAGGCCTCGTTCAAGGCCCGGCTATCCCGCAGCGTCGCGTGACGACTGGTGGAGCCGTAGCCCGGTGGATTGACTCCGACCACCAAACCGTCTTGCTCGGGCCACTGCGTGAGCGGCTGGGTGCCCATCCGCTCGCACCGCCCCGCCGTACCGGGAAACTTGATGACCGCCAAGCCGCGCGGCCATCGAAGCTTGGTGGCGCCATTCGGCGATGAGTCGTTGGCGGTGTCGACTCCCGAGATGCCGCCCGAGGTTTGCCGATAACAATAGAGTTCGGCCTGTCGTCGATCCCAGCTGAGCGGATGCCGTTCGAGTCCCGCTTCGGGCTCGATCGGATCGCGCGACGGTTCGAGGATCAGGCGATCAAGCAGCAAGCGGCGGATCACGATGAACCATCCTCGTCAGCGTGACGAGACGGATCTTGCGACTGAGACTCCGGCAACGGGGACTCGGGCAACGGAGTCGCGCCTTGGGGAGGGACTCCGCCCCCGCTTCGCACGTGAGCCGCTCGTCCGTGGGCGTAGTCGGCGGCATCCGGCAGATCGGCCGTCGCTGGCTCGTTCGCCTTGGCCGCGGCTTGAGCCGCTTCGAAGAGACGAATCAAAAAGGGGCGGCACCAGCCACAGCCGGTTCCCGCCCCATAACATTCCGCGAGCTGACTGGCTCGGACCACACGATTTAGCCGCAAGTGGTTTTCCACCTTGCGGCGCGTCACGTGGAAACAGAGACAGAGTTCGTCGTCCGGTTGCATCATCGTCGGTCGATTATTCCGCAGGAGGAGTGCCGACAAGCGGCTGCACGTTCTCACGAATCCAGATGTTACGGAAACGAACCGGGTTGCCGTGGTCTTGGATGTGAATCGGCAAACGGGCTTCGTGCTTCTTGTAGCTCGGTGGCGAATCCCAAGCGGTGTCGCCGAGCAACTCGAAGTGATGATGCACCAGGATGCCGTTGTGCAGCACGGTGACATAAGCCGGCTTGGTCACGGTGCCATCCTCGGCGAATTCCGGAGCCTCGAAGATGATGTCGTAGCTCTGCCACTCGCCCGGTTGGCGACAAGCGTTGACCATCGGCGGTTGTTGCTTGTAGATCGAGGCGCACTGTCCATCGAAATAGGTTTCGTTGTCGTACGAATCGAGTAACTGCACTTCGTAGCGCCCCATCAAGTAGATGCCGCTATTGCCTCGGCCTTGACCGTTACCCTTGACCTCGGCCGGGGTGGCGAATTCGACATGCAGCTGACACGATCCAAACGACTCCTTGGTGCTGACTCCACCGCCATGCACCTCGGCGAAGCCGTCTTGAATCACCCACTTGTCTCCGCCATTGAACGCCGACATGTCGGTGCCGTCGAACAGGGCGATGGCGTCGGAGGGGGCATGGGTTCCGTCACCCGGATCGACCACCGGCGGCTCGGGCCAGACGATGCCACTCTTGTATTCCTCGACGGTCGTCGAGCTATTGGCGAACGAGCTCCCCAGAGCCGCGCCAACACCGATCAACACCGCAAATAGCCCGCCATAACGCATCTGGGAGCAACACATCGTGGGATTCTCTCCATGGGGAACGGTGACCATTGGGAGGGGCAAGCGAGGCGACCTCCGTCGGCCTCCCAGTATGCGCGGCGGCGGCGCGCGGGGAAAGATCGCGGCGACATCACCTGCGTGGTTCTTCACTTGCCCTCGATTTTCGTTAGGATCTCAGCATGCCCGCACTGGTGGCGGGCCGGCTTCGCTCGCTTCAGGGGACCCGCATGGGCATCTCGATCCAGCCAACTCCGGCACACGAATTGGCTCCTTACAAGTCGCTCTCGAACGAGGAACTGGCCGCTCGAGTCGTGGCCGCGCGAAAGCAGCTGGGCGAGTCGTTGCTCATCCTCGGCCACCACTACCAACAAGACGAAGTGATCGCTCACGCCGATCTCACCGGCGATAGTTACCAACTGAGCCAACTGGCGGCGGAGAACGATCGTTGCCGCACCATCGTTTTTTGCGGTGTCCACTTCATGGCGGAGACCGCCGACATTCTCGCCAACCGCCCCGACAAACTGGCGGCTCGTGAGGGACGCCGGATCCAGGTCATTCTCCCCGACATGGCCGCCGGTTGCTCGATGGCCGACATGGCTGGCATCCGGCAAGTCGAAGCCGCGTGGGATGAGCTAGGCGAGGTGATCGACACGAGCGACATCACACCGGTCACCTACATCAACTCGGCCGCGAGTCTCAAGGCGTTCTGCGGCAAGCATGGGGGCATCGTTTGCACGTCGAGCAACGCACGAGCCGTGCTCGAATGGGCGTTCGCCCGGAGCAAGCGAGTCCTGTTCTTCCCCGACCAACACTTGGGGCGCAACACGAGCCTCAAGATGGGCGTGACCAACGACGAGATGCCGGTTTGGAATCCGTACGCCGATGATCTTGGCGGCAATACGCAGGAGGCGATCGAGTCGTCGCGCGTGATCCTGTGGCAAGGGCACTGCAGCGTGCATCAGATGTTCCGCCCCGAGCACATCCACGCGTTTCGCGAACGCATCCCGGGGATCCAGATTCTGGTCCACCCCGAGGTGCCACGCGAGGTCAATGACCTCGCGGATATCTCGGGCTCGACCGGCAAGATCATCGACGTGGTGAAGCAAGCACCCGCGGGAACCAAGTGGGCGATCGGAACCGAGTTGCACCTGGTGAATCGACTCAAGGCCCAGCACCCCGAGCAAGAGATTCATTTCCTCTCGCCGGTCGTTTGCATGTGCGCGACGATGTACCGCATCGATCTCGCACATCTCTGTTGGACGCTCGAGAACTTGATCGATGGACAAGCGGTCAACGTGATCGAGGTGGATGAGGAAACGAGCCGTTACTCACTCATCGCTCTCGAACGCATGTTGGCGGTGAAGTAGGCTCGGAGTGTCGAGCTCGGCCCGCGCGAGCTTCGTGGAAAACGTCGCGAGCATGGCGGGGAACGAAGCGCGGTATAAGCAACGACTCATTCCGCTTGCTGCTGTTGCATGTGGCGCTCGACGAGTCGTCCCCATTCGTTGCGGGTGAGTTCGACGACGCTGAGGCGGAGGTCGTCGCGATGACGGTCGATCGCGCGGTTGAGTTTGGCCGTGATCTTCTCTTGCTGCTCCTCGACCTTCTCGCGCAACATGCTCTCCGATTGACGGCCGAGCCATTCCGCGACGTCGCCGCCGACTTGGCCGATGCGATCAACCTCGAAATCGTGCACGGTGAGACGCGACGATTCGATCACCGGATCGAGCACGACCGCGGGCGGTAGCTGACTAAAGTCCATCGTCGTGCCCAAGGAAACGACGACATTGAGCGTCATGCGAGCTCGCGCGTCGACACCCAGGCTGATCAACTGCACGCCTCGATTCCAACGAGCGAACTGACCATGGGCTTGAACGTAGGAAGTGATCTCGATCTCGGATACCAAACGACCGTCCGCACGTGACTCGAGTCGTTTGAGACGGATGACGAACTCGCGATCCGGATCGAGCAGCTGGACGTCGTAACGTTGCCAGTTGCCGTGATTGACCTCCTTGCGTCGTCGCCGAGTTTCGAGGCGCAAGCCATCGAGTTCAAAATCGAGACCGTTCCAACGATCGATCGTGCCGCCCCACTTCTTGTTGTCACTGAACGTGTGAGGTACGTGACGGCGAGCCAGTCGTGTCAGGAACGAGCCCAGCTCGTCCAGCGATAGCCCATCGTCTCCCGCTTCCAATGGAATCTCGTCCTCCGTCTCCTCGGCGGGGGCGTCCGCACCGTTGGTCACGGGAGCGACCAGAGCGGGTGGAGCCAGTGGCGGCATCACCGACGGCGGATCGTCGTTCATGCGCGCCGCGATGCGGATGACTCCCTCACCTGCCCCGACCATCGACGACTCGGGCGCCGGTTCAGCCGCCACGACGATGGGCGGAACGAGTTCGGGAACGGGGAGATCGTTAACTCGATCCTGGCCGTGAGCGACGGGAGCGATGGCGAGCAACACGAGGCTCAGCCCTGACAAGCCTCGGATCGGAAACGCCGCCCCGCCGGGGTAGCGCCGATGGGGGCTGGCGAAAGCTGGGGCGTTGGTGGAGGCAAGGATCGACGGAGTCCGTCTCAGGAATGAGAATCTAGGCATCGACGGAGACTCCGGGTTTGACACCGACCTTGGGGCTGTGGTGAGAACTTGAGCGAGTGCTTCGGCTGATTAGGGACGGTCCTTCTCGCGAACCAACGCACCAGTGCCGCGACTCCACTCCAGCGGATCTCCGGCTATCATACGGATCGAACGGGAAGCGGCTTGTCTCGAGCTGCCGCATCCCATTCCGCGAGCACTCGATCGGTAAACGCTCGATCAGCGGATACCTAGGGGCCCAGCTCTTCCCAACCTATCGGAAGGTCCGCCCCCTCCGCTCGAACCGCAATCCTTCGGACCGACCATGATTCTGATCATCGACAATTACGATTCGTTTACGTACAACCTCGTCCAACGGTTGGGTGAGATGGATCGGAATTTGGATGTTCGCGTCTTTCGGAATGACTGCATTTCCGTGGACGAAATCGAACAGTTGGGGCCGAGTCATCTGATTATTTCGCCTGGTCCCTGCACGCCGACCGAGGCCGGCATCAGCGTGGGCTGCGTGGAGCACTTTCACGGGCGCTTGCCGTTGCTCGGAGTTTGCCTCGGCCACCAATCGATCGGGCAAGCGACCGGAGGCCGCATTGTGCGGGCTAAGCAGCTCATGCATGGCAAGGTCGACCACATCCATCATGATGGCACGGGGCTCTTCACCGATCTCCCTTCTCCCATCGTGGCGACTCGTTATCACAGCTTGGTGATCGAGCCATCGACCTTGTCGCCCGACTTCGAGGTTTGTGCCTGGGCGGATGGTCCGAATGGCGAGCGTGAGATCATGGGCATCCGGCATCGCGAGTGGCCGACCTTCGGGCTCCAGTTCCACCCCGAGAGTTTTTTGACCGACGACGGACCACATCTTCTGCGTCGGTTCTTGGATACCTCGCTCACGGTCGCGGGGAATTCCTGATGGCTCTGTTGGAATTGACCGAGGCGTGGCGATTGGTGGCCGAGTCGGTACGTCCGTTGCCGACACAACGAGTCGCATTACAAGAAGCGTACGGCTTTCGTTTGGCCCAGCCCCTGACCGCCACCGCCGATATTCCTCCGCACGAC
>JAGQPS010000196.1 GCA_020426595.1 Planctomycetales bacterium
GCCAGTTGGTATCTCCGCGACAAATCAATCATCGATCAACTGTGGTATGAAGGCTCTGGAGTTGGACCAGACTTCCCATCAGATGAATGTCGCACCACATAATCACACAGAACAATTGCGTGAATCGAAGCGGCGGATCACGCGGAAACTGACGTCAACGTCAACCGCGCCGCCCGGTTACGCTGGTCCTTACACCCTCAACTCAGCCCTCGGTCGACGCGCACCCCAGTGAGACGTCACTATCGAGGCAACTCGAGGGTGAATGCCGCGCCTCCGCCGTCTCGGTCGCGATAGTCGAGGCGGCCTCCGAGTTCTCGGGCCAAGCGCCGAGACAAAGCGAGGCCGAGGCCGATTCCTGGAGCGGTCACGGCCGCCTCGTGATCGGTCTTTGAAAAGAACCGGAAGAGCTTTCCGCGCTCACGCGGCCGAATCCCAGGTCCGCGATCGAGTACGGCCACTTCCCACCGGTCGCGCTCCACGCGTACGCGCAGTTCCACCGTTGGAGCCTCACCGCTCCTCGCATACTTGCAGGCGTTGTCGACCAGGTTGAACAGAATCTGTTCGACGCTCAGAGGGTCGAGATTCACCTCTCCCAGCAAGCCCTCGGTTTCGGCATCCTCCAGAAAGTGCGTCACCTGAAACCGCATCCCGGCCAACTCGGCGCGCTCGGCCAACCGAGGCTCGAGTTCCGTCAGAAACTCGCTCAGCTCGCGCGATACCGCTTCACGTCGTTTGCGGCCATGTTCGAGCCGTGCATAAGCCAACACATTCTCGACCAGATGATGGAGCCGCTCCGCTTCGCGGCGCAAGGTCCCCACGTAGTTCCGTGTCGCGTCGCCGGGTGGAACCATGCCGCTGTCGAGCATCTCGGTATACATGCGAAAAGTGGTCAGCGGCGTGCGCAGTTCGTGCGTCACGCTCGAAACGAACTCGGCGCGACGAGCCGCCAGGGACTCCGTCTGAAAGATGACGGTTGCCCCGGCGAGCGCGGCCAAGACCAATCCGATCCACGCGACTCCCAACATCCACTTGAGCTGACTCGTTTCCAACGCCGCGGCAACCTCGGTAACCGGCTCGTCCGCTTCCGTCACCACGAGCTGCAACGGCAACGTCGCCAATAACTGAGTCGGCTCGATGTGGGAATCGGCGAGCACCGGTACCAAGTCACACTTCGGCAAGAGATCCTGGATGTCCTGCAACAAACGTTGTTTGAGCCTCGCCCAGTCAAGACAACATCCTTGAATCACATCGCCGCATAGGGGCGAGTGCCATCGTCGCACGAGAAACAGGCGATCCTCCAACCAAATTGGCCGAGTCACTCCTTCGTAGGTCACGTCGGTTTCGTCACCGCCGCGGTTCTGCGAAAGCACCAAGCGCTGATTGCGAAGACTCGTGTTGGCGAAGTTCTCGAACAAACGATTGCGCAGGTCCCAATCGCGGAATCCCTGCGGACCCAGCAGGGACGGGTCCATGCTCTGCGTTGTCTGACTCGCCAACTGACGAAGCGAATCCTGGCGGTAGGCCGATGCGTCTCCGACATCGGCGCTGCGACTCACTCCGTTGTAGGCGAGCGAGTTCGTCGCGTAGAGGTTGCCGGCGTCCACCTTGATTTGTTGTTCGGGCACCAGCTGCTGCAATTGAGCCACATCGATGGATGCGGCGAGGGCATTGAGCAGCTCGCGTCGCTGTTGCAACACGTCGGCCGACAGCCAGCTCGGAACGGAAACTCCGGTGGCGGGTACCTGCGGACTCGTCCAAACGCCGTCGCCATCGACTTGGAAATGCAACGCCACGTATTCATTCGGGAGATCGATCATCGCGTGCGTGATCGTCTCGGGAAGCGGAGCGGCATCCCGTCCGGTTCCACGGCCCCGCGTCTGACTGACTTGGCTAATGTCATCCTTGCCGATCGACTCGGCGACGCTCGGCAAGAAGAGATCGGCGGGTCGAGTCGACTCCTGGGCCACGAGTGGAGTCAACATCGTGTCGAGTCGCCAGACGGCTCGACCAATCAAATCGCGTCGCTCGATCGCCCGTTTGGCCTCCGCTTCGGCTTGTCGCGCTTGCTGAGTCGCCACGAGCAACGTTTCCCGCGCTCGATCGGCTCGGATCGCTTCACGACTCAGCACGCCCAGGCCAAGGGTCGCCAGGGCGAGGCTGATTCCGAATATGACCGCCACACGGACTCGCCGCATGTTACTCTCCGTTGCGTCCAACACGCATGGTGGGAGCCCATCATGGCTCGATCAAACGCCTCCCAGCTCGAACATCGTCCTACGTGATATTCTCTTCGGCCTCTCGCCAACCAAACTTGTACCCTCGTCCACGAACCGTCACGACAAGCTCCAATCCCTCCGCGACCGCCTGAATCTTTTCACGCAGCCGAGCCACATGCATGTCGATCGTGCGAGTGGAAAGTCCCTTGGGATCGAGTTGCCAGACGAACTGTAGAAGCTCGTCTCGCGATACGACTCGGTCGGGATGTTGAGCCAGATAGCGGAGCAAATCGCACTCACGTTGCGACAACGGAACGCTTTCGCCGGCCACGGACTGAAACTCGCCTCGTCCCCAGTCGATCGTGCCCCAGTCGCCCGAGAGACGTTCGGTCGTCTCGGCGCGATGAGGCGACCGGCGCAGGACCGCCTCGACTCGCGCGAGCATCTCACGAATCGAGAACGGCTTGACGATGTAGTCGTCGGCTCCGCTGCGGAGCCCCGCGATGCGATCCTCTTCCCTGCCTCGCGCCGTGATCATGATGACGGGCAGGCTCGGCCGAAAGCCGCGCACCTCCTCGAGCACGTCATAACCGGTGGTGCCCGGCAGAACGAGATCGAGCAACAACAACGCCACGGGTTGCTGCTTCACCATCTCGATCGCTTCGCGTCCATCCGCGGTTTCGAGCACGTCGTAGTCGGCGAACCGCAAGGCATCGACCAGACCGCGACGAATCGCCACGTCATCCTCGACCGTCAGAATCAACGGCCGACTCATCGCGTTCGATCCAATCCAGCCAGCGGCCGCAACACGATATTGAACTCCGCCACCTCGACATTGCCGCGCGGCGTCTCGAGGATCTGCTGCTTGACGATCAGCGATGGTTTGACCCAAGGATCCTTCGCGTTTTCAGGATCCCCCTCGAAGTACATCTGAGTCGTCAACGATTCGTATCCCGCCGCCTCGACGTGATAATGAATGTGAGCCGGACGCATCGAGGTCGGACCCGTGCGATAGCGTCCCGGATGAATCGTCTCGTACTCGTAGTAGCCGGTCTCGTCGATGCCGATCCGCGCCCGATTGATGAAGACGCCCTTCGCCGGTGGATGCTCGGGATCGTCGTTGTCGTAACGACCATCCGCGTTGGCTTGCCAAACATGAATGACCGTGCGTTGGGGTGGTCGAGCGGTATCGAGCCCCAGCACGCGACCAAAGACGACGAGCGGCTGTCCGGGTTCCAGCGGAGGGGTGACCTTGCCGCGATAAGGAGCCCCTTCACGGAAGTAGGGCCCAAGAATGTTATCCTCGGTCGCCTCGGCCGGTCGTCCCGCCGGAGGATCGGGAATCACCAACGCCGACTGGCCGCTGGCCGAGCGGACATGAGCCTCGAAATCGCCCAGTGATCCGCTCGTTTCGGTCGCGGACAACTTGCCAATCGGCCATTGGCCGGCGACCGCGAGGCCTCCGGCCGCACCGGTAGCCATGCCCAAGAACCATCGGCGACTCGTTCGGTCCGTCATCACACCACCTGCTGCATGAGTGAGTTAGTTCCCCGTGGGACGCTTGAAGCATCATACTGAGAAACCCACTCGGCGGCGCGCAAAGAGAATGTAACGACGCCGCCAAGGATCGCCTTGGTCAATCGCCGAACCGCGCCGAATCCCCCAGCCACGATTCTTGAGAGACCCAAGGATCGAGAGCGAATGCCCGGCCGATCGCGCTAGGTCAACAACCAAGCGAGCAAGCCCTTTTGGGCATGCAGCCGATTCTCGGCCTGTTCGATGACTCGGCTCGCGCCGCCATCGATGACCTCGGCCGCCACTTCCTCACCCCGATGCGCGGGCAAGCAATGAAGGAAGATCGCGTTATCCGAGGCGTGCCGCATCAGGGCCGCGTTGACTTGATAGGGTGCGAATCGAGCCGCTCGTTCGGCTTGCTCGGCTTCCTGTCCCATGCTGGCCCAGACGTCGGTATAAACCGCCGTCGCGCCGTCGACCGCCTCGGCCGGATCGGTCGTCGAGACAATCTCGCCCGCGGTGGGCAGTTGGCGGACCGAATCTAGAAACGCCTCGTCGAACTGGTACCCGGCCGGACCCGCGATGGCGAAATCGACTCCCAACTTCGCGCAGCCGATGGCGAGGGACCGAGACACGTTGTTGGCGTCGCCAATGAAGGCCAACTTTTGACCTTCCAACGTCCCGAAATGCTCCTCGACCGTCAGCAGATCCGCGAGCGCCTGACAAGGATGGGACCAATCGGTCAGACCATTGATGATCGGTACGCCGCTGTGCTTGGCCAACTCTTGCACCGACGCATGCGACTTGGCTCGCACGACGATCACGTCGACGTAACTACTGAGCACGCGAGCAAAATCCTCGACCGGCTCGCGGCCTCCGCCCCAGCCACAGTCCTGCCCCAAGAACAAGCTCGAACCACCGAGGTGCCGCATGCCAGTTTCAAAACTGACTCGCGTTCGCAACGAAGGCTTCTCGAAGAGCAAGGCCATGACGTAATTGGGCAGCAACGACTCGCGCGTTCCGCGCTTCAGCTTGTGCTTCAGCTCGGCCGAAACGTTCAGCACCTGTCGAATTTCGTCGCTCGATAGTTCGGTCAGGGACAATACATGTCGAGCCATCGTTGCATCTCTTCGTTTGAATGACGCGATGAAAGAAGGGACGAGCGGGACGAGTTGTGTCAGGTCACCTACGTTTCCGTGCCAGCCCGAGGGATCCCGCTCGCCAACTCCGGGCGATCCGCCTTCGCCGTTCGTCAGCTGGTGGTCAGCGACGAGGCCACCTCGGCCAACGAACTCTCCAAAATATCGCAGCCTTCCTCGAACAAGCTGTCCTCCAAGTTCATGGCGGGCAGCAAACGCAAGACCGTGCCTTGAGTGCAATTGATCAGGAGGCCATTCTCCAAACACTTCTGCACCACTCCGGCTCCATCGATCGAGAGCTGGAGCCCGATCATCAAACCGGCGATCCGAATATCGTCGATAAAGTCAAAACGCGATCGCCAACTCTCGAACCGTTGCTGAAAGCGATCCGCGAGTTCCTTCGCGCGGCCAAGCAACCCTTCGTCCTCGATCGTCTCGATGGCGGCGATGCCGGCGACCGAGGCAATGGGATTGCCACCAAAAGTCGCGGCATGCATTCCAGGCCTCAAGCTGGGAGCCACCTCGCGCCGAGCGAGAATCGCTCCACCCGCGATGCCGCCACATAGACTCTTCGCCAGGCTCAAAACATCCGGCACCACGCCGAAGTGTTGGTAGCCAAACCACTCGCCCGTTCGACCGCAGCCGGTTTGCACTTCATCGAACATCAGGATCAAGCCGTGCTCATCACAGATCTCGCGCAAGCCCGGCAGGAACCCGTCGGGCGGCAAGTTGACGCCCCCTTCCCCTTGAATGGGCTCGACGAGAATACCGCACGTCTCGGCATCGACGAGCTTGCGCACCGCTTCGAGATCACCGAACGGTGCGTAGACGAAACCGGCGGCCATCGGCCCAAGTCCCTCGTGGTACTTCGGCTGAGCGGTGGCGGTAAGCGAGCCCAGAGTCCGGCCGTGAAATCCGCCGGTGAACGAAATGATCTTGTAGCGCTCGGCGGGCGTGTGCAGACGAGCCAGCTTGATCGCCGCCTCGTTCGCCTCGGTCCCCGAATTGCAGAAGAAGGCCTGACCGTCGAACGACCGCTCGGCCAACATCCGCGCCCAAATGCCTTGCGATTCCATCATCCAGGTATTGGGCACGTGAATGAGTTGTCCCACTTGCTCCCGCACGGCCTCGACGACTCGAGCCGGACAATGTCCGAGCAAGTTGCAGCCCCAACCCGGAAAGAAGTCGACGTAGCGTCGCTCTTCCGCGTCCCATACCTCGGACCCAACGCCACGCACCAGATTGACACCATAGCGACGATAATTGCCGATCACGTACTGATCGAACAACGCTTGGGTTTCGCTGGATGACAGATGGCGTCGTGACATGGAAGCGATTCTCCGCGAGATACAAACACGCAAATGACGGAAGGGATGGAAGACGAGCCGTTCGACTCGCCGACGGAAAACACATGACCGCGACGGACTTGGGCGTGTCGACCTTGGCCCTCGATCGCCCAACCAAACTTCTGATCGCCAGTGAGGCTCTGGAATTCGAATCCATCCCGATCGGGATGGCCTTGCCTACACGCTACGCACGATCTGGGTCCCGACACCACCGGTCGTGTAAATCTCGAGCAACAACGAATGCCGCAATCGCCCATCGATGATGTGGATCTTTCGCACGCCGCGTTCCAACGTCTCGAGACAACCTTCGACCTTGGGAATCATGCCGGCCTCGATCGTGCCATCGGCGATGTACTGGCGAGCCGTGTTCTCATCGAGCGTCGTGATCAATGAATTGGGATCGTTCCGATCCCGCAGGACGCCCGGAACATCGCTCAGAAATATCAGCTTCTCGGCCCCCAACGCTTGGGCGACCGCCGTCGCCGCGGAATCGGCGTTGACGTTGAGTTTGCCACCCGCGTCGTCCACGCACATCGAAGGAATGAAAGGCACCTGACCGGCATAGCACAGATTCTCGATGACCTGGCGATCGACTCGAGTCACCTGGCCGACTCGACCCAAATCAACCGGCTCGCCTTGTTCGCCGACCAACGTCAGTCGCTCGCCGTGGAGCACGTTCGTCGACTCGAAGTTGAGCGTCATGGCGCGTCCACCGAGCCGCTCGAATTCGTCGGCCAAGTAATGACACGTGTCGGTCGCCAATGTTCGCTCGACGATCTCCAGAGTGGCATCGTCGGTGTAGCGACGTCCCTGAACGAAACGCGGCTCGATACCGGCTTCGGCCATCGCGCGGCTGATCCGCTTGCCTCCGCCATGCACGACGACCGGCCACATACCGACCGATTCCATGAAGAGGATATCGAGCAGCAGATGCCGCAGCGAATCCTCATCATCCAACACGCTGCCGCCCAACTTGATGACGGTCACCTTGTCGCGGAACTGACGAATCCACGACATCGCCTCAATGAGCGTGTCCGCCTTCTGAATCGCTTCCTTCAACACCGTCCTCCAGCAGGCTCAGCGCCTCGCCGCAGATCTTGCGCCGTCTTCCAACTCGATTCCGCCCCAATCACGGCCACATGGCGTGCCGTGCACAGTACGAGGTTCATCGGGCCGGCGTTCCCTAGTGACCGACAATTCGGCTGGGAAAACCCATCATGCTAGGAAAAACGCGGTTCGATTGTCAACGGAGAGCCCCGCGGAGCCACGCCTGGGGAGCCGCTTCGGAAGCCTGCTTGTGGCCGCCTACCGGAGTCCAAACCCTCACAACGGGGTCGGCGCGAACCGAAGGCTGGACGCGACGGAGACCAAGACGCTCGAGCAAGCTGCTTCCGCTCGACTCGAACGGCGCCCGTTGATTGGCGGTATCTCCCAGCCGCACCGTCCCTCAATGACAAAACCCGGAGCCGCCACGCGCGAGGTGGCGACTCCGGGTTGGCTTATCCTAGGATCAATCCCAGCGAGCGCGGCCAGGCCGCGTCACACCCCTGACGCTACAGGTTTTCCACCTCGAAACCCTTGCGATACTGCCGACGAATCATCGCCTGGGCGTCCGAGAAATTCGTGATCTCCATGTTCTCGGCGTCCCATGTGAGCGACTGAGTCGGGAATCGATTGGCGATCACGCCCAACAACAGACTCTCGGTCAGCGGCCCCGCGTAACCAAAGTGAGCCGTCGTCGGTTCGCCACCCAAGCACGCGTCGACCCACAGATGGTAATGGTTGCCTCCCTCGACTCGACCCAGCCGCACGTTGGCGAATTTGTCTTGCGGGAAAAGCTGAGGCATCGCGATATGCGGCAACAACAAACTGGCCTCCGTGCCAATGAACATCGATCCTTGACCTGGCAACCCGAACCCAGCCGGAACATTCCAGTCGGCCGTGTCGGGGAAAAGCCCTCCGTCATACCAAGTCAGCTCGAAGTCGTCGGTCGTGTACTGCGTCGCCGGATATTTATAGGTAACACGATTCTGCATCCCATGCGAGGTTTCGGGAGGCGCATCGCTCGTCGAAATCACCTCGGTCGGATCCTTCATCTGCAAGGCCGTGAAGACGGGATCGAGAATGTGAATCCCCATGTCTCCCATCGTACCGCAACCAAAATCGACCCAACGTCGCCAATCCGCGGGATGGTAATGGCCTTGCGAATAAGGACGCTCGGGCGCGGTTCCCAACCACAAATCCCAAGACAGAAAATCGGGAACCGGATTGGGCGTCGGAGCGGCTCCGTTGTAGCCCCAAGTCTTGTTGCTCCAGGAATGCACCTCCTTCACCTTGCCGATCAAACCACCCTGGATCCAACTCACCGCGGTGCGATACTCCGAGGCCGAGTGAATCTGGGTGCCCATCTGGGTGACGACCCCCGTCTCCTTCGCGATGTCCGCCAAACGACGCGACTCATACACATCATGAGTCAAAGGCTTTTGGCAATACACATGCTTGCCCGCGTTCATCGCGGTCATCGCGGCGGCGGCATGCGTATGATCGGGAGTCGCGACGTTGACCGCGTCGATCGAGTCCCCTAGTTCCGCGATCATCTCGCGAAAGTCGCTAAAGCGTTTGGCATTGGGAAACTTGTTGCCCGCCTCGCCCAATCGATTCGCATCGACATCGCAGAGTCCAACCACCTCGACCTTGGGATGGCTCGACAACGAAGCGAGGTCCGAGGCGCCCATGCCGCCCACTCCCACGCTAGCCAAACGCAACTTGTCATTCGCCGATCCGCCTCGGGCCGAACGAAGAATGAGCGGCGCTGCCATACCAGCGGCGGCTCCCGTGGCCAGAAACCGTCGACGACTCAATCCCGATTGCGAACTCTCTGATCGGCGAGCCATGAACTATTCTCCAGGTGTCAAAAGGCGGGTCGTTTGTTTCGATGTCGCGTTTCTCAGGTCTCGGTCCAGTCGGCCAAGTCACAAGCCGGAAAAACCAAAGGAAACCCGAAGCGTCACGGGCCGTTGATTTTAGCCCGATGGATGCGACTCGCGGCCAAGCAAAAAGCCATCTGGGTGCAAAAGAGTCGAACCACGGTTTGCTAAGCCCCCAACGGGGGCGCCGCACCATAGCCTAGGGTCAGGAGCCCAAGCGAAGCGCGGGCGACGCAGCCCTAGGTCGACGAGTGCCCACCCCAAAACCGATCC
>JAGQPS010000197.1:0-7102 GCA_020426595.1 Planctomycetales bacterium
CTGGGGCGCTGGGCGACGACGGGTAGAATGCCGTCGATGATGAGCCCCTATTCCGCTGACGGTGGGACGGCTCGATATTCGGTCGAGCGACTCGCGTGCAGCCCTCCATCAATTGCCCGAACTAGCCACGGGAGAAGTCGTGCCGCGTCTACTGGTCAGCGTTCGCGATCAAGACGAGTTTCAACTCTGTCGCTCCAGCGGCGTCGATCTCATCGACCTCAAGGAACCGCGCGACGGAGCCCTGGAGCCGACGTCGCCAGGCCTCTGGCAATGGGCCGCCCAACACGGCGACGTCGATGTTAGTTTGGCTCTCGGGGAATTAGTCGAGCGGTGCGATACCGCGGAGCGACTCCACGCCTGGTCGGCCAGCATTCCGTCGAGCGGCATTCGCTTCGCCAAACTCGGATGGTCCGGGACGAGCTTGGCGGAGGGTGCGAAGTACTTCGATCGCTGGCGGGCTGAGTTGCCCCAAGGAACGTCTCCCGTGGTCGTGGCGTACGCCGATTGGCGCGAGTGCGGAGCCCCGGCTCCCCTTGAGCTCGCTCATTGGGCATCGTCGCAAGGGCTGGATACCTTGCTGCTCGACACGTTTGACAAGCGTCGCGGGCCGCTTTGGAATTCGCTTTCGGAGCCCGAACTACGCGGGCTCGGTGAACAGCTCAAACAGGCGAACCTCACCTGGGCTCTCGCCGGTTCATTGCGGCTTGGCGACGCGGAACGCATCGATGAGTTGGCACCCGAGATCGTGGCGGTCCGAGGCGGAGTATGCCGAGGGGAACGGGACGGATCCATCGATGAGACATTGCTGAAGCAATGGCTCGATCGTTTTCCGAAGTCGCCAACGTCGCACGCCGCGCGGACGCTCGGCCCGCAAGCCTGACCGCCCCGCGTCACTCGTCTCGGATCACGTCATCTGGCTCTTCGGGATCGCGCGGCGGTTCGTTGGAGCCGCTTCCGTCCGACGCGGCCGACTCGCTCGCGGCCGTTGCTTGACCGCTATCGGCTGGCGGATCACTGGCCGGCGGTTCGCTGGATGCGGAGCCGGTGGCGGATGGCTCGGGCGGTTGAGTCGGAGCTTCCTCGGTCTCTTGCGCGGCCTCCAAATCGGGCAATGGCTTCGTCTCGACAGGCTCCAGATAAACCTCGTCGAACTCGGTTTCGTCGACCTGCTGTCTCAACAACAAATAGACGCCGGCGACCAAGCACCAGAAGAGACCAAACCGAAAGCCGTTGAGCACGGTGGCCAAGGTCTGGTCCCAAAATCGAAACATGGACTGGGCCGACTCCAGCGCGAATTGGCCGCCGCGCGCTTCTTCCTCGTTGGGATCGCTCGGGCGAGGCACGTCCGTTGGATCGATGAAACGAGATAAGTCGAAGGTCGTTTCGGCTTGGCGCAGTTCATACACGCGCTCGCTGCCCGCTCCCCAGGAAACACTCCACCACGCCAAGTCACCGACGAGGCCTAGGAGCAGGCTCATGACCGCCACGGCGAAGAACGAAAGGACTCCGCCCACAAGCAGATAAAACACGTAATGCACGGGTCGCTGAAAGGCATAAGCGAATCCACGACTGAGTCCATCGAGCGAATCGGTTCCCTCGGCCGAAACCGTGGCCACCATCAACGGCCAACCGACCCAGACTCCAAATACCACGACCGCGCAGACCATCGTGACCAAGAGGCCAATGAACCAGACGAGCCCAACGAGCGAAGCGCCCCAATCGAGTCGCAACACCAATCCGACAATCGCCCCGACGATCGCCAGCGGGATCAGCAATGCCAAGGGATAAAGCGCGCTGGAAACCAACGCTGGGAGACGTTTGACGGCGAAGCGAACCGCTCGCACGATCCCGACGTGCTCGTCCCGCCCGAGACGCATGACCGCGATGCGCGTGATGGCTCCACCCAAACAACCCCAAATCAAGAGCGACCCTAGGCAGCCCCACACGAGGTAAGCGAAACGTGGGAGCGACGCATTTCGGGGAGTACTGACGAGAGCCCGAGCCGGCTGGAGGTAATACCAAGCGACCGGCTGGACTCCATCGACTCCACCCTCCACCGACAAACCGACCGGAGTGTCATGGGTACTCGCGACCGCCGCGACATCACCCTGCCGCCAATCATCGCCTCCGAGAGACAACGCCCAGCCGCCCACTTGCCACCAAATCGCCGACAAGACGACCCCCGCGGTCGCCAGCAACATGACCGAGATCCCGGCGGCAAGCATGGGAACTCGAAACAGGACTCCCCAAGGAGTCACACTGCGCCAGTCGACGGCGCGCAATGTCGGCAAGTGGTCGCTCATCCTTGCTCCGCATGATGGTCGGGAACTTATCGGCCCGTCATGGTATCAACGAGTGGGTCGCTCGTTTACCTTCGGTCAGTGGCGACCGAAGCCCCGACGGGGGCACTCATGATAACGCAAGCCAGGGAATCGGGTGGAACGCCCCGCATTGGGAAATCCTCCGCCTCCCGCCAACGCCCTGAGTGGTGGCATCTTGGCCCGCCATGGGGCGAATTGGCAAGAGCCCTCTGACAGTCACCGGGGCGTTCGCCTAGCGGTTGTTCCCGTATCAAGTCGCTCCGAGCCGTGGGGACCGCGGAAATCGCTGGGGCTTGCCCGACGGCCGCTCACCGAACAGACTCGGAACCCATCCCATGATCGCCGCGGGTCTTTCCCACGGCTCGAGCCACGGTTTAGTGAGAGGAAGATAGCGATGTCGCTGGAACTCCGTTCCCGGTTGTACGAGGCGTTGAGCGAGCCTTTCATCATCGACCCGCACACGCATATCAACCCGCTGGCTCCCGCCTCCAAGAGCCTCGCCGACATTCTCGGCTATCACTACTTCACGGAGCTTGCTCACTCCGCCGGTTTGGCCAAGAGCCAAATCGAGGCGGATGATCTTGCGCCGCAAGAGAAAGTCGAGCGGATCTTTCGTTACCTTGGCCCGCTCAATAACACGATCCAGTACTCATGGTTCGTCGAAATCGTGAACTCACTGCTCGGCTTCGAGGTGGAAGTGCTGCTGCCGGAACATGCCGAACCGCTCTGGAACAAAGCGGTCGAGCTCATGGCGGATGAGAATTGGGAAGACCAAGTTCTGCAGCGAAGTCATTTGACCGCGGTGTTTCTCACGAATGACTTCGATGATCGCCTCGAGGGATTCAATACCGAGCGGTACATACCTTGCCTGCGTACCGACGACCTCGTCTTCAAGCTGGCACACCCCTCGGTCCGTGAGCGGTTGGCATCGTGCTCGGGCCACGACGTCACCGATAGCGCTTCGCTGGAGCAGGCGTTGCGTGATCGATTTCAAGTGTTCAAGAACCGAGGCGCGCGAGCCTGCGCGATTTCCCTCCCGCCCCATTTCGCGCCACGTCCCGTTTCGACCGCGCGAGCGGACCGAGCCTTGGGGCAACTCGCGACGAAAGGCCGAGATGCCGACGCGAGTGATCAAGAGGCCGCGGGCTACGCGGTGTTTTGGAAACTCGCCGAGCTCTGCCAGGAATATCGTCTGCCGTTCGACCTGATGATTGGCGTCAATCGATCGGTCTACGCGGCCGGGGTTTATCAAGGGCAGGATCTGTACGACAGCCGAGTCTCGCTGATTCAGTATCAACAACTGTTTAACGCGTTTCCCGAAGTGCGGTTTCCGATCTCCGTCCTAGCGAGCGTCACCAACCAAGAGCTGGCGAGCTACGCCTGGATCTTCCCCAACGTGATCGCGAACGGTCACTGGTGGTACTCCAACACGCCAACCTACATCGAACATGATTTGGCGGCTCGTTTGGAAGCGATCCCGCGCACCAAACAAATCGGCTACTACAGCGACATGTACAAGCTGGAATTCGCGCTCCCGAAATTCAACATGTACAAGCGAATCCTCGCCAAGGTGCTCGCCGAACGGTACGTGCAAGACCGTGGCTGGAGCGAGGAGCGAGCCGCGGATCTCGGCCTGCAAGTTCTCCAGCGCAACACCTCGATCATCTTCCCCGTCAATTAGAGAGCCGGGCTTGCCTTGGCTTTCCTACCACGGAGATTTGTGGGACGTGGTTACCACAGAGGCCACGGAGAGCACGGAGAAATGCGAGTATTGTGGCCAACGGTGAGCACTGAAGCCTGACCGCGGAATCATGTCTGTTCAGGAACCCGTTTTGATTTGATATGTCGTGGCTCGCGATTCAAGCCCGACATCAGTGCAGCCGATTTGAAAGCCGAATATCGATCCGCGAGAAGCAATTCAAAAATTCCCTCCGTGCTCTCCGAGCTCTCTGTGGTAAAAAACATGGGCCCTCTGTGGTCAACAAGACGGGCCCTCCGTTGATCACTCCGCCGCGAGCTCGTTGAACACGAAGTCGACGGCGTCGACGTCTCGCTCGGCATCCTCGTCCTCGATGACAGCGCGTACTTGGGCGAAGCCTTTCAGATCGGTTTGGCGGTCACCGTAGCTGACCGATGCGACGTCGCCACGCGCGAAGAGTGTTTCCGTGGCGGCTAGGTTATCGAGCACGGCGACATCACGCCCGCCTCGCCCGTCGACATTCACCGACCCGAACCCGCTCGTCGTGAGTGTGTAACCGCGGTTGCCGAGCTGGACGGTGTTATTGGCCGAGGTGGTCAGTTGGTCGACGTAGTTCGATCCGACGAGCGACGCCGTATCAAGACCTCCGTTGGTCGCGACGGCGGAAACGTCGTTGAACCGATGCGACTCGACCACCTTCCCCGAACCGGAGAGGGAGGCGAAGGACGGGTTGACGTAGAAGCGATCGTCGCCGGCGCTGTCGGTGAAGACGGCCCGATCATTCCCGCGACTCGAGTACACGCTGACTCGATCAAATCCTTCGACCGACGAGACGCGTCCATTGCCGGTCAGCGTGCTCCGATCGAGGCTCGCCTCGAGCACCTCGTCACCCCAAGTATCGTAGACCGTCGCCGTGTCGACTCCGAGTCCCGTGGAGGTCGCGGTGACGTCGCGGAAGCCATAGGCATAGTTGTAGGTCGTGCTGGACTGGAGCAACGCATAGCGGGAGTTGATGGTGTAGCGATCCGAGTTGTCCGTGTCGTACATCTGAACCGTATCGCCGCCACCGCGCCCGGCGTAAACCAAGTTGTAGTGGAAGCCGGTGGCCGACATCGAGTAAGTGCCGCCGGTCATCGACGCCGATCGATCGCCAAGCGTGATTTGGTCGCTGCCAACGCTGTCGTACAAGTACAGATAGTCACGGCCGCCCTGAGTCGCGTCGATCGTGATGTCGCTGAACTTATGGAGCCACTGGCCGAATCCGTAGCCATACAATCGCGTGAGGTCCTGGTTCATGTAGACGCGATCGGAACCGGTGGATCCTTCGAGCGTGGCGGTATCGTGACCACCTTCTCCGTAGACGGTGAAGGTTGGCCGAGTCGCCTCGAGAATCACTCCGGTCGAGGTCGTGAGCGTGACTCCTCGACTATTGGCCACGAGCGAATCGTCTCCCGCGGTCCCCCAGATCCAAAGCGCGTCGCTTCCACCGCCGCTATGAGCTCGCACATGCTCGATGCTGTCGGTGTTAAGCGTGAACGAACCACTCCGCCAAGTTGAGTTTTCCGGGCGCAACCAGAACATGTCTCGGCGGCCGTCCCCGACCATGTCGAGCATGTCGTTGCCCGCCGATCCGGAAACCTGGATCGAGTTGATGCTCCCTTGCCAGAATCGATACTCCGTCCCGCCGATATCGAGCACGACGGTGTAGCCGCTATGAACCTTGATGGCGTCGTCACCATCGGTTCCCGAGATCGACATCGAACGGCCATTGAGCGCGAGCAGGTTGGTCGCCTTGAGGTCCAAATCGTTCGATTGTCCGACGAGGCGTACGAGATAGTTCTCGCCCTCGGTGACCCAGGAATCGAACCGAGCGGAATCCTTGGCTCGAACGAGATTGAGATCGTCATCGTAGAGTTCGATACGGAAGTTGGATCCGAGGTCGCTCGCCGAGGCCTCCAAGGTGAGCCAACCCGTTTTGCCCGCCTGCAACTGGAGCCAGCGTTCGCCGTTGACTTGCAATGACGAAAAGGTGCTCTGTTGGATCGTGCCGAGGTCGGAGGGTGGATCGCTCCAGGGCACGCTTTCGAGTTCGAGATCGAGTGCGTAGGTGCCCGAGCCGGACGACGAGTCCAGGATGAAGCTATAACGTTGTCCCGCCTCGACATCGAATGAGTACGTCGATCCCGACTGGACGAACGACACACCGGGGATGGTCATCCGAGGCGTGAATCCTCCCGCGGGCGAGACGGTGACGGAGACTCGTCCGGCGCTTCCCGCGACGAAACTAAAGGCGTCGGCATCGGTAGCGCTGTGCAGATAGCCGTGAACCGTGTCGGTATCAACGAGCGTTCCAAGATCCTCCGCGTCGGCCAGCGTGTCGCCGTAGTCGTCCGACATGAGCGAATCGAGGGCTCGCTGCAAGTTGACTCGATAATAGTTAGCGTTCGTCACCGCATCATGAATGATGTCGGCCGTGGCTCGCAGGTGCCCCTCGATCATGTCTTGATTGACGTTTTGATAGCCAATCATGTCCATCGCCTCGCGCACCAACACACTGGCGCCCGCGACGTAGGGAGCGGCCATGCTGGTGCCCGACGCGGCGATGAATCGGTGGCTCTGCGCCGAGCTGCCCCAGAGGTGCTCGGGCGCGGTCGACATGATGCTTTCGCCCGGAGCGACGAGCACGTTGGAGGCTCGTTGGCTAAAGCTCGATAGCTGACCATTCGCTCCGTGGCTCGCGACCGGAACGACATAGGGACTCGCCGCGGGGTAGCTGAGTCCGGGAGTTTGATAGGACTGAAACGAGTTACCGGCGGCGACGGAAATGAAGATCCCGTCTTCTTCCAACAAACGAAACTCATCCTCGAGCATCGCCCAGTTCGGCACGTTCGTCGAATTCCAATTGGTGCCGAGCGACAGGTTGACGGTCGTGATCGGATTCTCGAAGGATCCCTTGTGATCGTGGACCCAGCGCAACGCCTGCTCGACCCAACTGAAGTTGCCTTGCCCCGCGTCGTTGAAGACTCGGAGCGCGACGAGATCGGCGCCAGGAGCGACTCCCTGATAGGTCGCGTCGTCGCTC
>JAGQPS010000197.1:7199-9354 GCA_020426595.1 Planctomycetales bacterium
CTTGCCCCGCGTCGTTGAAGACTCGGAGCGCGACGAGATCGGCGCCAGGAGCGACTCCCTGATAGGTCGCGTCGTCGCTGCCAATGATGCCGGCGACATGCGTTCCGTGAAAGCCGGCGGGGCCATCGTCATAGGGATCGGCATCGCCTTCGGCGAAGTCCCAGCCCCCCACGACTCGGTTGCCATAGCCGCCCCCTAGGGCGACATGGTCATACGCGATGCCCGAGTCGATCACGGCGACCGTTTGGCCGGCTCCCGTCAGCCCATAGCGGTTGGCGAGCCCCGCGACTTGAGTCGACAGGTTCACCGAATCGAGGGCGGGAGCCAATTCGTATTGTTGTTGCAACTCGGGCGATTCGAGCGGATCGAGGGAGAACATCTCCACCGGCTGGCCCGACAGAACCAGTCGATCCTCGAAGGTCTCGAATCGCGAACGCCGTTGCGGATCCGGTTGTCCGGATGGAGCAGTCATGAACGCCTCAAGCTCGGGGAGTTTCGTCGAAGTGGCTTTGGTTCCGAGTCTCCTGGGTGGGAGGCTCGGGGAGTCATTCCGAGAAAGGCGTCAAGTCCCTTTGACAGTCGCGCACTCGCGGCTCGCCAACACCGAAGTTCCGTTGTGTGTTTCCAAGGCTCCCCAGCCGTCGTTGGACCGAGGCATGAGGAACCGACTGTCGCCAGGACAGCCCGGACGAAGGTGGCGATTTCGGTTGGCGCGGGAACTACCCATGCCAGCCGAGCCGACGTCCAGCGTGAACTATATGACCGTTCCCTACCGAGACAAGAAATTGAACGGCTTTGGTTCAAGTCCGCGGGGTCGGCGGTCGAACGGCCTCGCCGAGCGTGGCCAATTGGCAACATTCGGTGCAGGAGCTGCGTGGCGGCGAGGCGGTTGGCAACCTACACAAGCGGGGTCGACGATGCGGGCCAATCACTTGCTGGAGTCTGGGCGAGAGAGAGAGCCTGCGTACCGAATTGGTGTGGGGAACGCGGGAGGTTCGTTCTTTCGCTCGTCGCGATTCAACTCAGGACAGTCCGCGAGCCGAAGAACGCTTGGCGTGCCCTCTTCCCAAGCAATGGATTGCGACGAGGAATGACAGGGGCTGGCACACCGGCACTCCATGCCGGGGGTGCGATCATCGGCTTTCGCAAGGGACTGCGACTCTCATGACTCGCTGGCTGAATTACTTGTGGCTGGCTCATTTTTCCAAGCCAAAGGGCGAGCGGATTCTGTTTCGCCTGATCAAGCAACATCCGGTTCGCAGTATTGTGGAAATCGGAGTTGCCGACTTGGCTCGAGCCGAACGTCTCATTCCGTTCGCGGGCAACTTCGTTCCCAACGGCGAATTGCGTTACACCGCGATCGACCTGTTCGAGGGACGGGACAACCCGAGTACGGGCGTGTCGCTCAAGGAAGCGCACGCGCGGCTCAAGCAATACGATGCCAAGATCAAGGTCATTCCGGGCGACCCTTTCTCGGCGCTCGCCCGAACCGCCAACTCGCTCGCCGGGACGGACCTCGTGCTGATCGCCGAGGATGTCGACGCGGATTCGATGCAGCGGGCTTGGATGTACTTGCCTCGGACGCTGCATGAAACGAGCCGCGTGCTGGTGGCGATGAACACCGAGGACGGCCCGGTATATCGCCAGTTGCACCACGAGGAGATCATTCGCCTCTCGGGTGCCAACGCCAAGCACATCGCCCGCGCCGCCTAATGCAGCCCGACTCCGTTGCGTCGATCGCCTTGCGAGAGCCGGAGTCGTGCGCGAGAACGCGAAGAGTACCTCGCTGACCGGGCTGTTGATTTCACCAGACTCGCCGCATCGTGCGGCCGTGAGACGCCCATCGAGGTCGTCTCACGGATTGGATTTGGGGTGGGTGCGCGTTGACCGAGGGTTCGACCGGCTCGGAGGAGTTTGGGTTGCCGCGCGGGTACGGGAACGCGACTAGCGAACTTGATCGCTGACAGTTTGCTCATTCGCTCCGAGTCGCTCGGAGCCGATTGAGCGGGAGGCGTCGGGGTGGAAATGTCCCGCTTGTGAATCGCGGAGCTGTGGGACTCGGGCCGGCCAATGAGCCAGGCGTTAGCGTCCCCGCCCAACGGCCGGGGGCTTCAGTTCCCTTGCGTCAGTGGCTACTCTTGAGTCGAGCGGGGGC
>JAGQPS010000198.1 GCA_020426595.1 Planctomycetales bacterium
TCGCGGTTGCCGACACGGCGACGGCGATTGAATCCGGTGGAGTCGCCAACGCAACCGTGGGCTCGGATGCGACTGGCAACGTGCTCTCCAACGACACCGATGTCGACGCCGGTGATACGAAGACGGTCGTCGGTGTCGCGGCGGGCACGGTCGGCTCGACGAGCGGCAATGTCGCCTCGAGCGTCTCCGGTTCATTCGGTTCGATCACGATCGGCGCGGATGGATCGTACACCTACGTGGTCGATGAGACCAATGCTGCTGTGCAGGCTCTGCGCACGAGCAGCGAGACTCTCACCGACACCTTCACCTACACGATGGCCGACGCCGGCGGATTGGAATCGACCACGACGGTGACGATCACGATCACCGGAGCGAACGACGCTCCTGAGACGGACGACGTCTCGTTCACGACCGACGAGGATTCGTCCGGATTGTTCGGTTCGCTCACGAGTACGGACGTGGACCATGGCGACTCGGCGACATTCGAGTTGGTCAGCGGTCCGTTGTCGGGCGACTTGGTCTTGAATTCCGATGGAAGCTTCGAGTTCGTTCCCGGTCTGGCCTTCCAGGATCTGGCGGTGGGCGAGACTCGGCAAGTTTCGTTTGTTTACCGAGTCCTGGATACCGCGGGAGCCCAGGATACGGCGACGGCGACGATCACCGTCGAGGGGCGTAATGATGGGCCAACCGCGAACAACGATTTGGCGACCACGCTCGAACAGACCGCGGCTCTAGTCGATGTATTGGCGAACGACAGCGACGTCGATGCTTCGGACACGCTGGTGGTGAGTTCGGCGCGGTTGCTCACCGGTTCTGGTGTCGTGGAAGTGGTTGGAGATCAGGTCAAGTTCACGCCGGGGGCCGAGTACAACTCACTGGCCGAGGGTGAACAAGCATTCGTCACGATCGAATACGATGTGCGGGATCCCCATGGCGCGGTCTCAACCGCCTTGCTCACCTTCGCGATCGAGGGCGAGCGAGATCAGGTCGCCGTCACCGTCACTTCGACTCAAGTCGGTGAGGATAGCCCAGCGGCCATTCCAATCGACGTTCGACGAATTGATACGCACGGCGAACAGCTTGTCTCGCTCCGCCTTGCCGGCCTGCCGCAAGGCGCGGTTCTCACCGACGGCGTGGGCGGGATCGTGGTTAGTGGGGGAGCGTCCCAGGTAATCGAACTGTTGGGCTGGGATCTCGATACCCTTGAGGTTCTTCCGCCACGCAACTTCGCCGGCACGATTAGCCTGGAGTTGACTCTCGAGACCGATTACCTGAGCGATCCGACACAAACTTATTCGTTTGACGTCGAGGTGGTTCCTCGAGCCGACTCTCCGGTTCTCAGCGTGGCGCCCAACAGTGGGTTCGCCGGAACCTGGATTCCGTTGCGAGTCGCCACGGCCCTGACCGATCGCGACGGGTCGGAAAGTCTTGAGCTCCATGTGTCCGGGGTGCCTTTCGGCGCGATGTTGACCGACGGAGTGAGAACACTTGTCTCGAATGGGCCGACGCAGGAATTCGACCTTACTCAATTCGACCTCGCTCGACTCGCCTTCAAGGGAGTCAACTTGGCGGACCCCAACGTGGGGCTCGAGTTCACGCTGGCGAGCATCGAAACCGCGAATGGGGATCGGGCCGAGGTGCGTCAGACGTTGCAGCTGCTCGTCGTGCCGCCGCCCAACATTCCAGCCGAACCGGTTGTCGTGCCGCCTGGGCCAGCGGATGCCACCGATCCAGTGGGTGACGCGACCCAGTTCGATGGTGGCTCTGCGAGTCCACGCGTTCAGCAACTTGCCGCGGGCGAACGTGTAGATAGCACCTATCTTTCGTCGGAACCAGTTTCGTCGAGTCCTGGTCGATCGGGGGTTGTCCCCGATCCACTTGAGCTCACGTCTCCCACTTATGCCCCGAGTGGTGATGGCGATGCGGAGCTGGCGATGACAGGCGAGGTTCTGAGCGAACTCCAGAAGCTGACTTTGGACGACGTCCAGGAACTCATTGCCCAACAGAGCCTCTTGAACCTTGACGGTTCAGTGGACTTCCATTCGGCCAACTTGCAAACCAACGCATGGGCCGCCGAGGAAGGGCTGCGAGAGGATCTGGAGCTGGCTCGGTCCAATGCCGAGGCGGCCGACGAGCGGAACCGAGCCAACTCGGTCACCACTCGTCTCGGACTCCTGTGGTCGTTTGTTCGTTCGTTAGGCACGGTTCGTGATCGCACCGATTTGGATCCGCAACGAGATCGAAATCGTCGGTAACGCGACATCGTCCGCATAACGTACATTGAATGGGAGCAACGGTTGTGTCGAATGCCTATTCCGACCTCTGCCAAGACTGGGGCTTGGATGAATCGCTCGCCGAACTCGTGGCATCACGAGGATCGGAACCGGGGCGTGAATCCCACCGCAAGGCGGAGACCTCGCACCGAGTTCGCGTTTTCCTGGTCGAGCACCATGGGGCGGGAACAGCGGCGTTCGATTCCGAAGCGACGGAAGGAAGCAGTCAGATGGTTCGGATCATGGCCGATCGAACCCTCATCGTGGGTAACTTCTATCAGATCGAACAAGAGCGGGAGGGAGAAGAACGCCTCCGACGACTTACGCGCTGCGTCTGGTGTCGCCTCAAGGATCAAGAACGTTTCGAAGCGGAGTTGCGTTACGTAGAGAATGGCTAGGCGTCGAGCAAACCATGCAGCAACAAGATCGGAGCCTGCAACTACTGCTCGAGGTCGTCCCAAAATCGTGCGACCTCCGCCTTGATCCGCCAAGCGTCGCGCGAAGGAAACTTTTTCCAAACCAATAACACCTTTGGGCCCCATTGTCTCGGCGGCCTGTGCGCAAGTCGCGACCTACGATTGCCAACGTGCTGTCCGCAAACGGTCAATTCGCACCTTGGCTAATTCATGAACGCGCAGACCTCCGCTACACAATCCGAATCAAGGGGGCGCCCCGGCAATGCCGAGGGTGATCTCCTGATCCGAGTCAAGGCGATTGTCCGTGGACAGTCGGCCTTGGCCGAGCGCGCTCGTCTGATGGCGGAGTTGTTGAGCGAGGAGTACCGGGCTCCCTACGTCCACGTGCAGCTACAAACCGCCTCGCGGTCGTTCCAACATGAGGTGGTGCAAGGCAACCTCCCCGGTAGCGTATGGAAACCGTTCGCCGACAGCGTGGGGATCGAGGCGATCGCGGCCAACGAGCCGGTGTTCGATCGGCTCAAGGACGAAGCCTCCGGCGTCGAAGCCGTCGTCTGTGGGTTGCCCATTCGAGATTGGTCCGACGAGGCGATTGGTAGTCTGGCCATCATCTTCGCCTGTGAATCGGACAAGATGGCGCGAGTCATCAGTCGACAATTGCAGGCGGTGCTCTCGCTCCTCGCGGTTCCCACCGGCGACACGGCGGAGGGGGCATCGGAAACTCAGGCCGCCCAGAATGCCGCGGTCGAGCAAGTGGCGCTGCGGTACGCATCGTTTGATCAAATGGCGATCGCGATCGTCAACGGTTTGAAGAACCGGTATGCCTTCGCGGAAGTCGCGTTGGGCATGGTCCGAGGGCACCGAGTTCGAGTCACCACGATCTCTGGTCGAGCCAAGTTCCACCGAGGGGCTCCCGGAGTCACGCAAATCCAACAGGCGTTCGAGGAATGTCTCGATGCCGGCAAGTCACTTTGCTCGCATCCCGAACTGGACGAGCGATTCGAGACCCGACGGCGCTACGTCCTCCATGAACAATGGAGTCAAGCTGGCGGCAACTGCCCCGTCATCACAGTTCCCCTGCGAGACGGCGAACGGATTGTCGCGGTCATCGGCTTCCGACTCGAGGAAGTCGATTCGATCCTGGCTCTTCCCGTCGAGGAATTGGAAAGCAAGTTGGCTCCCCTGGGGCCTGGAATTCTCTTGGCCGATCGGCTGCATCGCCCCTGGTACAAGGTTGCCTGGCATCATGCACTTACGAGAGTGGGCGGCGCGGGGCGCTTTCAGCAGGCGTTGCTACTGGTGGCCGCCTTGTTCGCCGTCGCCGTGATGATCTGGGGGATCACGCCGCATCCGTACATCGAGGCGGTTCAAGGGGAGGTCGGTAACGAACACCGATTGGTCTTCGCGGCGCCCTATCCGGCCGTCCTCGACAAGGTCCTTGTGCGTCCGGGCGATCGCGTCGAGCAAGGAGAGATGCTATTCGCGTTGGATGTTGACAATCTCGAGACGCAGCTCGAGGAGGCGACCGCCCAAGGGGAGTTGGCTCGAATCGAACGAGCCAGAGCGCTTGCACTTGGTGAGCCAGCTTTCGCGGCGGAGGCCCATGCGAAATACGAAGCCGCGCTTGCCGAGTCCGACTTGCTGCGCGATCGAATCGAATCGGCCATCGTCGTTGCTCGCCGTGGCGGCATCGTCGTCGGAGACGACGCGCGGACTCGAGTCGGTGAGGAGATCAATCAGGGCGACACCGTGGTGGAGGTAGCTCCCGATGGGAGCCTCTCACTCAAGCTGCGCATACCGGAAACACTGATCCAAGAAGTCGCGGTGGGCTGCCGCGGGACGTTCGCCTCGATGGCTCGCCCCGATGAGCAGCTCCCGTTCGAGGTCGTCTCGATCGAACGAGCGGCTCAGGCGATCGATGGTAAAACGGTCTACTTGGCGGAAGCCAGGTTTGACGACGGGGATCGTATTCCGCTGCTGGGTACCACGGGAACGGCGCGACTCGAGTTGGGTGAACGAACGGGTGCCTGGCTATTGTGGCATTCGCCCATGCGTTACCTGAGAAATCAGGTGAATCAGCTATGAGCGACGCTCCCGCGAAACCACGGTTGGCCGATCAGCTGCGTGATGCGAAGGTGGGATTGCGGCGCGACTTGTCCATTTCGCGACAAGTGCTGCATGGACGGCCTAGCTATGTCCTCCGAGACGGAATTTCGTTCCAGTCGCACTCGTTGTCTGCTCGCGACTACCACATCGTGCTCGCGCTGCGCACGAGTCGGACGGTGGGCGAGGCATTTGACGAGTTGGTGCAACAAGGTCGGTTGCGAGCCGAACGCGAGGACGAGTTCTACCAGTTCATCGTTGGGCTTCACCAACGTGGTTTGCTGCAGCTCCCGACGGAAGATCCCGAGCGACTTTATTCTCGCCTCCGGAAGACACAGTCGTTCTCGCTCACTCGTTCGTTCATGCAACTGGTGAGTCTCAAGGTGCCCTTGGGCAATCCCAATCGGTGGCTGGACCACATCCTGCCATTCACACGGTTTCTGTTCCATCCGGCCATCGTGAGCGTTTGGGTAGCGGCCGTATTGCTCTCAGTCATTTCGGTGGCCGCCGATTGGTCTCGGTTTCAACAGCCGTGGGAATCGCTGTTGGCCGTGCGGAATGTCATTCTCACATTGGTACTGGTGCTCGTGCTGAAGGTCTGGCACGAACTCGGCCACGCATTGTCCTGTAAACACTTCGGTGGAGAAGTGCCCGAATGGGGCGCGATTTTCATCGTCGGGACTCCGTGTGCCTACGTCGATACTTCATCGGCTTGGGGGTTCAATCGACGCTGGCAACGAGTTGTCGTGAATCTCGCCGGTATGTATTTCGAGTCGATCGCGGCCGTCTTGGCCGTGGCGGTTTGGTTGTCGACTGGGCCAGGCTTGCTGCACGCGGCGGCTCATCAAACGATTCTGATCGCGACCGTCGTGACCTTGCTGTTCAACCTCAATCCGTTGATGAAGTTCGACGGGTACTATGTCGTTTCTGATTGGCTCGGCCTGCCGAATCTCAAGCAGTTGTCTGATCGAGCCGCGCTGCAATGGCTCAAGCAACTTGCGATCGGCATCGGCTATCGGCCCGTCGGCCGTACGAAGTGGGAACAGCGGGGATTGGTTACCTTCGGTGTCGCATCCGCGCTTTACAAAACGACGGTCGTCGCCGGCCTGTTTGTCGTGATCGCTTATCGCTTGCCGATGTTGGGGCTCATCGCCGGCGGCTTCTATGTCGTGGCCAGCGTCCTGCCCCTGCTGACTCGTGTTTCGGCTTACCTCTGGTCCAGCGGGGAAACGGCCGAGCACCGGGTTCGAGCCGTGACCGTTTGGTTCGCGATGCTCGCGCTCCCCTTCTCGTGCTTGATCATTCCCTGGAGTGACACGATGCACGTGGCGGGCGTGATCAAGCCTGAACGATCGTGGATCGTGCGAGCCCAAACACCGGGCTTCCTCGCCGAGGTTCACGTGCGTGAGGGTGAGACCGTGGTTCCCGGCGATGAGCTTTGCCAGCTCGAGAACGACGACATCTTGCTTGCGCAGGTCATGGCGGCGCGACAGGCCCGCGGCGCGGAAGTGAGATTGATGGCGAGTTACGCGAAGATCGAGGAGACTCCCACCGCGAGTCAACAATGGGTGTTCAGTGACGTGCGCTGGAAGAAGGTCGATCGGCAACAAGAGAGACTTGCCGTGATCGCGAGCGCGGCGGGAACGGTTCTGCGAGCTCCCGCCGACGAGACGCTCGGCAAATACTATCGGACGGGCGAGCCGATGGTTGAAATCGGCACGGGTGATTGGTTGGTCAAGACCTTGCTCACCGCCGAGCAACTAGCCGACTTTGACCATGGAACCGGGGATCGAGTGAGCTTGACCGTTGATCGCCACGGCAACCGCATGTGGGGCACCGTCGTGCATATCGCTTCGTTCGGTGATGCTCCCATCGGACTTCCCGAATTGACTCATCTGGCTGGTGGCGAGATCATCGTCGACCCAGAAACGATGAGGGCGGAGCAACCTTATTTCGAGGTGACCATCGCGTTGGATCAATGGCCCGATTCGTTGCAGGTCTCGGGACAACGAGTCGACATTGACTTCGTCACCACATCTCGTCCGCTGGCGAGCGTCATTCATCGCCGTTGGCTGCAGTTCCTTGCTCGATACCGGACTCGATAGCCCACCATCCAGGCCCCAATTACCTAGGGCTCGCAGCTTAAGGCAAGGTTGAGCGATCGAGAGTGAAGGTTTGTCGGTTTTACCAGCCGGCGACGATCCATGAGCGATCTTGCCTATTCCGCAACTGGTTTCAGCTCAACGAGTTGAGGCTCCTTCCCGTTTTTCGTTCCGACATTGGCACGCCTGCTGCAATTCCATGGGATCGGTGCGAACGACTACTGAACGGTCGGATCGCAATGCAGGAAGGCCACACGAATCGAGAAGCGACAAAGGAGTGCGACCATGCTCGTGTTAACTCGCAAGATGGGTGAGACGATTCAGATCGGCGACGACGTTCAATTGACTGTCCTTAGGATCAAGGGCAACACGGTTCGCATCGGCATCGAGGCTCCTGCCAACGTGCGGGTCCGACGAGGTGAGATTCCGCCCAAGAGTGAATTCACCGAGATGACGCTCGTCATGAGTGACGACGCCGAGCCGACGGCGATGAATGAATGGCAGGTCGATTCCGTGGGGCGAGTCACCGACGCTGCTGGAAACGAGCATGTGCCACCGACGGAAGTGCGACGCGAAGTCGTGCAACTCGCCGACATCGTTCGACGTGTCCGTCAAACGCCTCTGCGTACCTTGCAACGAGCCATGGGCGCCGAGTGAACCATGTCCATTCGCCGATGGTTCCCAGTGTGGAAGGAAGCACGCGGAGCTTTCGAGCCTAGCGGACGACACCTTGGATGATGAAGTGGGGAGCGATGGTATGGATACCAGCGCTCCACTTCACCGAGTAAGCTCAAAAACGACATTGCGGTAGCTGGGGACGCGGCGCGACGATCGGGCGACACCTACAGCTACGGGGCGATCATACCGTTCTCGAAATGGTGCGGCTCGAAGGGGAAGACAATCGTCGGGTCGGGAGTCGTCAACGCGACGTCCTTCCCTGGGTAGTCAAACCTCGAGAGCAAATCCCGAATCACGTTGAGCCGAGTAAGTCGTTTATCGTTGGCTCGGACGATATTCCATGGCCCCGCGGGATGATGGGTTCTCAAGAACATGGCGTTCCTCGCCTCGCTATAGGCTTGCCAATGTTCCTGTGCCACTTGATCGATCGGACTGATCTTCCACATCTTGAGCGGGTCGCGATGGCGCTCTTCCAAACGCAGGGCCTGCTCGTCTTGGCTGATGTCCAGGTAGTACTTGATCAGGTGGGTTCCTGACCGGACGAGCATCTGCTCGTACTCCGGTACGGTATCAAGGAACTCCTGGTACTCGTTTTCGTGGCAAAAGCCCATGACCCGTTCGACTCCCGCGCGGTTGTACCAGCTCCGGTTAAACAGGACGATCTCCTGCGCGTAAGGGAGTTGCGAGATATATCGCTGCAAGTACCAAGCGGTTCGGTCTCGGTCGGACGGCTTGCCGAGCGCCACGACGCGCGTCTCTCTGGGACTCAGGTGCTGGACGATCCGTTTGATCGTGCCGTCCTTCCCGCCGGCGTCACGCCCCTCGAACAAGACGAGGATCTTGCGATTCGACTCGATCACGTCACGCTGCAACTTCACCAGTTCGATCTGAAGTGCCTTGAGTTGCGACTTGTATTCCTTCTTGGAGATCGGCTGTTCCATTCGGGATATCTGTCGCGCGAGCTTCTCCTTTCGCTTACGAGACCCTTGGCTGGAAGTTTCCGGCGGGGAATTGGCTTGTTTTGTTTTGCGCGACATCGGGTAACAACTCGCGATATGAGTCAGGCAAGGAGCGACTTCATGCTCGAGCGATATCGAGCATAGGAATGAGCCGCGAAACGGCTCTCATGCTGGACGAGATCGAGTTCCACGACAAGTCGAGCCTCGGACAACGACCCTAATCGATCGTGGCTCGTCTCGTGAGTCGTTGGTCGCTCGCAGGGCCAGGCGTCAGTTTTGATGTTGCGCGTTTCACGCTTCGCCCTAGTCGACCAACTCAAAAGCGTGGGAAAACCCAAAGGAAACCCGAAGCGTGAGCGAGGGATTCTTCGACTTCTCAAACAAGCCATCAACCCTTTGCGGCTCGAACACTTCCGTCTAGCCGCATCCGCGAAAGCGCAACATCTAAGAGCGTGAGCGAGGGCCTCCTCGCGTTCTCGAACAAGCCAATGACTCGTTACGCCAATAACGCTTCCGTCTGGACGAATCCCTGAAGGCGCGACAACCAGGCGCACTAGCGAGAAATCGCTCGCATCGACGCACCGACTCGACAAACGGCGAACATTCCCGCCCCGTTGTCTCGAAGGAGAAACAATGAACTCGCCAGCAGCCTCCACACCCAGCCGAACGATTCTCTACGTCGCGATCGCGTTTGTGGCTGGATTGCTGCTCACCAGTCTCCTTCCACCGTTCGGTGCGGCGGCAGGAGCCGATGCGGGGGCGCAGGGCGAAAG
>JAGQPS010000199.1:0-6594 GCA_020426595.1 Planctomycetales bacterium
CGACCTTGGGCCTTGGCGTTCGTCGGAGCCCACGCCGCCAACGAAATCAGGACGCCGATCAGAGCCACCAAGCGACCGCGAGTCCGATGGTCGCAAGCACCGATCGCGAAACGCGGAGCGGTGAATAATGACATCGACAGAGCACGCATCGAAGACTCCCACGATCCAAGGAAACATCGCCAAGTAGTTCATCCACGCAGTACCTTAACGGCTCGGACTGGCGATTGCCAGTTTCACCGCTGGGCTCTTAATGGGAGAGCCGTGACAGCCGACTAGGCGATGAGCCGAGTCCACAATCACAGCGCTCCAGCGTCGACGTGCGTTGGCCCGTTTTCGTGGGAGCTCAGGGAGAGATGCCTAGTGGCGCGGGCGAGGTTGGCCTCGGTTGGGAACCAACCGCGCAAGAAAAACCCCGCTTCATCGGCGCCGATGAAGCGGGGTCGAAACCCGGTCCCAATCATGGTGTCAATCGTTGCGGCGAGGACCGAGTGGCGGTGAGTCCGCCTCGCAAGCGAGGCCGTCGACTAGAGGTTGCCGAGCTTCGAGCAGAGGTCGGCGGTGCGGCAGCTGTAACCCCATTCGTTGTCGTACCAGCTGACGATCTTGACCATCGTGCCTTCGCCACCAAGGACTTGGGTGAAGTCGGAGGCGAAGATCGAGCTGTGCGGATCGTGGACGATGTCGCTCGACACGATCGGATCCTCGGTGTAGTAAAGCACGCCCTTGAGCGGACCTTCCGCGGCGGCCTTCACGGCCGCGTTGATCGAATCCTTCGTCGCTGGCTTGGCCAAGTTGGCCACCAGGTCGACAACGCTACCGGTGCCGACGGGAACTCGCAGGGCGATACCGGTCAACTTGCCGTTGAGCTCGGGAATCACCAGACCGACGGCCTTCGCGGCACCGGTGCTGGTCGGGATGATGTTCTGAGCCGCGGCGCGGGCTCGGTACAGATCCTTGTGGGGTTGATCTTGAATGCGCTGATCGTTCGTGTAGGCATGGACCGTGGTCATCAAGCCCGACTCGATGCCAAACGTATCGTTCAGCACCTTGGCGACCGGAGCCAAGCAGTTGGTGGTGCAGCTGGCGTTCGAGACGCACTTGAGGTCGGCGGTCAACAGGTTGTCATTCACGCCCATCACGCAGGTCAGATCCGCTCCCTCGGCCGGAGCGCTGATGATCACCTTGCGAGCGCCGGCGTCGAGGTGGCTGTCGAAGCCAGGCTTGGTATCCGACTTTCGCTTGGTGAAGAGACCGGTGCTCTCCACGGCCACGTCGACCTTCAGCTCACCCCACGGCAATTTACCGGGATCACGCTCGGCGAAGATCGGGATCTTCTTGCCGTTCACGGTGATGCTCTTGTCGTCGAACTCAACCGTGCCGTTGAAGCGGCCGTGCAGGCTGTCGTACTTGAGCAACATGGCCAACGTGCGAGTGTCGGTCAGGTCGTTGATGCCAACTACCTCGAACTCGGCGGCGCGCTCGACCAGGTTACGAAACGTCAAACGACCGATGCGACCGAAGCCGTTGATGGCGACGCGAATGGCCACGGCAGTTACCTCCTGAAACGACACAACTGTGGGGGCGGCTCACGGGAGCCGAGCGGAAAGGCGGGATTGTACACCTACCATCACCGAGCGGCAATGACCGGCCATCGGCCCGAAAACCAACAAAACGTTGGGTTTGCGGGCATGGCGGGCAACCTGCCGTTGCGGGCGCCTAATGGGGCCAGGGGTCGCATTGGAGGCTCGTTCTCGACGACCCATGCCGCTGGGGTAACTGGGAAGAAATCGACCGCTGGGCTCGATCCACCAAGGTTGCGTCCCGGCATGGGGCGAGCCTCTTTACTAGCCAGCCGCCGTGAGCCAATGGAGACGCGGGAAAGACGGCGGCGGCAAGCGACTCGACTCATGCTCGCTCTCGGCGGCAGCTCCGAGGGATTGGTGGCTGGAAACGAGCCGGCGAGGCGCGAGATGCGAGCCGTCGAATGGGGCTCAAGCCGCGAATCCTCATGCCCACGGCGCCAGGCAAACGTTGGCTCGTTGGTCTCGCTCAGACGACTTTCAAGAGCACGACGGTGATGTCGTCCTTGGGCTCGTTGGGCGCGCAGTGGCTAAGAATGCGGTCGAGCAAATCATTGACGATTTGCTGCGCGGGGCGAGTGAGATCACTTTGGACCGACTCGAAGACGGCGTTCAGCCCGAACTCATCTTGGGAAGGAGACATGGCCTCGTAAGCCCCGTCGGTCATCATTAGCACGACGTCGCCCGTCTCGAGGCGAACCGGGCCTCCCTTGGGATAACCGAAACCCGGGACCAAGCCCAACGGGACCCCCGCGGTCTCCCAGGAGACCGGCGATTGGCCAGCTCGGAACATCCAGGCTCCATGTCCCGCGCCCGAATACACGATCGATCGCTGCGATGGGTCGTATTGAGCGCAAAAGGCGGTCACGAAGTGGCTGGCGTCGACGTCCTCGCAAACGGCGTCATTCGCTAACTCCAGCAGATGTCCGACATCGGTGCTAATCGCCGTGCACGTTCTTAGGATTCTGCGCGTTCCGACCATGATGAGCGCGGGGCCAAGTCCATGTCCCGCCACATCGGCGATTGCGAAGTTCCAGTGCCTCGCGTCGGGATGTCCCAGCGGTGTTTGGATGAAGTCGTAGTAATCGCCCGAGCAGACCTCGGCCGGACGGTAGGCGGCGGCGATCTCGAGACCAGGAATGACAGGGCAACTCTTGGGCAACATGGTGCGCTGGATTTGCCACGCCGTTTCGAGCACTTGTTCGTAGTCACGAGCTCGACATTCGACTCGGCGACGCTCGTTGCGTTCGATGGCATAAAGCAATCCGCGTACGATCGCCCGCGTGTCGACTTCATTCTTGGTCAGGTACTCGTGAGCTCCGAGACGAAGGGCCTCGATCGCCGTTCCCTCGTCTTGTAGTCCCGTGAGAATCACGACGGGCGTTTCGTGGAAGTGCGATTGCACTTTCGTCAGGGTGTCGAGTCCGCAAGAGTCGGGCAGCGATAGATCCAGAATGATCACATCGTATTTGCAACCATTGGAATTCGCCGAGAATGCACGATGCAAACTGTCGACCGCCGTGATTTCAAATCGAGCGTCGGATCGCAGGCGCGCTTGCAGCAACGCGACATCGTCCGCCGTATCCTCGATGAGCAACAGTTGAAATTGAGTCACAGGTTGGCCCCCCGCCCGCTCGACGCTAACTCAATGCCCCGTCCGTTGCCCCGCTCAAGAATACCGATTCACCAGCAGTCGTGGCGAGAAGTTTTCTTGGCATGTTTCCGCAATCTCCACCAAGACCTCATCGTCGTGTTTGCGCTCCGATAGGGAAAACCCTACGGCGGAAACGAGGTCGATACCCACCGCACCGAGCGACTTTTCACTCGGCTCGCGCGACCTTGATCGACGTCCGCGAATATGCATGTCGCTTATTCGCGATCTCTTGTTTCTCATTCGATTTGAAGCGGATTCTTGTCGCCGATCCAATAACTCAATGCCGGAACCGCAGCTCAACACGCACGGCATTCACATCCAAGAGTCCCACGGTTGATTGATCGGTAAGATGCGAGCTCTAGGCTTTTGTCGCGTCTCCAATCATGTCGAGGCGAGAGCGAGGATCAACGAGCGACCGCCTCGTATGTACCCATGGTTCTTTAAAACCCTGACGCGAATTCGCCATCCCATAAACCCGCTTCACACGAGCTGAGAGTTGGGAGAGCTCGCGCGAGACCCAATGCCTCGGTGCCGTACATGGATTCGCCCACCAACACTCAACCTTGTGGTTCTCGATTGGACGTCGCGGAGAGATACGACGTTCGCACTTAACTTCGTTCCTCTTTTCACAAACCCTTTCTTCTCGCTCATACGTTTTCCACAATAACGAAACCAAGTCGCGACTCGGGTAATGCGGGAACGTGTCGCCTCGAATCGACGGACGAGAGTTTTCTCATCGCGGAGAACGTCGACATGACAAGTTCGTCCGACGAACCAGCGAGCTGGCTGATAGGCGGAGTCGTGGTCTCCGCCGCGTTGGTCTTGGTCGACTCGCTTTCCGGTGGACACATTGCCGTGCCGCTGGTCGGGATCGCTTGGTTGCTGCTGCTGCAACGGACTTCAAGCAATCGACTCCGTTTTCTTTCTGGGGTGGCCCTCATCATCGCCACGCTGGTGGTCGGTCTGGCGACCCAAGCGGGCCTGCACGATATCGTCGCTCGTCTCTTGATCGCCGGGGTCATGCTGTTAGCCATCTGGCCCCGGTTCGAGGATTCGACGCCGCCGGCCGAGACTTGGGGGGCGGAGGAGCCGTACGATCCGCTCGACAATGATTCGAGTCTGCGCGTCGAGATCGCTGACCTCGAGCGTCAACGAGATCAGCTGGCGCTGCGCGAAGGAAGAATGCGGCTCACGGTGGAAAGATCGTTGGACGCGATCATCACGATTGATGCGTTGGGCATCGTGGTGGAATGGAACCCGAACGCCGAGTCACTCTTTGGATGGAAAGCGGACGAGATCATTGGTCGCGACTTGGCGGAGATGGTGATCCCCGAACAACATCGCCGCGCTCATCGAGTCGGGCTCCGTGATTTCCGCCGAACCGGCGTCGCCAAGATTATTGATCAACGCATGGAGTTGACCGCCTTGAAACGAACCGGCGAGGAGTTTCCCGTCGAGTTGACCGTTGTCCCCATTCGACAGGGCGACACGATCGAGTTCAGCGCGTTCGTGCGTGACTTGTCGGAACGCAAGGTGGTCCTCCAAAAGCTTCACGACCGAGAACTTCAAGTTTCCAACTTGCTCAACTCGACGGCCGAGGGGATTCTCGGCGTCGATACGCAAGAGCGCTGCACGTTCATCAATCCCTCGGGACTCAGACTCCTGGGGCTCGAATCGCCCGACCAGGTACTTGGGCGGCAAGTGATCGATGTCCTTGGTGGAGAGCTTGTACCGGAGCGTCGCGAGTTGGAATCCCTGCGCCGGGCATTGGCCGAGGGGCGAGAGACGCACGCGGATGAAGCGACCTTCCGGCGGGCCGCCGATGTTCGGTTCTCGGCCGAGTATTGGTCGTATCCGGTGAGGCATGATGGAGAGCTTACCGGAGCCGTGGTGACGTTTCTCGATATCACCGATCGCAAACGGCTCGAGCGCAAGGTCACCGCGATGGTCGAGTCGGCTCCCATCGCGATGGTGATGATCGATAGGACGGGCGCCATCTCGTTGGTCAATTCCCAAACCGAGTCGCTATTTGGATATGACCGTTCCGAGTTACTGGGACAACCCGTCGAGATCCTGTTGCCCGACCGCATTCGCCTAGGACATCCGCAAGTTCGCGAGATGTTCTTCGATTCACCTGAAGCAAGGCAAATGGGCCAAGGACGCGACCTGAAGGGACGCCGCAAGGATGGTTCCGAGTTTCCCGTGGAGATCGGACTCAATCCCGTGCCCACACAGGACGGCACGATGGTGTTGAGCGCGATCGCCGACATCACGGAAAGGAAACGGATCGAGGAGGCTCACAAGCAATTCACCAGGGAACTCGAGAACATGGTGGCCGAGCGAAGTGGAGCACTTCAAGAAACGCTCGAGCGACTTGAGTTGGCTTTGACCAACGCCAACGTTGGCCTCTGGGATTGGAATAACCAAACGGGAGACGTGTATTATTCGGACACGTTTAAGAAGCAACTCGGTTACGGCCCGGAGACTCCGTTCTCCAAGTTCACCGACTGGGAATCGCGTCTGCATCCCGAGGATCGCGCGGCCGCTCTTGACTTGGTCGAACGCTATTTGACTCGTCGAATGACCGACTACCAATCCACGTTTCGCATGCGTTGTCGCGATGGCACGTATCGCTGGATTCAATCGGAAGGACGAGCGACGTTCGACGAACAGGATCAACCCCAGAGAATGATCGGCGTGCACATCGACATTACCGATCGGATCGAGACACAGCTGCAGCTTTCCGAATTGAACGAGGCATTGCAGACGGCCAATGATGCATTGGCGCAGAGCAATACCGAGTTGCAGCAGTTCGCCTATGTCGCCTCCCACGACCTGCAAACGCCGCTGCGTTCGATCGCTGGCTTCGCACAATTCCTACAAGAGGAGTACGCGGGTAATCTTGGCTCCAACGCGGATGACTACATCAACCGCATCGTGCAAGGTTGTCATCGCATGCAGTCCTTGATCTCGGACCTGCTGGCGTACTCGCGCGTTGAATCTCGTGGCGCTCCGTTCGAATGTGTCGATCTGAATCAGGCGGTGGAGGACGCTCGGCTCTTGTTGACCGCCTCCATTGACGAGACCCAGGCCGAAGTGACTTGGGAGGAGCTGCCGCGCGTCGTCGGGGACCCGGCCCAGGTATCACAGCTTCTGCTCAACTTGATTGGCAACGCCATTAAGTATCATGGCGCGGAGCCACCGGTTGTGAATCTCGCCGCATCGATCGAGGAGGATCGCGTGCATCTTGAGATTCGCGACAACGGTATCGGCATCGATCCGGCTCATCACGAGAGGATCTTCGAGATCTTTCGTCGCCTCCACACGTCCACCGAATATCCGGGCACGGGCATCGGACTC
>JAGQPS010000199.1:6692-9281 GCA_020426595.1 Planctomycetales bacterium
TGTCCAGCGACACGGTGGAACGATCTGGGTCGACTCCGCGGAGGGGGCGGGTAGCACGTTTCACTTGACCTTGCCGGCGTGCACGCAACAGCTCGACGAACAAACGACCATGAGTGAAGGAGAAACAAGGGAATGAAGATCATGGACTCGGGCCGACCCGCGAACGTGCTGCTGGTCGAGGACAATGACGATGATGTCGTGCTGACTCGCAAGGGCTTTGAGCGAGCCAATTTCTCGGTCAATCTTTATCACGTATCGAACGGAAGGGATTGTCTCGCATTCCTGCGCAAGCAAGGGGAATACGCTTCCTCGCCCACTCCCGACTTGATCCTGCTCGATTTGAACATGCCGATCATGGACGGTCGTGAAGCGCTATCCGAAATCGTACGCGACGGGCAGCTCTGCTCACTGCCGGTCGTGATTCTCACCACGTCGGACGCCGAGAGTGACCTCACGCAGATGTATCAATTGAGATGCAATTCGTACATCAAGAAGCCGGTCGACTTCCAGCAGTTTCGACAGATCATCGAGACCTTGGGTAATTACTGGTTCACGGTCGCGTTTCTTCCTAGTCGCTAGTCGCTAGTCGCGCGGACGGCGCACGGAACGAGACGCGCGCGGTGAGGCGTGTCGGAGGAACCGATCGCCATGCCGAGATGGCTCTTGGGGCGCGGAGTCTTGTTTCGAGTCGCCGGCCCGAGGACGCGAAGCGTGGCGAAATCGAGACGTCCGCGAATTGGAGGCGTCGAAGCGAGTGATGTTTCTAGCGTTGCGCCGCTCGAATCAACGCGAGCCCCGTGGCCGCGTCGATCTTGTCGGGAGCATTGGCCGCACCCTTGGCTCGCAACTCGTAGCAGCAGTGAATGGCCAGCACATCGCCCCCCGACATTTCCACGTTGGTAAGGTCCGGGAGCCAAGCCAACAAGCTTCCCACGACGCCAACACCTTCCTGCAGCACGCCGCCATCCTCGTCGACGTACTTGAAGCGAACGACTGACATGCGGCGACGGTCTCCGGTGGGAGGCCAGACCAGAACCTGGCTGCCGACGAGCGAGATTTCGGCGGGAGGTTCACCGAGTTGATCGGGCAAGCTAAGGAAGTGGCAGAACTCGGCTCGCACGGCGAAATCATCGTCCTTGCACTCGGCCGGAATCTGATCGGCTGCTTCCAATTCCTCAAGATAGATCTGTGCGGTAACGCTGTAGCGCACATCTCGACAAACCGCCTGCAACAAACGGATCCCTCGCTGATCCTCCAACATCACCAAGGCCCAACCCGCCTCGGCCTTAACCAACGGATGCGGATGATCGACCGCTAACTGAAGGAGCTCGTTACGACGCGCGTGCTTGATGAAGGGAAGCGCGGCCGTGGCGCTTTGGGCCTCGGAACTCGAGGCATCGTCCTTCCGTCCTAGCCAACCCGCCAACAATTCCGCTCCCGCGTCGGAATCAAATGGGTGATGGAATTCGACGCCTCCAAGCGACAAGCCGTTCGCACATTCCAGAATTCCGAGTCCGATCATGCCAGGGGGAATGGGATCCGCGAGCGCGTCCAGTACTCGGCGAGCCTGGGGCGAGTCGGTTGAGTAGGGATCGAAAACGATGGGCCAGAGAGGTTCATCGGTCCCGATCCCCGCCTTGGCCGCTCGAATGACTCGGTCGGCTCCCGATTCGGTATTGCCCGCCGCCAACCACTGCAACAGGAAGACCAAGTCGCGATTGTTCTCGGGTTGGGGATCGCCAATCATCGCATCGGCGAACTTAAGATACTGAACCTGCGTGTCCGAGCGGAGTTTGGCGACGATCGGATCACCAAAGGCATTCGTCATGAGCCCGATCGAAATCGCCAATTGACTGGTTCCCTCGAGACGGGTCAGGGCGGTTTCCAGATCCCAGCCATTCACCAACTGAACCAACTTCGCGGCGTTGGCCTGATCACGGATGATGCGATCGGGTACCGGCCGCAGAGCCGTTCCAAGGTGTTCTTGGGAGTTGATGGCTCGATCGAGCGCGACACCGAGCTCCCTCGGTTCCTGCGTTTGTTCTTGGGCTTGAATGGCCGGGGCCAGCGGCATGGCAAGCACGCCGATCGCCATCAGCAAGGACATTCCAACCGAGGCGACTCGAAACGTTCGACCTGTCACGACATTCATGCGAATACCTGCGCTCACAATGGACCCTTCGACTCAACGGGCTCTCGACTCGATGTCCACGGCTCAAGGTGGCCGTGTGCATGTTGGTATCGGAGACCACCCAAGGTAGCACTCCAGCCCCGCCACGAGGAAGGCCGGCCTTGGATGGATTCAGTCGCGAAACCCCTATCATAGTCGCGGCACGGGATGCGCGATTCGACCAGTCCAAGGCGTTATGGGCCCAACGCAGCGCCGCAGGTCCCGAATGATTTCTAGCCAAGTGGTTGGTGGCGTAACGAATTGTCGGCTGGTTTGAGAAGTCGAAGCATCCCTCGCTGACCGGGCTGTTGCATTAAGTCCGACGGATGCGATTCGCGCCCAAGCAACAAGGCGCTTTGGGTGCAAAAGAGTCGAACCACGGTTTGCTAAGCCCCCAACGGGGGCGCCGCACCACAGCC
>JAGQPS010000019.1:0-2728 GCA_020426595.1 Planctomycetales bacterium
CTGATGCGGACGACCAAGTCTTGGACTCGATCGAGTTGGGCGGCGTTCGCATTCACGTTAGCGGCATCGGTACCGTCGATGGTGCCCGTACCAGTCACGGTGGTTCCAGCGAACTCGGCCACGCCGTCGATCGCCGTTTGGATCGCGGCCGCCGTGATAGCGGCGTCGGTGTTGTCGAGGGTGATCGTCAACGTGCCCGCGGCATAAGCGGCGCCGGTCGCACCACCTTGGGCGATCGCGACCGTGACATTGTCGATCGTTTGACCACTCGCCGCGGTCAAAGTGAAGGTTTGACCTTCGATCGTGACTTGGCCCGTGGCCAGGGGATCGGCGGTCAGGCCAGCCTGGGTGGCGGCGGCCGAGATATCGACCTCGACGTCGATGGAACCGGTCGAACCCAAGTTAGCTTGGTCGATCGTCAGTTCCGAAACAGTCGAGTAACCCGTTCCAGCGGAGACTTGAAAATCAAGACTTCCGTCGAGCAGCGTCTTGCCTTGGAACGTGGTGGTTTGAGCGATTCGATCGATCGCCTCGAGCGAGGAATCGATCTGCAATTGATTCGCGGCGATCTGCTCGTCGCTGAGAGCGCCGGTGTTGGCGGCTTCGACAACAAGGCCACGGATGTCGTTGAGCAGGCTTGATACCTGGCTCAAGGCACTGTCCGCCGTGCCAATCAACTGAGCGGCTCGCTCGCTGTTGGTGATGGCCTTGGTGACACTCGTGATGTCCGATCGGAGCTCTTCGCTCGCGATCAAACCGGCCGGGTCATCCTTACCGGCGTTAATACGCAAACCGGTGCTCAATCGAGTCAACGCAGATTGCAGGTCACCATTGGACCGCGACAGCGTCTTCTGCGCGACCAACGAGCTGACGTTCGTGTTGATTCGGCTCATTCCTTAGTACCCCTTCTCACTTGAGGTCGACTTCGAGGACGTTTCGGGGATCGGTGACTGCCAGAAAACAGGTTGCGAAACAATGTCGTGGTCACCGGGACTCGGTGGAACCATCTCCACTTTCGCCCTGCATCCGAAAACTAGATCACCGTTAGCGAATTTCCGCACATCCTGACCCTTTCTCTCAAGTTCCCTCAAGGAACTTAAAGAGCGGGCTTGGCGAGCGAGACAAACAACCAACGACTTTCACGTAGTCGGACGTGAAAACCATAGACCACGAAATTGGCGCAGCCATGCCAACAAAAGAAAGGGACGCAGAACCAAGCAAACGAGTGCTCGTGCCTACTTCCTCTTGCCATCCTCTGGCCGAAGTTCCCCTCCCTAAATCGCCGAACGTCGTTTCCTAATCCGTTAGAAACCCAAGTCTGAATCCGTGACCTCCTGATCGCGGATTCCCGAGCGGTCGCTCGCGCGGCCACTCGTTCGCTCCACTACTTCCCCAAGTCCTTAGTCGTATTGGGGTTGACCTTGGAGGCACGCTCGTTCTCGCGCTTGATCGCCTCGTACACCTCCTGTCGATGAACAGGGATGTCGGTCGGAGCCTCGATCCCTAGCCGAACTTTGTCACCGCGGATGTCGACAATCGTGATCACGACGTCGTCTCCGATCATGATGCTTTCGTCGCGGTGTCTCGACAAAACGAGCATCGGTGGCTCCTTCCCACGTTGCGAATTCATCAATGGCAAACCACTGGAGGTGACTTGCCTCGGCTTCTCACATGAAGCCACACCACACACCAACCGCTGTCAGCATCGTGGCAAGGTGAGATATCGGCGTGCACTTGGAGCAATCCCAGAAGTCGCGGCAGGATGCGAGATATGCCGGATCGTCCGACTCTACCAAAGCTCGAAACGCTTCGGAGGAATCAGGTCCTGACATGAGAAACGCGACGAACTCCCCGCAGTCGAGCCGCGATGTTCCGCCACAGGTCGCGCGACGACTAAACTCAGCCGAGTTCGCCAAAGGTGCGACGAGAAGAAACGCCGCGGCAACACGCAATGATGTTCGAGGCGGAACGCCCTACACGCCCCCGCTCGAGTCCGTTCATGCAGCGATGCCGAACGGCATTGAGCAAACCGCTGCCGACGTAACCACGAAACCCGTCGTCGTTGAGTAAAACTCGAGAGGATCCCTCGAACCGGTCTAGGCCGTTCGACGGAGATGCACGGGAAGCGGCAGGATCTCGTGCTGCAGGGACTGCTCATCCGTCGTAATGACTTGGCAACCGAGACGCCGATCGAGGTTGATCACGATTGGGGCACGTAGATTCGCGGTCACCGCCTCTTCGTTGCTCGAGACAACACAGAGCACATACGCTTGATCCGAAGCGTTGAGCTGCAGGCCATCGACATCTCTTCCCTCGACATGTACCTGATACGAGGGAATGAACCGACGCGGGCTAATGACTGGCAAGGCGATTTCGGGCCGGTTCATCGACTGCAACCAAGCAACGGCGTCGTTCTCGCCGTCGGCCAGTACGACCCAGTGCTGAAGGTCCTCAAAGCCAATCAGCCCGCTCCGAAAAAGCAGGATGTCGTCCGCTTCGATTTTGACTTCCCCAAATCGAGTCGTTGTGACCTTCATTGAGCCCAACCTCCCACTGGATCCGCTTGGTGCGCGCGATACTCCCGCGCTCATCATGTTGAATCGGACGTTCGGACCGATAGGTTGAGAAGAATCGCTACTACAGAAACTCAAGGAGCGATAATTGAAAGGACTGAGCAATCAAACGTAACGAAGCTTCATAAGTCGCTTGCTGAGCCGTCATGTTCGAG
>JAGQPS010000019.1:2823-25859 GCA_020426595.1 Planctomycetales bacterium
CGAGATCACCGTGACCAAATCGGCATCAACCTCTTCCGAAAGAGTCGCGCGGAGCGAGACCGATTCATCCTCGACGCGCGTCTGAACGACCTCGAGCGCCCGACTACGCGCTCCAATGTCCGCCAATGCGAAGTTGATGCGCGTCATATCGTCATCGAGTTGATCCCCCAGTCTCTCCAGCTCACCCAGATCGGGCGAATCTCCCTGCAACGCGCGGATGAGACGTGAGAATGAATCGAAGACTCCGCCCGTGGTTTGCGGATTCACGTCTCTCCCCTGCAGAGCCTCGGCGGTTCCCCCCTCCAGCAATCCTTGGGTGCCCGCCGCCCCAGGAATTCCCGTGCCGTCATTGGTGGGATCGGTCTCAAGGTCCAGCGCCGCGTTGAAGGTTCCTTCGAGGTTGATCGCCGAAAGAATGGTGTTGGTGGAAGTCGCGGCGGCATCGAGGCTGATTGTCAGCTGTTTCAGCCCGGAGTTGTAGGATGCGACCGCCACGTCTCCCGAGAGTGAATTGTCGAAGATGACTTCGACTCCGTTCCAGAAGGTTCCCCCCGAAGGCGCCTCGATGGTGAACGACGTGTTGACATCCGCGGGTGAGGGGAAAGCCAGGGCAAGCTTCGCTGGTTGCGCCTCGGGAGTGCTGGACCCTCCCGCGGTAATTCCTAGCGAGCCGAGTGTTCCCAGAACGCCCGTGCCATTGTTAGGACCGGCGGTGGTCGAAAGTTCACCGCGGAAATGCCCTTCCGCCTCGATGGCCTGTAGCACACGGTTGGTCGTCGTCGCCCCGGGATCGATCGTGATGGTAAGCGTCCCTGCTCCACCGTCGTAGACAGCGGTGGCGGTATCTCCGATGGCCCCACCGTCGACAAGGATCACTTTGACGCCGTTGTAGTTACTGCCTGGTTCGACCGCCTCCAGCCGAAAGGCCGTGTTGACGTCATTTGGAATTGGCAGCTCCACGTCAAGAGCCGCGCGAGTTGGCTCGGCGCCTTGATTGGCAAAACCCTCCGTCGCTCCCGCCGGTATCAACCCGAGTCCTTCCGCCGCGCGGCTTCCAAAAGCCGAGAGAATGGTGAGTGTCTGCTCCCCGACGGGATCATCGTCAACGATCTCGATGCCGTTGCCGACGAGGGCCAATCGAGCCTCGACGCGACCACTATCCTGATTGTCAGGATGATCGTTGATCAAATCGAGTACGTCGCCAATCGTTCGCGCCGAGCTCACGTCGATTTCGATTTCGACACCGTCGTTTCGACGAATCGTGAAGTCGGTCCCTTCCTTTGTCTCGATGCCCCTGCCAAAGTTGAGCGCATCGATTCGTGTGGATTCGCTGAAACTTCGTAGCCCAAGCTGAGTCGCAGTGACACCTCCATTCTCGCCGATCGAGAAGTTAGCGCCGCTCAGTCTCGAACGCACCTGCAAGTGTCCCGTTCCGTCCAACTCGGCCAAGACGGGGGCACCCGAGAACTGAATGCGATTCAACAGATCCTCGACGGTCTTGGCTCCCTCGAATCGTACGGTGTAGGTCTGCTCACCCACGGTAATCTGGAGTCCCGAAGCAAGGTCGATCGACTCGCCCTCTCCGCCAACGCTCGCTCCAATCGACGAAAACGAAAGCCGTCCCGTACCTTGGTTCGAGCGACTCGCGCCGTCATAGGTATCGAGCCGGGCCTCGAAGAGATCGCTGAACGTGGCATCCGCGCTGAGAGCCGAAACCACGTCGTTCGCCGTCGAGTTCGTCGCGTTGACGTGAACGAAGAACGTGTTCGCCTCGCCGCCGCTTTGCGACGTGTTGCCAACTTCCTTATTGAGATCCGCCGCCAAGATGGGAGCGGTGGGGACGTAGCCACCGTCGGCCGGCGTCGTCGGATCATACGCGGCGGAGAAAGTCCCCTCGGCATTGATGGCGTTGAGCAGGGTTTGAATCTGGGTGCCGCCACTCCCGTCGACCACGAGATTCAGTCTTCCAGCCGACGCGTCATAGGTGGCGGTCGCCGTGTTACCGATCGCGCCACCGTTGACCAGTTGGATGGAGACGTGATTAAAGTCGGTGCCCGGCGTCGTGGCGGTGAGCACGAGGTCGTTGTTCGAGCCTGTGAGCGTAACGGCGGCTTGGGCGGGTGTCGCAACTGGGCTAAACGACACCGTTTCATTGCCCGCGTCGACTCCAGGTCCAGAAGTCAGCAGCGCGTCGTCCACGAGTTGGAAATGGTAGCCATTGCCGGCGGACCCATTTTCCAGGGCTTGAATCGCGATGTCGTTGTCCCAATCCGAGGACTCAATCCGGGCCCTGGCCCGAGTCCCAAATAGGTCGCTTAGCGCGGAAGTCGAACGGACCGCCGCATTCAAATCGAGACTGCTGACGGCACCTAGGAAGTTACCCGAAAGCTGCTCGATGCCCAGTCGCTTGGCGAAGCTCCCGCCCGACAAGTCCTCGATGCGCAGGGTGCCACCCAATTGGTCGGCCCAATCGATCGATAACTGGTTGCCTTGAATCTCAACCCTGAGTGTTCGTCCCTCGGGAGCATTGCGGCGAATTCGACCGATCAAATCGCCGACCGTTTTGACTCCTTTGAGATCGATGTCGGATTGCTTGTTCCCATCACTAATGCGAATGGTGCTGAGCGACACTCCTTCGCCTCCGAAGAGGTCCGACAACCGTGTCGACTCCTGTAGACTCGGGCTCAGCCCAATGTCCGAAATCACCGACGCGCTCAAACCGCCAAAAATGTCGGCCCCCGGCAAATTGGTTTGCACACGAAAATCGCGGTCGGCGAAAGTCGTCAACAGTTGCGAATTGCCGTTGTAGGTGACCAAGTTGTTCGAGCCAACTTGATACGTGGCCAGCGTGTTCTCGGAACCGCCGAACAGTTGTCTGCCTCGGAACGTCGTATTCCCCAAATCGGCGACGAAACCCATCGCGTTTTGAATCTCGGAGATGATCGAATCGCGCTGCGTCGCGGTCGTCGTCGTACTGATGGCCGTCAGGATCGAGGCTCGCACGTCGCGGATCGTATTGAGACTCCCGGTGGCGGCCGCGTCGGCGGCGTCAAGAAAGGACTGGCTCGTCGTGATGTTGACCTGGTACTGCTCCTTGACCTCGATGGTCCGTTGAATCTCGAGGCCGCGGACCGCCTGGGAAGGGGCGTCACTGGGGCGTGAGAACGCTCGTCCGGTACTGATCTGCTCCTGCGAGAGCAGCAAGTTGCGTTGGTCGAAGGCCAACTGGGCCAACATGCGAGCGTGGAGGAGCGTATCACTCGCGCGCCCCGTGGGTATCGGGTAGACACCGGACATCGACAGTCCCTTTATCAACGTGCGGCTAGGCAGCGGACCGACTTACAGATTGACGAGCACTTCCAGCAGTTGGCTGGCGGTTTGGATGACTCGAGCCGACGCCTGATACGAGCGCTGATAAGTCATCAGCTTGATCGCCTCCTCGTCCAAGCTCACTCCGGTGATCGACAAATGCTCGGCCTCGATCATGTTGTGAAAGACTTCCAGGCCATCGACTTCCGCCTTGGCGGCCGCGGCCGTCTGCGTGACTTCGACCGAGATCTGCTCATAAATCTGCGTGATTGATAGCCCACCAAGCGATTCAATCGGTTGGTCACCGAGGGCCGCGAGAGCCTGGGCCGAAAGCGAATCGACGCCGATGCCTCCTTGGGAAGCCGCGAACAGCGAAGGATCACGCTTGAGGTCGTCCGAGATACCAATGTCGGACGCGCCGGTCCCCGTGAAGAACCCAGCCAAGCCCAACGCCGCTGGAACTCCCGACGTATCGTCCGCGAACGCGAACTCAATTCCCGGTCGATCGGTCGAGATCACGAGTTGTCGGTTCGCGTTGATCGTGGCCGTGAGTCCGTCGATCGAGTCGATGCTCGCCGCGAGGTCCTCGAGACTCGTGTCGTCATCAAGACCCTGGAGCGAAATCGGAATCTCCGTCGTGGAGACCTGGCCCGTATCGATATCTCGAACTTGTACCGAGAACGAACCGCTTTCCGGCGTGAACGCGAGCCCGGCCTCATCCAAAGGCGCCGAAATCGACTCCACTCGTTGATTCGATGTGAGCTCCGTATTGCCTCGCAATCCCTGGGAGGACGAGAAGATCCGGTTGAACTCGTACGACAGATTGCGAGCGAAATCATTGAACTTATCAATGGTGTTCGCCAACGTCACATCGCGCGCCGTCAACCAACCTCCAAGCTTGCCGGTCGAGAAATCAACTGGTCCGTTGGTGTCGCTCAATACGAGTTGATTGGTCACCAGCCCTCGATCCGGCTCGGTGGTCACCGCGAGTTGCCGGTAGGTCGAGTCGAACACGAGAAACTCACCGCCAGCGTAGACACTGACGGTCCCCTGCTCCTGTTCGGCGACTCGTACATCGACCAATTCCGACAGTTTCTCGACGGCCAGCAGTCGCTGATCCCTCAAGCCCACCGCCGCGCTGCTCGAGACGAGCCCACCCTCCGCCTCGAGAATCTTGACGTTCAAATCGCTAATTTCGCGGAGCAACGAGTTGACCTGGTCCACACCGTCCGCGATCTGATCGTTGACCCGACCACGCACCGTCCGCAACTGCGAATCGATCGCGCGAATGTCGGTCGTCAACTGCTGACCTTCCAACACCGAGACATTGCGGAGACTGACCGAATCGGGTTGGTTGACGATATCGTGAACACTGGAAAAGAAGCGATTGAGTCCGGAACTCAAATCGTTATCGTTCAGCTCGCCCAAGATGCTCTCGATCTCCAGCAACACGTCCCGCTCTTCCGTGCCACCGTTGAGGTCGCTCTTCGCCTCGCGCAGGCGACTCGCGACGAATACGTCGATCGACTGTTCGATGCCCTGAACGCGGACGCCCGTGCCTAGATTGAGATTTCCCATCCGCTGGATGGGGCCAGGCGTGACGTTGAGCTGCTCCCGGATGTAACCCGGGGTATTGGCGTTGGAAATGTTGTTTGAAACGACTCGGATACCGAGTTCGTTGGCCATCAGCGACTGCGCGCTGAGGTTCATCACCGAGAACAATGACACCGCGAGGCCCTCCCTGATTAGGCAGGCGCGGTGAACGACTCAGAAGTGATGGACTCAGGCTTCGTGGTCGAGCAAGGATCCGCGCATGCCGAACTCGCTTCTCCCATATGTCGGCCTAAGCCTTCCTCCCGTTGCAATCATCTCCAGCAGGTGACTCACATAGAGCAAGCATTGTTGATCCACGACCCAATTCGTGAGCTGTTCGAGCCGCAAGGTTTGCGTCATCTTGTCGGTCTCGCCAATCTTTCGCGTCAGCCCAGACTGCCGAGTCTCCGGGAGCCGTAGAGACACCTCTTTTAACGTCTCCCCCTTCAAACCTTGCAGGTTCGCGGCGGACAGGATTTCGGAGCGACGCTCGTTCACGTTCCCTAGCAACTCATAGATCCGCGACTCCTCGTCGAGGAGTTCGCGGTAGGTCGCGGTATCGTTGCTCTTGACCGCTTCACGCTTCGCCCGCAACACCTCGAGCAAGGAACTCTGAATCGAGGTCATGTCCGTGAGCAACTGAGCGATCTCGGCTTCGATATCGACGGTCGTTGGTTGATCCATCCTTGATTCCCCTCGTACGCTCCGCGTGTCCAATCGCTCTCGTTGATGATCGAGCCCGACGCGGGACTCGTACCATCGTCGCCACTACCGGCTCACCATGAACAAGTCATACATCGGTTCGGTGATGGAACTGGCTGAAGCCCGTGAGATCTCCTCGACCATGTGTTGATCGAGTTGACCTTGGAATACGGCCTCGGCTCGACCTCCCCCGAAGTAAGCCGGTCCCTCCAATCCCTTTCGCATCTCGGCCAGCATGGAACCGAACAGCGTCTGACCGACGAAGTCATCGAATGCCTGCCGCAGTTCGCCGTCACTCGGATTTCCGATTGACGTCGCGAGCTCGCCGTCGCTCGTTGACTCGACGTTCGCCGTCGCCTCGAGTCGACTGAGCAATTGCTCGCCGAATTGGGCGGCACTCTCTTGTTGCCGATTGTTTCCTTCGGCGAACAACGTGACCGCTGGAGACTGCACGCGGGATAATAAATCGCTCATCACTCACTCCGGTTCGACACCTGGCGATCGAACGTTCGACAATCGACTACTCTTGAATGATCAGCTCGCCATAGAGGAAGCCGCCTTCCTTGAGTTGCACGATGATGTCCATCAGCGTCTCGGAGGGGACCTGCAACTGGTTGAGGGCGGCGGTCAACTTCTTCAGTTGCACTCCCGGACCTGGCGGCACCAAGCCGTTGTCCTCGAGATCGAGGCGTCGCACCGATTCCGTCTCGACCATCATTCCGCCCGAGCTCACCGCGGCGGGATCGAAGCGAACGTCATCTCCAATGATCAACACGCCACTTTGGCGATTGATCACCACCGTCGTGCTCTTGGGCTTGTTGTGCAGTTCGAGATCCAACACCTCGCTGATGTACTGCACCGGGTCCTCGGCATACTGCGAGGGAATCGGCACTTGAACGGTGACTTGATCCTTGGCTCGTGGGATCGCGGCGTTGACCTCGGCGTCTCCGTTGGGAACGAAACTGTACTCGCGCACCGTTTCGGCGATCTCGGTGGCGGTACCGAACGTCGCGTGCTCGGGTTTGATGACCAAGTCGAAGAACATCATTTCGGGAGCGTCGAGCTCCAATTCGTCCGAGCCACGCAATGGTCGTCCCGTTAGGGGATCGATTTGAAATTGCTGACCTTCGTTCGAGATCCGCGCGACGTACGTGAAGCGATGTTCAAAATCGACGACGACCTGGCAACCATCATCAATTTTTCCAGCCGTCGCATGGCGAGGATTCACGAGGTCCACGGGGCCGGATGCGATGGCGAGAATGGGCATCTCACCCCCTTCCACCACGAGCGGTCCTCCCGTGAGGCTCGCCTCCATCAAGTTGCCACCCACGAGGCTTGTCGCGGCGCCAAACGAGTCGACGCGACATCGAATTCGTGACCCTTGCCGTAGCCCCCCCTCGGGGATCTCGGCCGTAACGAACACAAGCGCCGCGTTCTGCGTCCCAGTGAACTCGTCGATCATCTCCCGACCATTCAGATCTCGATTGAGTTCAAAACCCGAACCGGTGAGCAACTTGCCCAAGGCGCGATAGGTCGTTGGCAGGTCGGGGTCGCCGGTACCATTCAAGCCAACCACCAGACCGACGCCTCGCAGATGCAGGGACTCTTGCCCCTTCACGCGAGCGATCGACCGAATGCGAATTTGCCCCTGGGCTGGCGAGGCGGCCACGGCGAGCACGACGCAGAGGCCGACCGATAGCAAGGTGGCGATCCGCGGCCGGTGGATAAAGGATGAAGTTGGCATTTCGTTCACTCGGGAGGGAGAGGAGAGCGATTGACCAGGAGCAAGGCGAAACGAGGCTCCCTGTCGGCAGGTGGCCTCGTGTCAGAACGGCGAGATCTTGTCGAAGCCCCGAATCAACCAACCGCGGCGGTAACTGTCGCGTACGGCTCCCGCCAACTCGCGTTCAATATTCAAGTCGAGGATGTTCTCACTCAGAATGACGCGGTCGCTTCCGATGTCCTCTTGGCGACAAGTTCCCGTGAGACGAACAATCCACGCTTCCTCGTTGATCCGAATCTCCTTCTGGCCCTCGAGCACGAGATTGCCATTGGGACGCACGTCCACGACTTCGACCGCGAGGTTCATGGTCAGCCGCTCGGCAGCCTCGATATCGCCTTGAGCCCGGATTTGATCTTGGAATTGGCCCTGAATCCGTGGGTCGACTCCCGTGGTCTGCTGGGTCCGCTCGGCCTTGGTGAGACCATTGAGACGAACCCAGTCCTGCATCACGCTGAGAATGCTCATCGTCCGTCGACGCTGCATCTCGCCTTCACTCGAGAACCGCGACAACTCCTCGATGCGAACCGTGAAGATGTCATGTTTGGCGATCTGGCGTGGAGCCAGCGGGACCTGTCGGATCAGACTTCCCTGAGCCATGGTCAGGGGGCGAGTTTGTCCGCGCATGTCAACGGCTTGATAGAGGCTGTTGTTTTGGGCGCGAGTAACGGAGGTCATCGCGAGCGAGACGCCGACGACCAATCCCAAGTACCTTGCGGCCGTGCCGAGCTTGCCCTGCATTTCTCGCTCCTTCCGCGTCGCGTCGACGCCATCGGTAATCGACTTCAATTCCAAGCTCGACGGCCCTACTGGCCGCCTCCCAGGATCACGACCTCGGATTCACCTGTCACGCGAGCCCGCACTGGGCGACGCGGGTCGTTCAATTGCACCAGGACGATGTCGTCCATTCCGCCGTCAGCCAAGGCCTTGCCAAAGGAACTGACTCGAATGCCGGGAATGTCCGTGCTGATTCTCACCTCGGTATTGCGTTTCACGAGGGTTGGCGGCGTCAGCTGTGCTGGGTCGATGGGACGATCCACCACCAAACCGCCTCGCACCTCTCGACCAATCACCTCGCCGAGGTCGCTCGTCGTACGGGCCGAATCACGGCGCGGCCATGGACGCAAGGTGACATGCGATTCGTTGAGCACCGTACCTCGTTCGACAACCGATCGCAGAAAGACGACTCGCGGCATCGGCTCGAGTTGTACGTCGAGAGGCAGCGAGCGCCGTGCACCCTGGTAGTCGACTACCAAGACGACTCGAGGCGGCGTCGCATCCGGCGTCTCCTCGGAATCCGAATCCACGGGACGAACCTCGGCTCCAAGCCAACGGCAGCCTTGCTCGAGCAAGGATCGAGTCTCGCTTGAAAGCCGCATGCCAGTCCATTCCCAACCAAGCTCCTCAAGAGCGCGTTGAGTTCGTGCTCGACAGAACGACTCGATGGTCGCTTCATTGATTTCGGCGAAGCCCACGGTCCGTACATCACCGCGAATTTCGAAGCCTGAATCGACTTGCGTGTCCGCGAAAGACAGGGGCTCGTCCGACAGTTCGCTTGAATCCCGAGCCAGCCGAATGCTGACGCGCGCCGCGCCGGTAACTCGATGCTCGAGCAGATCGATGCCGAGCAGATCCAGCCGATCGCGGATCGTGCTCGCTTCGATATCGCGAGAAGTGGCCGGCGTGGGAAACATGACGAGCGATTCAAGAGCCCTCTGATTCTCGGCCGTCTCGGCGGAGATCGCCGCCAAATCGCTCAGTCGCAACAGCTCGCCTTGAGGTACGACCTGCTCCCGTAACACGATTTCCGCCGCCTCGGCCGAGCCGACGGCATATCCCAGCACCACCAGCAGCGTTGGTACTAGGGAAATGCGAGTTGTGCGAAATCGAGTCATCCACCAGATCCTTCGCGACTTGATTATGCGGGCGTCGTAGGCACTTGGACCGAGGAACCACTAACGACGAAGGCTCGAGATGAGCTGCATCATTTGGTCGCCGGTTTGCACCGCCTGCGAGTTCAGTTCGAAGTTGCGCTGCGTTTGGATGAGGTCGATGAGTTCCCGCACCGGTTCGACGTTGGACTGCTCCAGGAACTGGTGCTGAATCACGCCGGCCCCTTGTTCGCCGGCGGTGACGAGATTGGCTTGCCCCGATGCTTGGCTCGGCGAGTAGAGATTGTCGCCCACCTTCATCAGCCCTTCCGGGTTTCGGAAGATCGCCAACTGCAATTGGCCGATCTGTTGAAAGTCTTGCTGACCCACTTGCTTGACGAGGACCGTGCCGTCCGGGCGAATGGAGAGCGATTCCTTGTCCTGCGGAATCGTGATCGTTGGTTCGACTCGGCGGCCCAGGTTGCCCGATCCGAGAACGAGTTCTCCGTCCGCGTTGATGCTGAAGTTTCCGGCTCGCGAGTAGTAGATGTTGCCGGCCGAATCGGAGACTTGAAAGAATCCGTTTCCGACGATGGCGACGTCGGTTTCACGGTTGGTCTGTTCAAACGCGCCTTGCATGAAGTTGGTTTGCACGCTGGAAACGCGCGTTCCAAGTCCAACCGCCGTTCCCACACCCGTCTGCGGAGCCTGCTGTTCGGCGCCCGGCACGACGTAGTGTCGATAGAAGAGATCCTCGAAGTTCGCCCGGTCCTTCTTGTAGGCGACCGTGCCAACGTTGGCCAAGTTATTGGCGATCACGTCGAGCTTGGACTCGAGGGCCTGCATGCCGGTCGAGGCGGTGTAGAGAGCTTGAACGGTCATTGTACGCTTCCTTGCGTTGAACCAACGGAGTCCGTGTTCGGTCGATTGAGTTTAGGGAGTCAGCAATCGGCTGATGAGCGAGTTGGCCGTCTCGTCGTGGTGCTGCATCATGCGGATGTTCGCTTCGTACGCGCGACTCGCCTTGATCAGTTCCGTCATTTCATAGACCGGTTGAGTCGAGGAATGTTCCACGACACCCTGACGCACTTGGCGGTCGGCCGGACCGGCGGGAATCGTCTGACCCGAATTGCGAAACAGGTTGTTTCCGGCGCGCTCGAGGTCGAGGAGGTCGCGGGGCTGAAGCAGCAACAAGGGGACGCCTCCGCCTCCGACTTCCGGTTGGCTCACGACGCCGTCGGAGGCGACATGGATCGGAAACCGAGGATCGACTCGGACGGCGGTTCCCCCGACCGACAACACGGCTCGGTCATCTTGAGTCCGCAGAGTGCCGGTCCCATCGACGTAGAAATTGCCCGCGCGAGTCAGCAGTTGTTCCCCGGCCTGATCTCCCTCGACCACGAAGAAGGTCTTTCCCTCGCGATCGGCGATTGCGAGATCGGTGGGCGAACCGGTTTGCTCGAAGCTGCCAGGGGTGAAATCGGTGCGAGTCTCGGAGAGATAGACGCCGCCGCCAATGTCCTCGCGTAGGCCCATTCCGGCCGGAACATCGCCTCGCTCGATCGCTTCCGCATGCCGGGCCTGGAGCACCGGAAGCTCGCGGCGGAAACCGGCCGTGTTGGCGTTGGCGATGTTGTTACTGATCACGTCGACGTAATGGCTGAAGGATTGGGCGCCAGCCGCGCTGAGGTACATCCCGTACATCGCCACTCCTTTTGCCTGCGTCGGAACCCGATGAGTCGGCAATCAATCCGTTGATCACCGTGTCATGTCCTAAAGCAAGGCGAGTGCCAATCGTGGTTGGCAACGGCGACAATCAACTCACGGAGTTTGCGACCATGTGCCTAAACCGTTGTGGCCAGTAGGTTTAGACAACCGCTGCAACCCTAGCCGGGAGGTACACCGCATGGAGTTCTCTAGAAGCCCGTCGACTTGAACCGGCAAACGCTGCCGATTGCCAGCCGAAGGAAACCGGCAGAAACAGCCCCTGCTGCCGGTTCAACTGAATCGACGACCAATCGTCATCGTGGAACGGTGACCGCCCAAGGACTTTGGATCGAGTCACGGTCAACTTGGACCTGAGTCTAGTGTCGACCAAACATCTCGGCGTTTGAAATCGGGCGAGCCGCCCAGCTAATCGCGAACCAAGCCACCACAAAGCCACCCATCATTAGCAGGTTCATCGCACGTCTCCTTCGCGAATCCGTCTTGGATCATTCGTCTCCGCGAATTTGATCGACCTGCCGTGTGACTCGTTCGGTCCACCTGTCGGCCCCACCTCGATTTCTTCCAGATCAGTCGGCAAACACGAAACAAGTAAACCTAGGCGATCTAGGCATTTCAAAATGAAAGGCCCGGAATTGCTCCGCTCAGTCGGCGGGACGAGTGTTAAGCGCTCGCCCAACGTATTTGGCGAGAACGTCCGTCTCCAGATTGACCCGGTCCCCTTGCCGCAAACGTCCCAGGGTCGTGACCTGCAAGGTGTGTGGAATGAGCGCGACGCTGAACCGATCGACTTCGGCGGCAACGACCGTAAGGCTCACTCCATCAACCGTGATCGATCCTTTCTCAGCGATTTCCCTCGGCAGGTGAGCCGGGGCGGAGAAGTAGAAGGTCGACCAATCCGCATCGTCATCGCGTGACAAGACGGTTCCGACTCCGTCGACGTGCCCTGTCACGAAGTGGCCTCCCATCCGATCACCGACTCGTAGCGAACGTTCGAGGTTGATCGCGGAGCCCGCCGTCAGATCGCCGAGCACGGTCCGCGATAGAGTCTCGCTCCCCGCATCGAACTCGAGGCAAGTGCCTTGAATTCCCACCACGGTCAAACAACAGCCGCTAATACAGATGCTGTCTCCCAGTTCGGCCCCTTCCGCCACCTTGCCGGCGTCTATGACGAAGCGCGTTCCGGGACCTTGCGTCTCGAGCGAAACAACCGTCCCCATTCCCTCGACCAGTCCGGTAAACATCGCACCTCCCGTCCGTCTCATTTCGCCAGCAACTCGGCCACCAGCATGAATCGACTCACTCCAAACCACCTTCCGACGAAAGGGGGAGTACCGTGAGACGACACTGCTACTGCTGGTTTTCGGGCACAGGGAAAACGCGGACAAGGGGGGAGCCCCGGTGACTTGGCCAACCGCGACACCATCGGAGCCCCGTGGTCATCCGTGTAAGTACGTCGACCGTATGTCTTGAAACGGTCGGCACGGCTCCAAGGCTACCGAGCTTCGACGGCGGCTTCACCCGATCCGTTAGCGCTGGGTTGCTCAATCGGTGCCAGCCAAATGATGGCCAGTCCATCGTGGGCGGCCGAGAGGATTCGCGTGCCACTGGCATCGAACCGTGCCGTGGTCACTTCTCGATCATGGCCGCGGAGTGTCAGTAATTCCTTGCCCGACCGCGCGTCCCACAGTTTGACCGTGAAATCATCGCTGGCGGTCACGACACGTCGCCCGTTCGGCGACCAGTCCACCGAATTCACTCCCGCCGAGTGACCGACGAATTCGATGTCGAAGTCGGTCGGAGCGTGGTCGACATCATCCGACGCGACGCCATCAATTGCTTCCGACGGAATCGTCCAGGCCCGCGCGATGTCGTCGGCACCGGAAGTCAGTACTCGCAGAGCCCCATCGACTCGCTTGGGGCTCAAGCCCAACACCGCGGCTTCATGGGCCAGCCATCGCAGCGCGATGGCTCCTGCATGATCGATCGCGAGGACCTCGCCGGACTCCGTTCCCACAAGCAATGAGAGGCGTTCGGACCCGTCCAGGAAAACCACGCGACGAATACCGTCGGGAAGCTCAAGCTCATACCGTTGCTGCCCAGCCGAGACGTTCCAAACCACGAGTCGACCTTGGTCATCACCGCTGGCGGCTTCCGAACCATCACTCGTCATGGCGACCGTCGTGACCCGGCCTTGGTGCGCGTTCTCCAGTTTCCGCCGTACGACGCCTTGATCCTCGTCCCAGACGAACAAGGATCCGTCCCAGCTGGCGGTCACCAACAAGGAAACGCCTTCCGATTCAGCGAGCGCGACGGAGGAGAGTGCGTCCTGAGCTTGATAACGGCGCCGTTCAATGCCGAGGCCCCGATCGTCGAGCTCGTTCGCCGCGGAACTCAAAAGTCGCGTTGTCGCTCCGCCCACGACGCCAAGTGCGGTGCCATCGAGCGTGAACGCAACGTCCACCAAGTCACTCGAGATCGGCTCGACGGCTTCGCCTTCCGTTCTCGTAACTCGCTCCGCGCGGCTCACCTCGTCGCCCTCGATCGTCAGCCAATGCAACGAGCGAATGCCTTCGTCAACCACCACGGCACGAGTCCGACTCGGGTCGATCGCCAGGCGAGTCGTCCGCGAGCGTTCTTGTTCTTCCTCGGACAAGTCACCTCGCACCGAGAACCGCGACAGCGTCTCACCCGTGGCCGACTCGATCAATTCAAGATCACCGTTACGAGTCAGTACGAGGCAACGCTCCGCGTCGATCGCGGCCGCGCTCATCACCTCTTGTCCCACGCCAATGATTCGCGGAACCGCGAGATTTCCCAAGTCCCAAATCGCGGCCGTACGATCGCGGCTCGTGGAGACGAACCGCTCGTGATCGAGCCATAACAAATCGGTGATCCGATCGGTATGGTGCCGCACGACTTCCGGAACGAATTCCACGACCGAGTCATTTTCGGATCGGCGCCAAACAACGATTCGTCCACGCTCATCGCCCGTAACGACGACCTTTACTTCGTGTCCCACCGCGACCGCCGTGGGATTCGCCTCGTGGGCTCCAACCAAATGAAACTCGTCGTCGGATTCGATCGCATGCAGGCGGACTCCGCTATCGATCGCCCCAGTCGCGATCCACAGACCGTCGGCGGAGATGTCAAGCAATCCGTTGCGTCCCGTTCCCTCCCAAACTCGTAGCTCACGGCCGTCGTCGATCTTCCACAGACGAACCGTGCCATCGACGGCCGATGTCACCATCGTTTCGCCGGTCGGATGCATCATGACTCGGCGAGTCAGGAAAGCGTGACCTTCTCGGTAGGTTCGCTCCAGCGTCGCATCGGCGGAGTTCCATAGCCTTGCCGTGCGATCGCGGCTCGCGGTAACAACGTGTTCACCATCCGCCGTGAAACGAGCGTCGAGGATCGAATCATCGTGGCCCCGCAGGGTACGTGACTGCAGCACTTGAGTCTCGCCTGCTTGCCCGGTCTCCCAGAGCCGTGCGACACCGTCGAAGCCGGCGGAGAGAATCCAGTCGCCTTGCGGAGAAACATCGCAACATCGAACCCAGCGGCCGTGGCCACGCAGGGCTCCTTGTTCCACACCCGTCTCGACATCCCACATGCGGATCGTGTGATCGTGTCCGGTGGAAACGATCAGCGGTCGTCCCGCTTGTGCCGCGAATCGTACGGATCGAATCGCGGCGGTATGGCCCGCGAGGACTCGTAGTCCGCGGAGAGTGCGTGATTCGATAGGTCGTCCCGCCTGGAAATCGCGAATCGCTTGCCGATGGTCGAAGCCCGCCAAGGATTGGGGATCCCAACTCCACTGCAGCAGCAAACCATCAATACCGCCGGATGCGACCCAACGACCGTCGTCCGAGAAATCGGCCGCGTAAACCGGTCCTTGATGGCCTAGGAATGGGGCCGACGCTTCTCCCGTGGCGGCGTTCCAGATTCGGACCGTTCCGTCCTCGCTGGCCGAAACGATGTGTTGTTCATCAGGACTAAAGCGAGCGGACCAAACCCAGAGCCGATGTCCCACGAGCGTTCGCTCGACTCGTCCCGTGCGGAGGTCCCACAGCTTCACCGTCCGATCAAATGACGCGGACAGCAGCTTCGTTCCATCCGCCGAGAATTGCAGGCTGGTGACCGCATCGGTATGGCCGTCGGTCGCGTCAAGCAGCGAGATTCGTTCGCCCGTCGCCGCGTCGAACAGTTGAATTGGCGTTTCACGGTCGTCACTTCCCACGGCGATCCAACCGGGCGACCGTTCGCGCTCGTTGCGAGCACTGGTCAGTAGGGTTTGATCGCCATTGGGCCGCGGGGCGATCGCCCCAGTCCAGTCAACCGCCAAGATGCGCGAACCAGTCGAGGGCAACTGCTGGATCAGCTCGCCATCCAGATCACGAATTTGAGTCGAGCCATCGAGTCCGCCCACGACGAATGAACTAGCGTCTGGAGCGAATCGAATGCTCTCCGCGGGAAAATCCAAGGCCAGATCCCGTTGGCTCTGATGACAGAGGTACCACAGACGATTCCATTCCCAATCGCGATAGTCCGTCTGGCCCGCCTCGGGACGACAAGCGGCGAGAAGGGAACGAGCTTGATCAAAGTTCTGCTCGTCGATCTTGGCCGCGGCGGCATTGATTCGAGCGACGTAGGCCTCATATTCGGCGATCTCTCGCTGTCGCTGCGCTTCGTCACGCGCCGCGATCGCGACTTGTTGGGCTTCGACCGCCGCTTCGCGAGCGAGCGTCTCCTTGCGGCGAGCCTCCTCGGCTTCCTCGAATCGTTGGTTCGCGATCATCTGGGCTTCGACCGCTTCTTGACGACGCAGCTCGGCGACTCGCGTCGCCTCGACCGCCGCTTCTTCGTTCTCGATGGCGATCCGACGTTGTTCCAAGGCCTCCATGGCGCTCTGCCTCGCCTCTTCCGCGTTCTTGTCGGCGATGGCCCGTTGACTATCGGCCTCGATCGCATTGAGCCGCGCTTCCTCGGCATTTCGCTCCGCGACAAGGCGATTGGCTTCCGCCTCCATCGCGTTTTGTTCGGCCTCGGCCGCGTTGCTTTCCGCTTCGAGACGGTTGGCTTCCGCCAACTCAAAGTTCTCCTCCGCGATCTTCCGCTGTTTGACCTCGGCCTTTTGAGCCAATTCGGCTTCATCGCGCGCGATGCGTTCATTGCGATTCGCGTTGATGACATACAGCAGGGCGGCCGTGATCACGACGAACATACTGGCGGCCATGGCCAGCGCCGCGCGCTTGAGTGTGGTCAAGCGGCGTTCACGAGCACTGCGTTCGTCGATCGCGGACTGAACGTCGGCCAACACCTCCTGGTGTTCCGGCACGGAGGCATCGAGCAGACTCGTCGCGAGATCAAAATCCCCCTTGGCCTTGGCGAGCCGCGCGTACCGCAATCGGGCATCCAAAAGTCCTTGTTCGGCTCGACGATTCTCGCTCCACAAGGCCAGCGATTCCTCGAACCCAAACACGGCTCGGGAGAAGATGGAGTAGTCCTCGCCTTCCTCCGCCCGTTGGAGGTCGTCCTGGGCTCGTTCGGCCAGTGTGATACTTTCGAGATGATTCCGGTAATCGCGAATCGCCTGCTGAAAGTCCAACACGGAGGCATGTCGATCGCCGGGCTCGGTCGCCATCGCCTTGAGCGCGATCTCGACCAACTCACCCGTCTTCTCGGTTGGCGATATCACGTTGCGGGCGGCGGACACGAGGCACTTCATCACGGTGGCGCCGTTGTGAGGCGGTTTGCCCGTGACGATCTCGTAGAGAATCGCGCCCAACAGGTAGATATCGCTCGCGAACGAGAGTTTATCGAACGGGCCGGTCGCCATCTCCGGAGCCATGTAGGCTGGCGTTCCGCCCATCGTTGGCTTGATCTCGATCCCGCCCGCGCTGCGACGGTTCACCGGTAACGCCAAGCCCCAGTCCATCACCAACACTTCGCCGAAGCCGCCGAGCATGACGTTTTCAGGTTTCAGGTCGCGGTGAATAACGCCGCGAGCATGGGCGAAGGCGATCGCGTCGGCGACTCGCATCAAGACGTCGATGTTCTCCGACGTCGACATTTGAGCGACCTTCTTGTTCCAAGGAGTGCCTTGGACACGTTTCATCGCGTAGAAGAGCGCACCGGTCGAGTTCTTGCCGAGATCGTAAATCGGCACGATATTCGGGTGCTCGAGTTCACCCGTGACGGCGGCTTCCGCCAAGAATTTCGACCGCTGTCCCGAGTTGTTCACGCTCTCGGGCTTGAGCATCTTGACCGCGACGACTCGGTCGATCGAGGCTTGGCGAGCCGCGTAGACGACGCCCATGCCACCTTCGCCGAGCATCTTCATCAGCTCGTAATCGCTACCCCGTTGAGGCGCGTTGTCACGATGAGGGACGAAGGATCGTTCGTGGACGCTGAGATGAGCCGAATCATCCGGACTCCCCGGCGACTCTTGCCCCTTGAGCGTCGTCATGATGGTCGCGCCACCTTGCAGCGTTCCATCTCGCCGTGGAGCGTCCGCACCCTCCGGTGTCCGCGGAAGCGGCGGTCTCCCACTCGCGTCGACGGTCCGGTCTCCCGCGACCAACGTTCGAGTCGAATCGTGCAAGGCTCCCGCGCCATGCCCTGGGCCCGCGGCGTCGAGTCCCGCGGCTCGGAGCAAATCCTCGGCGACGACGGTGTTCATGGCCGCGACCGTCTTGCCGCTGTCTTGAGCCTGGGACTCGTCTGTCCCGCCTCCGTCGCCAAGGTCGGCGACCGTCCGCTTGCCAGCCAACGGTTCACCGGCGGCGTCCCGCGCATCCACGCCTTGAACCGTCTTCCCCACATCAACCGGCGAATCGACTACGGTCCGCGACGTCGGCTCAACGGCTGGAGTATCGGTGAGCGATGCGGCGTCGCCCAAGATGAACTCGTCGTCGACCGTTCCTTGGGAAGCCGGAGGACGTTCGCTCGGGTAGGCCGAGCCCTCGATGGTGACGGAGCCCTCGATCGTACTGTGTGGATCGATCGTACTGTGCGGATCGATGGGCGAGTCGACGACCGTGCCACCTTGCGTTCCGCGCTCGCCGTCGGCGGAGTCCATCGTCCCTGCCTCGGAGACACCGGCCTCGGGAATCGTCTGGCGGGGAACGGGCTGCCCACAATGCGGACAGATAGCGCTGACATCTCGTGAGGCCGAGACGCTTTTCCCGCAACCTGGGCAGATCCTATGTTCGGTCATGCGAATCCGATTCCCATCATTGGTTCCAGCACCAAACTACTGACTCTCAAGGATCCGTTGTAAGCGACGGACCAATCGCTTGGCCGTTGGCGAGTGTGATCCATGGGCCCCGTGCTCATTCCTCATCGGTTCGGACGATTTCTTATCCGGCTCGCTCGACTCGGCTCGTTTGCGAGCCATTCGCCAGCGCAATGCGGTCACGGAACATCCCGCCGTTACCAGAGCCGTCGCCGCGGCCACCTCTCGAGGCGAAACCGACATGGCGGCCTCCCTCGACTCGAATACCTTCTCACCAACAACCGTCGTACTCTCTTTCTTCCCCGGCAAGACGATCGCTCGTGCCGGGCCGCTCGACTCCGTCGCCCCCTGCGGCTCCTCCAGTCTCGAATCGCCAGGTTCCTCTTCGCGGTCGCCACCTTCCATCACGAATGTGTCACCGTGGTCCGCCGGGCGAACCGTGCCTTGGCTTCCGTCGTCGTCTTCGCTCCGAGGGACATCGTCGCTCGCGGCAACCGATCCGGCGCCACCTTCCGCTGGTCCTTCCGGGGCTTCGACCGTATCCAAGACTCCGGTGTTTTCGCCACTCATCAAGTCCTGCGACGTCTGTTGCGAATCGTCAACGTCGTTGCCTTTTTGCCCAGGTTCGTCGTTGGGAACGAGCCGGTGATCATTCACGTTAAGCTCGAAAAGCAACTGTACGTCAACTTCGCCCGAGTCCTTGAAATAGATGTTGTATTGCCCATTGGGCAACTGCTTGAAGAACTCAAACAGACGACCTTCGGCAAGAAAGTCGAGAGGCAACTCGTACTCATCGATTCCAACGCTCCCATCGATCCCAACAACCCGGTAGTAGAGCCGAGTTTGGTCGGTCCGTACGTCATCCTCCAGGAAGTCGCGAGCCGTGTCGGCCAACGACTGATCAACGACCGGCGGGGGAGCCGAATTGGTTACGAAAAAGGTCTCGGTCGTCAGTTCGGGGATGCGGTCGATCTGGGCCGGTGGCGGCACGATCGCGCCGAACAAGCCGTCACCCGGTACGGTGAGTAGCGTATTCGCCACGGTTTCCTGCACGGGATTCTTGGCCGACAAGAACTGGATGCCAAAGAACACGTTCCCCCGTGAGTCCAACCGAGGATCAAAATTCGCCGTAAGCGTGTACGGAATATCGTTCGCTGGATTGAGCGTGTCGGGATTTCCGTACAAGTAAGTATGGGCGAAGCGATGCACCCCACCGTTGAATTGAGTGTTGGGGTTGGAGGCCGGGTTTCCAGGAAAGGGGAAGGTATCGATGGGATCGACGATGTCGTGCCAATTGACCGTCAGTGAGTAATTGATGTTGGTCTCACCGGCGACTCCCAGCACATAGACATCCACCAGCGCGCTGCCCAAGGACGTGACGACGGTACCTCCCTGCAACACCGGCACCAAGGCGACGATCGGCGTCGGACTCGTCGCCGTACCCGTGTCGGTCGCGACGAGTACGTGAGCGCCGGACGGAGCGTCGAACGTGATGTCGCCTCCCGCCGTTCCCAAGACTCGGCCGCCTCCCGCCGCGAGCACCTCGACTTGACCATTGGGCAGACTATCCCGAATCAACAGCCCCGAATCGCGAGTCGTGCCCGCCGTCAGGAAGACACTGCCTCGTTGGTTCAACAGCGGCGCGTCGATCTCGAGCGATCCGCGTTGAGCGATCATGAGATCAATGTCGCCACCGCCACCGTGCAACACGCGATCAGCCACGACAAGGTCGGTATCGTTCACGATCGACAAATCGCCGTTCGCCCCGGATAGTCCCGTGTTCGCTGGCCCTAAACCGGATCGCAGATCTTGGATCGTAAGATCTCCGTGGTTGACGATGGCGACTCCGCCGCGCCCACCGTGCGCCTCGAGCGTGTTCACCGCGGTTTCAATCGGACTCGAGTTACCAATTCCCTCGGCCGCCACGAGCACAAGTTCGTCGGAAATCAAGTCGGTCCCCCCATCCGCGACCAACTCGACGATCGCCCCAGCGGAATTCAGGACGATCAAATCGCCAGTGGCCGTGATGCGATCGAGTCGGATGTCTCCCGCGCTCGATGTCGCCAATCTCACGTCGCCCGCTTGTCCAGCCGAAACTTGGCGAGCGAGAAGGTCATGTCCAGCGACATTCACCACCACCGAGCCATCCGCCGCGGAAACGCTCGTGAGATCAAGTCGGTTGGTCGAACTGTCGAGCAAGACATCACCCTGCCCCAACACTCGGGCGACCACCGAAGTCGAGGCTCCCGTGACCGATCGAAGTCCCAAATCTCCCTGGCCAAGATTGGCGGCATTCACCGAAGGCGAGTCGACCTCGATCGAATTACCAACGCCTATGCCGGAGCGAGCCGTCAACTCCACGAACGCTCCGATCAAGTCAGCGGTCACATCGCTTCCCCGTTCGGAAATGGCGTTGGCCGCATTCAGGTCAATCGTGCCTCTCGACGCTGAGACCTTGTCCACGATGATCGACCCGCTTCCCATGGTCGTCCCGCGCACGACTCGACCCACTCCGTTCGCCGAGACGTCGACCAAAGTCAAGTTTCCATTGGTGTTGGTCAATTCGATCGAGCCCGCCGTCGCGGTCGCGTTTTGGACACTAGCCGAGAATCCACCCGACTGTTCGTAGAGAATATCGCCGACGGGAGTCTCCAGATTCTGGACCACCACCGTCTGGACGGCTCGATTGTCTAGGCGAATCGCACCGGCCTGGCTTACCTCGGCGGTGAGATTCGCCGTCCTAATCTCGAGTGATTCTCCATTGGCGGCACCAATGGTTTTCTGTGCCTGGACAACGAGCACCGGCGCGACGAAATCCAGAGTGGTGTTACCGGCGTTTTCCGTGACTGAACCACGCACATCAAGTTCGAGCCGATTACCGGAGGTAAGCAAGCCTCCCACCGTGAGATTCCCATCCACGACCAAGTCGGCCAACGTGCCCTGTTGAACAAGTCCATCCACTTGCACGGAATGAACCGCTCGCAAGTTGACATTCCCCGACACGCCAGGTCCCGAGTTGCCGACCAACAGTCGGTTGGCCGAGACTTCCAGTCGGTTCGCCGATCCGATGCCGGTGCGGGCGACCAACTGAACGCGCCCCGCGTCGGCCACGATGTCGGCTCCTCCGAGGTCACCTCCATCGATGATGCCCGCATCGGTACGAACGACCACCGCCGCGAGACTCGAGCTATCGGTAATCACGTGCGATAGAACGATATCGCCGCCGACCAGGGCGCTTCCATCCGTGCGCAACTCGACCTGTCCCGACCCGGCATCGATGCTCGACCCATTCTCCAATTGAATGGAATCGCGCGCGAGCCCCAGACCACCATCACCCACGGCGTTGTCCGCGTTGGCTCGGAGCCGTAGGGAACCACCACCGGTGCCCGTGAGTAGCACGCCCGCATCGACGAAAATCCCATCGTCGGCGGTCAGCGCGAGTTCCGCCGGCCCCGAGTGCGAAATGTTCTCCAACACACGAATATCGGAGTTCACACCCGCCGCGATGACGTTGACGCTGCCGCTCCCCGTCGAGATCCCGGCGAGCCCATCGACCATGCCGACGACGATTCCATCGACTCGGTCGGCGATCCGCACATTCGCGTTGGCTCCACCCGTGGTGATCGCCACCGTCGCGAAGTTCTGGACGCCGGTCGTCTGAGACAGGTCGACCTGTCCGCCCGCGCGAACCACGAGATCGGCTCCCGATCCGGAGAGGTCGATATCGCCGCCTCCGGTGACCATGCCGCTCGTTCGCAAGGCCAAGAACTGGCGTGCGAAATCAGCGTCGACGATCAAGTCCCTTACATCGATCGCTCCAGTCGTAGGTCCCGCGAACGGAATACCACCACCGCTACCCACGCGGACAATGTCCGCCGAGATCGCGTGAACTTCCGAATTGTCGAGATGGAAATCGCCTGTCGCCGAATCGCCCAACCCAATCGTTCGCCCCACGGTTCGCGGACCGAGTTCCACGGTGCCTCCCGCGGCCAAGACCTCAATCGATGCTCCAGCGGTCAAGTCGATGGAATCGGCGCCCACGCGAATGTCGGATTGAGCCGACAGCGATGAGCCGCTGGCCATGCTGAAGAGTCCCGTTCCCGCATTCAAAACGATCGAGCCCAACCGCGCGTCGATGTCGGCGGTGGTCGACGTGAGGCTCATCCCTTGACTCGACAAAACAATGTCGCCGCGCCCGTCGTGATCGATCGGCGCGGCGATTTCAAGCGTGCCGGCGATCGACAGGGAAATGGGATTCGCGTTATTCAAACCGGTCAACGTGACTCCCGCGACGCCGCCGATCGAGTCGATTCGCAACGCATCTTGCTCGACGATCGAGATCGGTCCGTCCACGCTCGTCGCCGCCAACGCGACGAGTGCCGTCTCGAGAGAGTCTCCCAAACCGACTCCCTGTTTCGCGGAGAGTGCCGCGGAGCCCGCCACGATGTTGAGAGCCGCCCCGTTGGCGTCGGTGATCGAGTCCTGCACGTCCACGGTGACCCGTCCGGTCGTGCCGTCGGCTTGGAGCTTGCCGATTTGAGCTCCGCCCGCTCCAGCGACTTCGATGTCGATCGCCGCGGCCGTGGCGTTCGAAGTGACCAACGCGACGGTTGCTCCCATCACGAGCCCTTGGCTCCCAATACCATCTTGGTTCACATCGAGATCGATCGTGCCCGCCGTCGCATCGAGTGATCGATCGAACTTCTGCTCGTTGTCCGTGTCGATCGAGACGCCGGTGCCGCCCGACGAGTTGGTCGTCAGGTCATTGCCCGTTAACAAGAACGAGTCCGTGATGATCGAGAGGTCACCACTCAGCGCG
>JAGQPS010000019.1:25957-28897 GCA_020426595.1 Planctomycetales bacterium
CCGTGCAGCGTCGTCATGCCGGAGCCGGCTTGCTGAGTGAAGCTGCCCAGATCAACCAAGCCATCAACGCTCACGTTCCCCACGGTGCGAGCGTTCGTGATGACCAGATCCCGAGCCCCACCCACGCCCACGACGTCATCCTTGAACGTCAGGTCGCCACCAACGGTGAGGCTCACGTTGTTCAACAACCGTGTCTCGGGAACGAAAGTCTGGCTCCCCACGGTCTCGATCGAGGCCCCCGCCATTTCGACCACGCCACTGCCGATCACCGCCAAGCTTTGGAGGGCCTTGGTCGCGCCAACAGCAGCGCCAAAACGAGTCACTCCCGTCGCGTCGACCTTGAGGTCGAAAGTCCCGTCGACGGTGCCATCAAAGCGAACCTCCGCCCCTGATTTCAGCACGTGAGTCGTGAACAGCTCCACATTCTCGAGGTAATGCTGGTGCCCCGAGGTCGTGATGTTCGATCCAGCCAGTTGCGTCGAGCCTGGCCCCGCGATCTCGAAATCGACAAGCGCCTCGCTGGAACCGACGGCGCCCTCGAAACGAGTCAATCCGTCCGCTTCGACGCGCAGGCTCTGCTTTCCATCGACCTCCCGATGGAACACCACCGCCTGGTCGCTCTTAACAGTGGCGTCATCGAGCAGTTTGATCGCTTGACCATGCGACTGGTTACCAGATGTCGCGATCAATCCACCAGCAATCTCGGTAGTTCCCGCCCCCGTGGTCGTCAGCGAGGCCAGCGGCGTGGAATTGCCAACCGCTTGCTCGAAGTGAATCAGCTTGTTCGATCCGAGTTGTAGGTCGTTCGCGCCGTTGACCGTCGAGTCGAAGAGGATCATTCCATTTCCGACTTGGACATTCGTGGAGCCCGTTAACTCGACCTGTTGACGAAACTGAGCCGTTCCTCCGCTGCTGCTGATCGATGTCGCCAACACGATCGTGTCGCGGGCCGAGACATCAATGTTACCGGAGCCGGTGGAAGTAACTCGACCGAGAATCTGAGTCTGGCTATCCGCCGGCGTGCTCTTGTTGAAAGTGAAAACAACCGAGCCACTGGCTCGTAGCTGATCATTCATTCCGTCGGCGGCGATTTCAATCGCATCCACATCGCCGGCGGTGGCGACCAGATCCGAGCCGGTGAGAAGGATGTCGCCAGCGCTGTTCACGAAGCCAGCCGCCGCGACGAAAACGCCGCCGGCTCCGTTGAGGTCTCGGTCGCCGCGCAGCGTGATGGTCTGACCGGCTCCCGCCCCTAGGACGTTTGATTGAATCAATACATCGCGATCGGCTTCGAGGGTCAGTGGCCCAGATCCGGTGACCACCGCGTCAATGACGGTATCCGCGCCACCGCCAATCAGAGTCACGGAGCCCGCGCCAGCGTTGATGGCCGCCTGCACTTGGGCTCCACGAATCAACAGCGAGCCACCGCTGCCCGTGGCACTGGAAACCTGCTGGGTAACCAGTAACGGGCCACCCACTTGAACGTCGATCAAACCGCCAGGTCCGGGAACACCACTCGTGATACCCGACACCGTTCCCACGGTGCCGATTTCCAGACCGCCGGCCGAGGTCAGCACGACGTTTTGCTCGGCTTGGATCGCGATCTTGCCGACGCTGACGTCCAGAGCTCCATTGCCATCATTGCCAACTCCCTGACCGACGATGATGCCAGCCTCGGACGCCGAAATGTTCGGCGAGACGTCGGCGACGGTGGCGTCCGTCACGCTACCGACGGCGCTAAGTCGAACCGAGCCGTTACCCGCTAGAACTTGATCAATGGCGACGTTGGTTCCCAGATCCGCGAGAAACTGATTTCCATGGTTCGCCGATGAATCGGTTTGCAGTTCAACGGTATCGAAAGCCAGAAACGTCCCCGCGACGCCCACGCCATTGGCCGCTTCGATCTCGAGTCGGAATGTGTCGACGCTCGTCGCTCCCGCGATGGCCTGCGTGACATGTCCACCGGCGCTATCCGCGGTCGCGGCCCCAAGATCGCCTTCGGTATCGGTCACGAGCTTGACCAAATGATCCTGGCCCGCCGTGACGATGCCACCGTCGACGAAACGAATGTCGTCGCCGGCACGAAGCTCCACGGATTCCACGCTCAGCGCGTTGTTGAGCGAGATCACCGCGCCCGAATCGATGACGATGTCGTCGCCCGCCGCGGCACTGTTGCCCGCCAACAAGACGAGCGATCCGGTTGTATTCACGTTGCTCGAAATCGTCAGCGGTGAATGCGCGGCGAGCAGCCCGCCTTGTACGTCGAGACCCGCGCCAGAGGCGTCGAGATCGATCACACGCAGACCACCGGACGTGTCTTCAACAAAAAGGGTGGTCGCCGTGGCATCGATGCGAATCACGTCGATCAAGGCGTGGGAATTGGTCGAACCCACGGCTCCAGTCGCGGACACGAGCAACTCATCCGCCTTGACCTGCGTGACCGCGGCCGTGAAGTCGACATCTCCCGCGGCGGTCAAGGTCACTCGTCCACCATTAGCGGCCGCTCCGCCCGCGGTCGGGAGTCCCGCTCGCGCGGACAAAACTCCGTCGAGGGTGATCGCTCCGCTCGAGGCCGTGATCGAGATATTTCCGGCCGGCGCGCCGGCGATTCCATTAGCTCCCGCCGCATGGCCTCCATCGACCAAGACGTGGCCAAGTGTCACACCGGTGTCGCCCGTCACGCTGACCTGACCGCCCGATCCTCCCGCTCCACCGGCCGGCGAGTCTCCTCGCGCGTCGAGCTGACCGCCGAGGATCGCCTCGCCATCCGCGACGACATTGATGTTCCCGGCATTGGCGGAGCCGGTGACACCGGAAACGTCCAGAGCAGCTCCGCCGTCCAAAAGAACGTCGTTGTCCGAATGAAGCGAAATCAATCCGCCGTGGGCGACGAGGTCGGCTCCAACCGACAAATCTCCCTCGGCGTCAAGGGTCAGCGTG
>JAGQPS010000019.1:28996-30711 GCA_020426595.1 Planctomycetales bacterium
CCTTGGTCGACCGTCACGCCCGCGTTGATCCCGATCGCTCCGGAACCGACAGAGATTCGCGAGGCCGCGATCCAATCGCCGTTGACCTCGAACGTATCGCTCCCCGCGCCCGTATCGATCGTCCAAGCCGAGATCCCAGCGGCATTGTCTCCCGAGTCAACGACGAATGCCGTATCTCCATCCAGACCATTGCCCTCGGTCACCGATACCGAGTTGATTTGATAGAGCAATAGCGTGTCCAGTGAATCCGTACCGTTATCACTGGCGTACACGCGTGTGTCGCGCGTATCGGCGAGGTCGCGACCGTTACTAAGCCGTGCGTTCGTGTCGGCTTGATCGTCCTCGACCGACACCTCGTCGAATTGTCCCAGTTCGATCGAGGCGCCGGGAGCGTGATCGACGAACGACAACTGCGACATGATCGTGCCGCCACCGCCATCGGGTCTCGAGAGCGTGAGCGACGTGGAAGCTTGCCCGGCCGCGACGCTCAGTTGGACGGCCGCGTCGAGTTGGCCGTCGCCTTCGATACTCAGGGCTTCATCCGGCTGATCGCCAATCGAAAGACTAATGGTCTGGAACTGTTGCAGGAATGTCGCCGCGCCCTGTGTCAGGTCGAAATGCACATGGTCGGTTTCGGCGCCGGTGTCGATACGAATGGCATCGATGCCATCCGCGTTCAAGTCACTAAAACGGACTCGAACCTCGTGGGCCCCAACGTTGATGAATCCGGGGGTGGTCGAAGTGACGTCATTGACCGCGTCTTGGATGATCAAGTAAGGCGTATTGCCGATGTCCCGCACGGAAATCGACAGCTGGTCGGCCTGATCCGAGTTCTCATCCTCGATGGTGAGCTCGGTACCGTTGACTCCCACCAGAGTCGACAGCAATCGCCGATCTTCCAACCGCATGAAGCGCCAGCGTCCGTCGGCCCAGTCGTTGGGGGCGACGCCGTGAAAAGCCGCCGAGCGCTCTCTCGGCTCGCTTCGATGTGACGGCACATGGGGCTGCGACGTACGAGGCGGGTGCGAGTGATCATCGCCGAATTGATTCGACAACGAATCCGCTCCATCTCTTCGATGTTCCATGGATGAACTCAGGTTGTGCCGTTGCCTAGGGTGTTGTTGCGATGGACTCCTGCCTACATTCCGTGCTCGCGCGGGAGCAATTCGCTTCGATTTCCGGTCGAAGCTCGATGAGCCATCTCTTGCCCCAAGAGGGCTCACCCTACCGCCTGACACCCCTAGCCCGGGTATCGCGACGCTCCGCTAGGGAGCAATCGAACTGGACATAGCTTCGTTTCCGACCACCGGTTTTCGAGGCTCGAACCCAACTTCCCTCGATCATCCTCACTCGATCGACAAGGGAGCGGGTCGGCCAATCCCGAGCTTCACTCGTGGGAAGCCCGGATGGAACGCGAAACGAACTAGCCAGCCGCGACCCCTCCATTTTGTTTATGGACGCTCCCCCAGGTCAATGAATCGCTGACGAAACGACCATTGCTTTTTCTCACCACTGTCGCGGAAGGTCCACCAATCGGTGCGTTCTTCACGGCCGACAAGTTCTGGCGGACAGTTCGGCGTTCGCGGTGTGGAGATCCACCCGCGTTCTCGGGCTCAGGAGCGGCACGTCGTCCGTGGCACCCATGGCTGGGCTCCTCGGACCGCGTGATGTTTGCCGATCCAGCACACTCCACTTAGACTCAAGGAATAGGGCCA
>JAGQPS010000019.1:30809-35854 GCA_020426595.1 Planctomycetales bacterium
TTCGACGGACTTCTCATCCTGTTCCGTTCGATCGCCTTTTCGTGATCCCTCGAACCGAGTCATTCATGGCGGACGATTTGCCGCGACGTCCCGAATCCGATGGCAACGCGCCTGACTCCGCGTCGGGCGTGCCGAGCGGATCGTCGCCCGAGGATGACGCTCGAGTCCCGCGGCTGGGCGAGCCTCCAGCCGACTCAACGGTGACTTGGCGAGGTACCCAGCCCGCGACGGGATCAGGCGACACCGAGGGTGCGGACGCATCGCGCCGCGAACTCTTGTCCCCCGCTGGCTCCCCCTCCGATCCACCTCCGCGAACGAACTCGCTTGGTGTCGCTGGAGCCGACGAGCCGCGAGATGACGCCGGTTCACTCGATGCCGCCACGGGGCGGTCAAGCCACGACGCGAAACTCGATCACCAGTCGACCATCATCTCGGCGTCGCCCGTCGAAGCGGTACCGGTTCCCAAAAGTGAAACCGATGCCGCCCAGGACTTGGACGAGCAAGCGAACGATGCGTTGGCGAGAGTCGACCCGCGCGACGCCCAGGAAGGGACGACTCGCAGCGAAGGGGTCGCGCGGTTCTCGGAACGAGACGCGGAAGGTCCAACGGTGATTAGTCGCGGAGCCGACGAATCGCCGCCGCCCGCCGATGCCTCGGCATCGCCTAGCGACACGCTGGCGAAACGGCTCGTCGGAACCCGTCTCGATCATTACGACCTTGAGGAGTACATCGGCGGCGGTGGCATGGGCGCGGTGTTTCGCGCTTACGATTCGCTTCTACGCCGTACGGTCGCGGTCAAGATTCTCTCCAAGGGAGCGAACGACCAGGACCTGCTCAGGCGATTCGTCAACGAGGCCCAAAGCGCGGCCAAGCTTGATCATGAGAACATCGCCCGAGTCTTTTTCGTCGGACGCGATCAAGGGCTCAACTACATCGTGTTCGAGTTCGTCGAGGGACAGAACCTAAGACAACTCGTGGACGCGGAAGGAGTCCTGCCACTTGGCTTGGCCCTGCGTTACATGTGTCAACTGGCGCGGGCCTTGGAACACGCCGCCGTTCGGCAAGTCATTCACCGCGACATCAAACCGTCCAATGTCGTGATCACGCCCGATCATCGCGTGAAACTCGTCGACATGGGTCTGGCCCGTATCCATCACCTCGACAGTCAGCAGGCCGAGCTGACCGCGAGCGATATGACTCTCGGCACGTTCGATTACATCTCTCCCGAGCAGGCACGGGATCCACGTTCGGCGGATACTCGGAGCGATCTTTACTCGCTCGGTTGCACCTTCTACTTCATGCTCACCGGCGAACCTCCATTCCCGGATGGGACCGCCTTGCAGAAGGTCCTGGCTCATGGCGAGGCTCCTCGTCCCGATCCTCGGGAGGTTCGTCCCGACGTGCCGGAGTGCCTGGCGCGAATCACCACACGGTTGATCGCCAGTAATCCCGAGTCTCGCTTTCAGACGCCCAATGAACTGTTGGCCGAGTTGCTCGTGGCGGCGGCGGAGCTGAATATCGATGTCGGGCTAAACGAGTCGTACATCATCGAAACGTCGGTCGACCGCCGCGATTGGCTCGACCGGCTCGTGCCTTGGGTCGTGGCTGGCCTCGCGCTCGGATTGGTGGTTGGCATGATCGAGTTGATGTCGCCTCCCAACGGGGACATCGCGGAAGGCACTCCTGTCTACCCCTCGGTCACCGCGACTTCCTCCGTTTCGCCCTCGAGCGACACAGGGACCTCGCCCGGAGACTCGAGTTCATCGAGAAGTAACCCGGGCTCTCCCTCGGCGACGCTCGAAAATGGCGCGATCACCGAAATTCGAGTCGGTAACGCGCCGGAGGGCGAGGGCGTGTTGGTTGTTGATTCCTGGCGACAAGCGATCGAGACCGTCGAACGCAATCGATCGATACAGGAAATTCAACTCTGGTTCGATGGGGTTCGTGATATCCAACCGTTCGTGGTGACTTCACCGGCGCTGCGCATCGTGGCGGGACCCGGCCACCGCCCTCGAGTTCGATTCACGACCCTCCGCGACAATTCATCGACCGCTCCCATCGTCAGGCTGTTCGGCGGAGAGTTCGAATGGCGCGGAGTCGACATCGACTGGCGTATTGAGAACGACGCCAGTGTGTTACCCGGTTCGCTGTTCCGGATCGAACAAAACTACTTGGCGACGTTTCCCAATCTGATCGATCCCCCGTCGCAGAATTTTGATTTCGTCGAGACACGTGTAACGGTCGCCAGTACCGCGACGTCCGTTGAATCGCCGAGCACCGCGCGCACCAATGCGACGGGTGGCGCTGCGACGGGAACTCCAGCTTCCTCGGCGAGTGGATCCCCATCGTCCAATGGTTCCGGCGGTGGCGTTTCCACGACTCCGTCCGCGTCCTGGAACCTGGAAAACGGACCGGCGATGATCGAGGTGGTACGGCCGGAGTCGTTCTTCTTGGCCCTCCCCAACGCCGATGGCATCCAGTTTCCCCGCATGTTGGTTCGACGTGTCTTGTTGCGTGGCAATTGCCGACTCATCAAGGCATCGCCTGGGACGCCATTTTCGGTGAAATGGCAACAGAGCCTGTTCGCGTCGCCTCTCGCGGCGATTCGCTTGGGTGGAATTCGTCGCGACGCATCGGCCTCGGCGGAAGCCTTGAAGGCTCGTATTGAAATGGAGCAAGTGACGACGGTCGGTGCCTCGCTCGTCGACATCCAACCGGCGGAAGCGTCGCCCATCGTGATGCCGATGGACTTGCAAACCAATGGCTGCTGGTTCATCGCCGCCAACCCGCAGGCTCTCTTGCGCTACCGACTGACTCGCCCCATCGACTACTCCGGGTACCTGCAGTGGTCTGGCGATGAAAACGTCTTGGCGGGCGACGCCGTGTTATGGTCGTCTTCGCTAATGGGTGGGCCGCCATCGCAGCTCGAGACGAGCGACAGCTTGACTCAAACGCCTCTGGCCGAGCTGCGAATGCCCGAGGTCGTGGAGGCGCTTCCCGAGGCGCTATCGCGATTCCTCTCGGGCGAAGCCGGCATGGAGCGGCTCGAGCCGAGCGACATCAAGTCGGCGATCGGCCAACTCCCCAGCGGAGTCTCTCGCCGACTGGGAGTTACCCCCGAGGACCTGCCGGCCCCTTACGCCGAGACCGAATCACCGTAGATGTGGTGACGATACCGGCGAAGCTCTAGCGACGCGGCGGAGGAGCCGAGCGTAGGAGCGACCGCTCCTCGTCCGTAAGTGGCTGTCGTGTTTCCCATTGCCGATCGAGCACTTCCAGCGTCGCTTCGGAAGCATCGCCCCGGCGAGACATGATGCGAGCTCGCAACTCCTCAAGCGGTGCGTCGCATGACACGATCCCGAAATCGACTCCCCGCTCGGCCGCCCAACGCCGAAACGTATCGCGCTGCTCAAAGCGAAGGAACGTGGCATCCACGATCACGCTCCACCCCGTCTCGATCGCGATGTCAGCCAACCTCAGCAATTCGTCATAGGTGTCGCGATTCACCGATGCGCCGTAGGCGCGAGCATTGTCACCGAGGCTCGCCGTCGAATCCTCGGGAGCGAAGCCAAGCAGGCGTTTCCGAGTCGCGTCGCTGCGCAAGCGAATGAACCCAGCCTGCTCGACCCACTTCGCCGCCTCGGTCGACTTGCCACTGCCCGACAATCCCGTCGTGATCACCAACTCACCACGTCGCTCCCGCAGATAGGTTTCCGCGAGCCTAACGTAGTTTCGGGCTTCATCATCTAGGGGACGTGGCTGAGTTGTGGCCTCTTGTTGGGCCGTCTTGAGCCACCGCACCTTGGCTCGAACCAAGGCTCGATAGGACTGGTAGAACCGCAGCACCCGCAACATGTCATAGTCGCCGGTTTGTTCGAGATAACGGTCTAGCAAACGCGAGGCGAAGGGAGCATGGCCCCGATCATCCAAGTCCATCACGAGAAACGCGAGTTCATTGCCAACGTCAATCCAACGAAAGGCCTCATTGAACTCGATCGCGTCAAAGGCGAGAAACTTGCCCGCATGGAGGATGAGATTGTCCAAGTGCAGGTCGCCATGGCATTCGCGAATCGCTCCGGCGCGAATACGTTGCTCGAAATCAGGCGCGAGACGTTTTGCCCAGAGCCGAGTCGCTTCCATCAAGTCGCGCAGAAGCGGTTCATCCTCGGTCGCCGCCACATCGTCTCGCAACTGGCTCACGTTTTCCAAGGCGGGACGAGTGCATTGTTCGACTCCGGTTTCGTTCGGGTGAATGACTGGAGGCGCGGTCGAGTCCAACCGACCGTCGATTGGTCGCGCCGCGGGATCGGTTGATGCGCGACGGGCTCGCTGATGGTAGGTGGCGATGTAGTCGGCCAAGGGTACGAAGTCCGAAGGTGCGACGTCGCCTCGCGCCAGGACTTCTCGCAACATTTCCTGTTGCGAAAAACGACGCATCACCACCGCCCAATCGACGATTGGACCCCGTCCCATCATGTTCCAGCCGTGGTCATCCTGATGAACCGGCGCGACTCGCAAGTAGAGTTCGGGAGCGAACAATCGATTGACTTGCAACTCGCGTTCACAGCATGCTTGGCGCCGTTCGATGGTGGAGTAATCGAGGAACTCGAATCGAACCGGCTTCTTGATCTTGTAGGCCAAGTCTCCGGCTAGAAAGACTCGTGAGATATGGGTCTCATGCAACCGCACGTCGGACACTGGTTGGGAATAGGCCTCCGATCGCAACATGCCGGACAGCGGAAACCCCAAACCCTGGTCGAGTCGCATCACATTCCACTCCTCGTCGTATAGCGACCGTCGCGTACCGACCGTCGCGACACCAAGCATCGACGATCGAAATTGTTCTAGCTTCGCTCGGCCCCGAAGCTGTGGCCGGCGTGACCGACGATGTATTTTTTCGCTCCGCCCCAGTCGACCAAGCAAAACGCCTGGAAAAACCAAAGGAAACCCGAAGCGTGAGCGAGGGATTCTTCGATCTCTCCAACGAGACAACAACTCGTGACACCGCTAACACCTCGGCTTAGCGCCATCCCCAAATGCACAAC
>JAGQPS010000001.1:0-15781 GCA_020426595.1 Planctomycetales bacterium
TGAAAAAGGGTGTCCGCTGGGAGCGAGTCGACGCGGGTGCTTTGCTTCGCGACGCCTGTAAGGCGCTCAAGCCGCTGCACGCCGACAACAAGGCGGTGGGGCGAATCAGTCCCACGAGCTTCGTTAAAGCCGAAGTCGGCTACCGGCTCGCGACTTGGGGAGCCTTGTCGACCGATCGAACCGCCGACGATCCGTACACTGCTCCCGAGTGCGTCGCGCCCGCCGAGCCGACTCCCGCGGGCGACGTCTATGCCCTCGGCATGACCACCATGGCGCTCGTGTTTGGTACCTCCAAAGCGTCGAAGGTTCAGGCATCGAGCCGCATCGATCAAATCATCCTCAAGATGGTCGAGTCCGATCCCGCGAAGCGGCCCAACGTCGCGGCCATTGGCAAGGCGGTCGAGGATTGGCTGGCTTCCAAGGGAGCGGTCGATCCGGGTGCCGGCACTCAGCAAACCGAGGAAACGGGCCCCGCCCTCGAAGTGAACGCGGCGGCTCTCAGTCGTGAAGGCGAACGTCCCACCGAAACGGGCTCGGGAGAAGGCACGCTCAACGATTTCGAATCGGCCGGCGTGGATTCATCGGGCTCCGTCGACATCCCCGATTTCATGAAGGACCTCGCCGGTCCCAAGGTAGCCGCCATTCCGAAGATCGAGGCGGAGCAACGCTTTGGAGGCGACGCCGTTATTCCGGCGACGAAGGTGAAGCTGCACAAGGCGGAGATTCCGAAGCACAACGTCGGCCTAACCATCGCGATTTACTCGGTCATCGGAATCGTAACGCTCGCGGTCAGCGTCGTCGCGATTTGGTTCGCCGTCACGCGATCCACCGAAACCCCTCAAGAAGTCGCCCAGGCGGAAAAGCCCGCCAACCCGGCCAACAATCAAGCGACGGACGATGCTGGCGGGAACCAAGACAACGGTCCGGCTCCGGACGGCGTCGCCAACCAGAACCCCAAGCCACTGATCGACATTGATGATCCGACCGAGCAACCGGAGGTGAATCGTCCTCCGGTGGCTGATCCGTTCGGCCCAGGCGGTAATGCGGGAGGCCCAGGTGGCAATGCGGGAGGTCCGGGCAATCCCGTCGTCGGGCAAGAGGGAGACAACACGGATGGCCCCAATGACGGCGACATGGGGAACGATACTGATCCACCCACCGAACCTCCGGTGGTCGTTGTCGATCCTCCCGTGGTGGAGCCGATGCCGATGAACCCGACTCCGGAGCCAATGCCGTACGTTCCGGCGTTCCAAGATCTGGCGAAGGCGGTCGATCTTCCGGTCGTGGGCCAGGAAAATTGGCAAAACGAAACCGTGCTGGGAACCATCCATCTCCAGCCTCGCGATCTGCTGGTCGTCGAACTCAAGGGAGTCGACCGGGCGTTCCGCGATACGACTTCGTTTGCGGCCATGGGGGCCGATGGAGGCACGGCGGTCAACGCTTATGACCTGTATGCCATCACGGGCCCCAACCGTGACAAGATTGCTCGATTGTGGGTCGACGGAGATCAGCTCAAGTTCAAGTTCTATGACGATGCCGAGGATGTCGCGGCCGCCAATTACCTACGCAACTGCTATGTGCAAATGCGGACAGGCACCGACGTTGGTGGAGTCGCCTTGCGGACTCCCGTCGCGCTGGCCGCATTGAACTTGGATGACCGCAAACTGGCGGCCACCGCGGAATCGCGGCTCGAGTTCATGCCCGATGTCGCTTCGATGGAGTTTCGAGTCCTGCCATTGGCGGATAATTTTCCAGACTACGGATTTCGAGACGCGACGAGCAGCGGCGCCTTGAAGAACGGCCAGGTCGATATCATTTTCGGCGGCAAATATTCCGAAGCAATGTACCTGCAGGTGGCAAGCCGATACTCGAATCGACTGACGCTCAGTGTCGAGGCGTTCTTGCTACAGGGCACGCGCAGCGTGGCCTACAAGTCGGACGACATCGAACGGATCTTGCAGAACGCATCGGCGCTCAAACAGGGCTTGGCCGCGCAAATCGCGGCGGTACCGGCTCAACAACGAGCCCAATTCCAGAACCAAATCGCTCAATGGGAATTGCAGCGACAAGAGGCTGAGAAGGTGGAAAAGCAGGCCACCGATCAGTTGACCTTCATCGATTCGATGAAGGGACAGAACCTGCCCGTGGCGATCTACTTCCAAGCGGATGAGTACCGCATCTACTTGGGCACGCCCGACGGCAAGCCACTTGACTAAAAATCACCTCTCCACGACGCTGTTCCGCTTGCCGGCTGTCGCGGTGAAGCGGCCTAGGTAAGCGGTAACAGCGTGCGACGACCTTCACGAGACGAGTGTGCTCGTGAATCACTGGAGAGACTCATGATTCGCGTCGGGATTCTCGGGGCTACCGGCTATACGGCCCTCGAGACGATCAAGATCTTGCTGCGTCACCCCGAGGTGACGATCACCGCCGTCACCAGTCGGCAGGACGCGGGGCAACCGATCGCCGCGACGCACCGGAGCCTCGTTGGTCGGCTCGACCTCGACTTCGAGGAAAGCGATGTTCCGACCGTCGCCGCGAAGACCGATGTGATTCTCAGCTGCCTCCCGCATGGCGCCTCGGCGGAGTTCGCCTGCGCTTACTTGGCTGCCGGCAAACGAGTCATCGATTTCAGCGCCGATTATCGGCTCAACGACCTCGATACCTTCCGCGCCTGGTATGGGGACCATCATCCCGATGGCGAACGAGTCGGTAAGGTCGTGTACGGCTTGCCCGAGTTGTTCCGTGATTCGATTCGCCAAGCCGACCTCGTCGCCAATCCCGGTTGCTTTCCGACAACCGCCATTCTCGCGCTGGCACCCTTCGTGAAGGCGGGACTCGTCGATCCCCAGAGCGTCATCGTCGACTCGAAGACCGGAGTGAGTGGTGGAGGCCGAACGCCAAAGCTCAACTTCCATTATCCCGAATGCAACGAGAGCATCTCGGCTTATGGAGTTGGCACGCATCGGCACATGCCCGAGATCGACCACATCTTGAAGCGGTATACCGGCACCGAGGTATCGGCGATCTTCACGCCCCATCTGGCCCCCATGGACCGCGGCATCCTCTCGACGATCTATGCGACTCCGGTCGAGCCGATGACTCAAGATGCCGCGCTCGACGTGCTACTGCGAGCGTATGCCGACGAGCCGTTCGTGCAGGTGGTCGACCACTTGCCCGCGACCAAGGATGTCGCTCACACGAACTACTGCCACCTCACCGCCCGAATCGTCAAAGGGCGCTTGGTTCTGGTTTCGTGCATCGACAATTTGATCAAGGGCGCGTCGGGAGCGGCCGTGCAGAATCTCAATTGCATGTTTGGACTCCCCGAAACGCTCGCCCTACGAAACTGAGTCGCAAGTTCGCTGGGCGCGAACCGGATCGCCTCTTCGCGGCTCCATCGCGAATCGGCATTCCGCGGCTCGTGAGAAAGTCGCGGCGGACTCGAGTGAACAACGCCAATCATCGGCCGGTTTGTCGAACCGGGAGTGATCTCGCCCTTGCCGCTAATCCGCGGCGGGTCCCGTCCCCCACACGCCTCGCCGCCACAAGCCTCTAGGATTCCCGCATGAGTTCCCTCGCTTCCTCTCGGCCGAACGTGACGATTAGCGACGACATGATCCCAGCCGGATTTCGCTTCGCCTCTGCGCCTATCGGCATCAAGGCGTCGGGCAAGCCCGATCTGACTCTGGTGGTCGCGGACGGGCGAGTCGCCGCGGCGGGCGTGTACACGACCAACCTTATCCACGCGGCATCGATCGACTGGAATCGAGCGGCTCCGATCGAGCAAGGCATGCGGGGGCTCGTGATCAACAGTGGCAACGCCAACGCGTGTACGGGGGTCAGGGGCGAACAGGACAACGCCCGCATGGCGGCTCTTGCCGGCGCGTCGGTTGGCGATGATCCCCAATCGTTCTTCGTGATGTCGACCGGCGTCATCGGCCATTTTCTCCCGATGGGGAAACTCGAGAGCGGCATCCCCAGCGTGGCGAAGTCATTGAGCGCGGGAGCCGTGGCGTTCGAGGCCGCCGCGCGCGGCATCATGACGACCGACCAATTCATGAAAGTCGCGTTTCGGTCCCTGGAAACAGCCTCGGGCACCGTTCGCATCGCGGCGATGGCCAAGGGAGCCGGCATGATCGGCCCTAAGATGGCGACGATGCTCGCGGTCGTGACCACCGACGCCGCCCTCGGCAGCGCCGAGCTGCATCGTGCCCTCAAGGTCGCCGCCGACGCGAGCTTCAACTGCATCAGCGTGGAAGGGCACATGAGTACGAGCGACGCCTTGGTTTGCTTCGCGAGCGGCAAGGTCACGCTCACTGACAGTGAGAAAGCCGCGTTCCAGGAAGCACTTACCGAGGCCTGCATCGAGTTGGCCAAGCTGATCCCAACCGATGGCGAGGGAGCGAAGCATCTGGTGGCGATCGAGGTGGCCGGCGCCGCGAGTGACGACGACGCGCGAACGATCGCCGAGGCGATCGCCAATAGTCCCTTGGTCAAGACCGCCATCACCGGCAACGATCCCAACTGGGGACGCATCGTGTCGGCCGCTGGCTACGCTGGTCCGGCCTTTGATCCTCGACAAGTGGCTCTCGAACTCTGCGGCCAAACGATCTTCCACGACGGGCAGCCCACCGAATTCGATGCGGCGGCACTGAGCCAAACCATGAGCAGTTCCGCGGAAGTCTCGGTGGTCCTCAGCGTCGGGTCGGGCCCCGGTCGCGCGCGGCATTGGACGAGCGACCTGACGGTCGACTACGTCACTTTCAATTCCGATTACACCACCTAGTCGTTGCTCCAATCGGCTCGAACAGCCACGTCGGATCGGTTCGAGCGTTACAGGAGCACCGCGCGCAGCGCCTCGATCAGCAAGTCCAACGACTCGGGTGTCGTCGACCATCCCGGCGTGATGCGGAGCGTGCCGCCCGCGTTCGCGGAGCCGATCGATTCGTGCACAAGCGCCGCGCAGTGTCGGCCCGCTCGCACGCGAATGTCGAAGCTCGCATCGAGCACGGCGGCCAAGTCGTGAACATCCCAGCCATCGACGATCACGCTGGTCGGACCGTGATGCCGATCGGTGGAAGCGGGCCCGAGTAGCCGCACGCCGGGAATTGTTTTTAGCTCGGCCCAGAGCCGCTCGGTCCACTCGTGCATCCCGGCGAAGGGAGATGTTGTTTGGCTCAGACGCCAAGTCACGGCCGCGCCCAAGCCGGCGATCGCGGGGAGCGCGGGATTGCCCGCCTCGAATCGATCGGGCGCTTCATTGGGCATTTCGAGCGACTCACTCGCGGACCCCGTCCCTCCACTTTTCCAGAGCCCCCAGCGCTCGTCGGAGACGGTCGGCAACACGACGATCCCAGTTCCCAATGGACCGAGTAGTCCCTTGTGGCCAGAAGCCGCCCAAACGACGCCGGGAAAGTCATCGGCTTGAATCGGCAAATGACCCACGCTCTGAGCCGCGTCCACAAGCAAGGGAATCCGGCGTTCCGCGAGCGCCTCGGCCAACTCCTCGATCGGCTGAATCACACCCGTGACGTTGCTAATGTGAGTCGCGACGACGGCTCGTGTCGTGGCGGTGAGCGCCCCGAGAATCGACTGGACTTGAAAGCTCCCGTCGGGCTCGACGGGAGCGATCGAAAAAGCTCCCAAGCCTCGACTTTTCCTGGCGGCCAACGGGCGAAGGACGCTGTTATGTTCCGCCGCCGTGGTGACGACATGGTCGCCTGGGTGGAGCAGAACGCTCAACACCAGATTCAGCGATTCGGTGCCGCCCGAGGTGAACACGACCCGCCGATCGTCGGCGACGCCAAGCAGACGAGCGACCGCGTTACGGGCTTGGGCGATCAGACGCGAGCCTTCCAAGGCACCACGATGACCGCCCCTCCCCGGAGCCCCTGCGATTTCAAGAGCGGCGGTCATGGCCTCGGCGACCCCCGGGGGCTTGGGCCAACTGGTCGCGGCGTGATCGAAGTAAGGCACGTTGTTTCTTTTCGGCGGACGGAGGTTTTCGGCGGACGGGGGAATGCTCCCTAGGCCCTGGCCGGCTGGGGAACTCGCCGCTCGCGGCAACCGAGCCCCAATCGACTCGGTGCACGACAGACACGAGGCGATTGGATTATGATGAGGGATTCCGGCCGGGTTCGGTACAAGCCCCAACGTCTTGACCCGAGCTTCGGACCATTATTTTCGACGAGACACACTTTAGCCACGGCACTCCGCCCGATGCGGCGTTGAGCGTGGCGGCGTTGTTTTAGTGAGACTTGGTTATGCGGTTTCCCTTGCGTCTCTTGACCGGCCTGTTCGTGTTGACTTGCGGTGCGTGGGCGGTGGTGAACGATCATCGCTGCGAGGCGGCTCAAGAGGCGGCTCCGTTGATCGAGACAACCGATACGGAGCAGAGTCTGCAAGGCGAATACAGCGGACGCGTGCGTGACTGGTATGGCTACGTCGGACGCGCCGGCTTGCAATTGGCGGCTCGCGGAGATGGCAAATTCTCTGGCACGTTGTTTCTCGATGGGCTTCCCTTCGATGGCTGGGATCGGCGGAACTCTTGGGAGGTCTCCGGTACGTTGGAGGGCGAGCGACTGGTCTTAACGACCGCGGATGGCCAATCGAAATTGCGTCTTCGCGCCGGGCGGGAGTTTGCTTGGCTCGAGGATGCCGAGGGACGAGTCTGCGCGGGGCTCAGTAAGGTGCGTCGTCGCAGTCGCACGCTTGGAGCGCAGCCTCCTCGCGGAGTAAGCGTGTTGTTCGACGGCGAACGCCTCGAAGGTCTTGAGGGAGCCAAGATCAACGACGCGGGAAACCTGAGCGTTGGATTCACGACCGTCGACCCGGTACAGGATTTCGAGCTGCACGTCGAGTTTCGACTCCCGTTCGAACCCAATGAAGAAGGGCAGGGACGCGGCAATAGCGGTGTCTACATCCAGCGTCGCTATGAAGTGCAGATTCTCGACTCGTTCGCTTCCGGGATCGAGTTCAATGGCTGCGCGTCGCTCTACCGTCAACGTCCGCCCGCGGTGAACGCTTCATTGCCTCCCGGCCAATGGCAAACCTACGACATTCACTTCCAAGCGGCTCGTTGGAACGAAGCGGGAGAGAAGTCCGCGCCGGCTCGAATCAGCGTTTGGCACAACGGCATCTTGGTCCACAATCAAGTCGAGATCGAGACCAAGACTGGCGCGGGTCAACCCGAGAGCCCCGAACCGCTCCCGATCCTCTTCCAGGACCATCGCAATCAAGTCGAGTTCCGCAATCTTTGGATCGTGAAGCCAGACTGAACGGAGTGATTGAGTCGGTTTGGGGATGGCATCCTCGCGTAAGTTGCAACGCGACGATGTTTGGTCGAGCAATATGTGTGGTCGAGCTAGGGGCCCCGACAGGCATGAGTCGCGTCTCGAACAAGAACGCGTTGCTAGCCCCGCGGCGGTTTTAGAACGATTGCCGCCGTTGAAGCAAGGCGTTGATATCGGTGGGTTCCGTTCGGCCGTCGAGTACGGCGACTACGGATACGGCCTTCGGCAACACTTCGTAGTAGATCAGAAATGGATGTCGTGATGCGATCTTTCGGTGATAACCGAAATGCTTTTCATGACACCCTGCAGTACTTCCTAACGACTCAATGTCGTCGAAGATTCGCTGAAAGAAGTAATCGCCGGCGCCAGAACTCTGCTGATCATAGAACGCGACACCGGCGTGAATGTCACTGACCGCCTCACTTCGAATTTCGACGTTCATCAACCATTTGCCTTACGGCGGCCATCGCGTCGGGAAGCGACAGGCTGGGAGAGTCGCTTAGGTTTTCGGTCCGGTGCGCCAGCACCTCTCCATGCCACGCGGGCGATGTGAGTTGTCGGGGATCGGCCGCCATACGCTGCCAGAGCAAATCGAAAGCGATCTGCTGCTGTTCTGGACTCAACGCGTCAATGAATGCTTTGATTTCCACTGTTTGTCTCGCTTCACCCAGCCGCGTTCGCCGGTGTCCATGTCGACAAAGGCCCCGCAGGGACTTCGTTAAACCCGCGAGCGGGAACCGGCTCTTCCGAACGGAAACGAAAGCCGAGTTTCCTATTCGACCGTGGTTCACCAAGGATTCTAGACCAAGTCCACCCGTCGAACCAATCTTTGACCTTTGCGACACGAGGATTTCCAAGCCGGCAATCGAACCCGGCCTCATGGAATCTGGCTGGGGAAATGCACGGAACGATCATCGACTTCGGCGCCGACTAGTTCGGCATACCAGGGAAGATCATGGCGTTCCGGCCGCGCCGCGAGAGCGAGGTGAACGATAAGGACGAAACTCAGGGATGGGTCGACCTCGCAAAGCGTTTTGGCACCAAGCCATCAAGCGGCTTCGGTCGCTTCCGAGTCGTCTTCGGTCCAGAGAGCGACTTCGGCGGCCGAGCAGGCGACGATCGACATGCCATGCTGGTTGGCGAAGTCGATCATTTCTTGCTCGTCGATCACGATCGTCTTCTCGGCTTCGACCGCCAAGACGCGACCGCCCGATTGCTGCAGGGTTTGGAGGGTTCCAAGCCCGATCGTTGGCACGTCGAAACGCATGTCTTGCTGAGGCTTCGCCGTCTTGACCACGGTGAAACCGCCGCTGCGACAGAGCGATCCGGCTCGCCGGATACAGTCGTCGGTCCCTTCCACCGCTTCGATCGCCAAGGCACAACGTCCCTTGATCACGACGCTTTGCCCGACGTCCAAGCGGCCCATCTCCTTGGCCATCCGCCATCCATAGGCGATATCGGCTCGTTCGTAGGCCGATGGTTTTCGACGAGTCAGAGTACCAGCGTTCACGAGTAACTCCGGTGCGAAGTCGGTGGCGGGAGCGAATCGAATCCCGGCGTTGGCGAAGGCCTGCACGACGGTGAGCAACAACGAATCGTCATTGCGATCGCGTCGCCGAGTGACGAAGTGAGGCAGAAAGTATCGAACGAACGTCGGATCTGGCAGATGCCTTAGCCAAGTGAACCGCTCGAACAAGATCGTCTTGAAGAGCTTGCCCGCCATCGTGGCGAGCTTCACCTTGCGTCGCTTGAACTGGCGGATCTGCCCACCAAGTCGACAGAGGCCGACCTCCTGGAACTCATCGCAAATCCGCGCGAGTTCCGGGTCGGCGTGTCCTTGGACTCCGAGACATACGACGCGGTGCCCTTGGCTCTTGAGCGCGCGAGCCACCTTGATCGGAAACCGTCCCCATCCGGCGATCAATCCGATCGCTTCGCCAGAGGACGCGTTGTCGCCGGCCAACTCGCTCATGGTTGCTCCGTCCCTCGAGCCTTTTGGATCCCCGCTGTCGCCAACGCCGCCCTAGGCCGCGTCGCTCACGGCATTGTCACCGCACGAATCATCTTCGCTGGATGACGATTGAGTTTGAGTTTGAGATGGTGCCGAGAGGAGCGACTTGAGTCGTTCGACCTCGAGCTTGAGCGTCTTGAATTCCTTCCGCATCTCGGGCAGCTTCGACCACGCGGCCTGCTTCTGCATTTGCTCGCGATGAGGCGTGGCGGGGATGCCGACGTAGATGACGTCGCTCGGCACGTCGCTCATCACACCCGCCTTCGCGCCGAGAATCGTCTTGTGTCCGATGTTGAGATGATCGCCAATGCCGACTTGTCCCGCCATCACGACGTAGTCGCCAGTGGTGCAACTCCCCGCGATGCCGACTTGCGAACAAAGCAGGTTATGTCGCCCGATATGGCAGTTGTGAGCCACCATGACCTGGTTATCGATCTTGGTCCCCTCGCCGATGACCGTCGCTCCATAGGTGCCTCGATCGATCGTCGCTCCGGCTCCGATTTCGACATGATCCTCGACCTTCACATAGCCACTTTGCTCGCTGAGCAAGTGCCGACCCGTCGAGGAGTTGTAGCCAAAGCCATAAGCGCCTAGAACGGCCGACGCGTGGATGATGACATGCCGACCCACGTCGGTCCCTTCATACAAAACGGCGTTGGCGAAGATCGTCGTGTGATCGCCGATCGAGGATCCCGCCATCACGCACACGCCAGGATGCAGCGTCACGCCGTCGCCGATCACGACTCCCGCGCCAACATAGGCTCCTGGGAAAATCGTCGCACCCGAACCGATGACCGCCGTCGGATCGACGAACGCCTGCGTCGAAACGCCGCGCTGTCCTTCTTGCTGCCGGGGCCGGAAGACCTCGGTCACACGTGCAAAGCAACTCGAGACGTCCTCGACCTCGATACGAGGTAGTGAACCCGTGTCCATGCCAACGCGAGTCATGACGGCCGCCGCGCCACACGTGGCCAACTTGGCAAGCGCCTTGTCGGAATCGGCGAGGGTCAACTGCCCCGCTTGGGCATCGCGGATGATGGCCGTGCCGCAAATCACGATCGATGGATCGCCGTGCAACTGGCCTTGAACGAGACGAGATAGTTCACCCAGGGTGAATGACATGAGGGATTCCTTTCCCAGCATGATGCGATTGGCAAAGTAGGAGTGCGAGCCACGTGCCGACGAATGACCGATGACTGAATGTCGACAGCCGCTGACCTCGCCGGGGAATGATAAGGCAAGAGCCGCCAGATCACCAAGGCCGAATCCGTGCGGCTAGAAACCACGCAGCCGACGAAAACCGGTCGGCCGAGTGACCCACGCGCCGTTTCACTCGAGGGAGGTGAGTTGCCGGGGACTCCCTTGGAAAGTAATTTGCCGCCTTGGTTCGAGCCGGAGGGGGCGCGGCCGAGAATCGCGATTTTCCCTACCCCTCTCTCCCTACGTTACCTGCTCGGCGATCCCGCCAAGGAAAGTCGCACAATGTCCGCTCCCTCATGCTCCCCCGAATTCTTGCGGGCTCTGGCGACGAGCTTCCGTCATTGGACCGGACGGGATTTGGTTCCCGAACCGGAGTCGGACGACCAACTGCGCTCGAGCCTCGACTCGTTACCCGCGGTCATCGTTGCTCACAATCGCGACCCGGACCCGACCTTTGTCTATGCCAACGACCTCGCCTGCCAGCTTTGGGAGATGCCCAAATCGGAGCTCGTCGGTATGCCGAGCCGCCTCACGGCCGAACCGATGCATCGCGACGAGCGAGCCCAGCTCTTGGCGCGCACCCAAGCTCATGGATTTGTTGATGACTATCGGGGGATTCGCATCACCGCGCGAGGCAAGCGGTTTCGCATCGAGCAAGCGCTGCTGTGGAATATTCTCGACGCGCGGGGAGAGCTCATCGGACAGGCGGCCACGTTCGATCAGTGGACATGGCTCGATGAGCCGGGCGTTGAGGCGTGAGTTTGCGGCGATTCGCACCGACCACGAAGTGACGGTGTTCGTTGGCAAGCTGTGAGTAAGCGCGCGGAACCTGCTTTTGCGGAGCAAAAGCGGACTCTGTCGTACGCCGGCATTGGGGCGAACCGCGGCTCCCAAAACAGAGACGCAAGAGTGTCGGCTTTCGCTCCGCGAAAGCACGTCTTTCCTCCCTCGACGATAGAACGATCGAGAGTTGTTCGTGGCGGAGCTTCCACGGAGTGACGGTGTTCGTTGGCAAGCTGTGAGTAGGCGCACGGAACCTGCTTTTGCGGAGCAAAAGCCGACTCTGTCGTACGCCGGCATTGGGGCGAACCGCGGCTCCCAAAACAGAGCCGCAAGAGTGTCGGCTTTCGCTCCGCGAAAGCACGTCTTTTTCAACCCAGTCGAGGCGATCCCAACTTCGTCACCTCGGAGTGACGGAGAGACTGGCGTCGGTAGATGCGGCGAACGAGCCGTCTCGCTCCATGGCGATTAGGCCGTGGCGATGCAGGACAGGAAGTCATCGACGCCAAGGAAGAGTCCGTGAGTGACGAACTGGATGACGAGTCGATCGTCCGGCCAGCCCAGCAGCTTGAGAAACCGCTCCAATTCGCCGCGCGACAGCCTCCCCTTGAGTTCGACGTGCCGCAAGTTTTGATCACCATCGAACAGATTGCCTTCGATGAACGATCCATCGGGGCCCGGTTGCGGACGCCACACGAATGAACCGTCGCCTTCGACATAGCCACCTAATTCCGTGTTGATCGCGGCCAGAACGCCGTCGAACGTGCGATGGAATTCGTGGGATTGTTGCCACGGTTCGAGCTGCAACACCTTGAGGGACCGTCCAGCGATTGCCCGCTGCGTCGAGGCTTGGGGTTCGGACGCCAAGTGATGCACGACGAGGTGCCAAGGTGGAGTCCAAGGAGTTGGCGAGAGTGAAGCGTCGGGCAAGTTCATTGTTTCTCCACTTGAGTCGACAGCCAGGCTCCATAGGTTCCTTCAATCCATGGCAACGGTGTCGCGACGATCTGCGGACACTCATACGGATGAAGCCGGCGAATTGCCTCGCTCGCCGCTTCCCAGCGCTCGACCGTGGTCTTGAAGATGACTCGCATCTCGGAGTCGTCTTGAAGCTGTCCCTCCCAACGATACACGCTGCGGATCGGGCCATCGATTTGCGCGCACGCCGCCAACCGCTGCTCGACGAGCTCTCGCGCCAAGGTCCGCGCGGTCGGTTCGTCGGGCGTGGTCACGAGGATCATCAGGGCGTTGTCCATCAACCTGCCTCCGCCTTCCACGAGAGATTCCGCACCGCACCCGCTGGCGAATCAGCCGACTCGTACCTCGGCGGTCATGACGGTCACTCGCGAAGCGCGCGCTACCAAGTCGAGCTAAGGATCCCGCGACGAATCGAACTCGCGGCGGCATCAAACCCGCCAGAATTAAGCGGGCCCAAAATCGTCTCGCTGGACGACCGACATGAACCGCGGGGCAAAGCGATTGAGGCCGGTCGTTAGAACGACAGGCCGCCTCGGATCATGAGGCCATCTTCCAAGCGAATGTTGTCCGACACATTGTATCGATACTGCAATTCGCGTTTGAAGACATAGCCGACTTCCAAGAACCCGCGTTTGTCGCGGATGGTCGTCCAATCGGCTCCCAGAAAGAGCCGGATGTCGTTGATGTCGACCTGGTCGCCCAAGCCGGTACGTCGCTCGATCGTCCAGGAGCCTCCACCGTATTCCGCTCCGATGTATCCCCACACGTCCGACTCGCCCACCTTGGACAAGCGACGAGCGATCTTGGGGCGCGGGAAATACAACTCGATATTCGTGTCCTCGGTCGGTCGCCAAAAGATACCGCCCGCCGGCAGCATTTTGACTCGGACTCGGTCGAGATACGTGATGCCGAACTTGACGGCGAGATTGGGCGTGATGCGAAATCGGCCGAGGCCCGTGCCGCGGAACATCAGGGAGTCGGTCGTGAGCGAATTGAAGTCCGAGTAAATACCGGGACGAAAATTCACTTCGCCACCAAATGGGTTTTGCGGATCGGTCATCCAATCGAAATCGACATAGGCGCCATAAGCGGCGGCCGGCATGTCGGCCAGCAACACCGGCGGACTGGGACCATCCCAAAAATCGAGTGCCAGGCCCGGTGAGATCCGCAGCGGCTGGCGACTCGCCAGAAAATCGGGATAGTTCATCGTGACGCCAAACACCGATTGGTTGATGTCGACGACATTGCCTTCTCCACCCGGAATCCAAGTGTGGATCAGACGCAGGTCCTGGATGACTTTGAAGTACGGTCCCGTTTGCAGATTGGCCAGCGCGTTGGTCGGCCAACTCGCGCCACTGGGTTGCCAATTCGGAAAGAGCGTCGAGGGCTGTGAGGGAATGCCGGGATAGCCCTGGTATTGTCCTGTTCCCATGAGCCACGGCTGAGCGTTTGGCGAGGGGTACAAGCCTGGTGAAGTCGTCGGAAAACTGGCCGACGGCGGTGGACCGATGATCGGACTCGCCGGTCCCGCGAACGGATCGAAGCCCGCGGCGGGCGGGTAGCCCGGCGGAGGAACTCCAATGCCTGGAGCTTGAGCCACGGCCGGAATCTGCGGCGCGGCGCTCGTCACTGGATTGCCCACGGGATTGGCCGGTACCCAACCTCCCGCATTGGGAACGGTGGCTGAGGGAACGGAGCCAGGCTGTGCGATGGGGGGAGTGGCATAGGTCGTCGGCAGCGGACCTCCATCGGTCGAACCGAATCGGACGCGCTGTGCGGCCGCGGAGCGCGCATTGAGGCCCAGCAGGAGGGTCACTCCACAGAGCAAGATCAAGTGCTGGCAGTTGATGCGAATGGGCATCTCTTGATATTTCCGACTGACGTCACTCGAGCCGACTCGACGAAAACAATCGATTCGCCGTTGGGCCGCAGTGGGAAGTACCAAAACGACCAAGTCTCTGTCAACGCCGGCGAGGCCCGATCGGCCAAGCGTGTTAAAACGCTGGCTTGGCCTGGCGATGGGCTCTCGAGCAAGGCGCCCCGCGGGTCGTCCGTCCCCCAAAAGCCCACCCTCGTCGATTCGAGGCTCGGATTCGCCTATCATGTTGGGGAGTCAGGAACCTCGTTCCAGGCTCAGTGGGGTGCTCTCCATCGCCTAAGGTCGTTGCGAGTGGTCTTTGGGGCGCACGAGTACTCCACTCCACAACCTTCCCCACGGTTTCTCAATCTAGAAGCTTCTCGATTTACGGCGCGCCGGCGCGGTCAATCCGCCTCCGCGCTCCTCCCTCCAGGAGAATCGTTCGATGGTACGATCGGCCCATGGTGTACTCTGGCCGTCCCAGTCGCGACTCGTCGCTCAGTCCAGCCACTCTCCGAAGCCCAGGCGTTCGGTGATCGGGCAGGCGATGCGATGGGTTTGCTTGACGGGAGTCGTTGGGTGTTTCGCCGGCTCCGCCGCTTTCGCGCACGAGCCGACGGCGCACGAACCGGTTTCGTTGACGACCACCGCCGCGGAGTCTCGGCATCTCGAGACTTTCGAGCGTCAGATCTTGACCGAGGAGTACTACTCCGAGGGCATTGGCTGGGGGGATCTCTCGGGTGATGGGTCGCCCGATGTCGTCTATGGGCCTCATTGGTACGAGGGTCCGGACTTCACCAAGGCGCGAGAAATCTATCCGGCCAAGCCGCAGAATCGCCAGGGCTACTCGGACCACTTCTTCCATTGGGTCCGAGACTTCAATGGAGACGGCCTGGGCGACGTTCTGATCGTCGGCTTCCCAGGCACACCGAGTTACGTCTACGAGAATCCTGGCGAGGCGGGTTGGGATCAAAGCTGGCCTCGTCACGAAGTAATCGACAGCGTAGGCAATGAAGCGCCTCAGTTCGTTGACCTTGTGGGCGACGACGCTCCCGAGTTGGTTTTCACGCATAACGGCCGTTATGCCTACGCCGCTCCCAAGGCCAACGATCCGTTTGGCGGTTGGGAAATCGTTCGCATCTCGGGCGAGGCGGCTCCCGCTCAGTTCGGACACGGTCTCGGCGTGGGCGATGTCGACGGAGACGGCCGACAGGACGTGCTGTGCAAGACCGGTTGGTATCAACAGCCGGAAGTGCTCGGAGGTGAATGGCCCTTCCATCCGGTGACGTTCGCCGGTCCGGGCGGAGCCGACATGTTCGTCGAGGACTGCGACGGCGACGGCGACGCGGACATCATCACGAGCCTCGCCGCTCACGAGTTCGGTCTGGCTTGGTACGAGCAGATCATCGAGGGAGGCGAGCGACGATTTGAACAACATCTGATCATGGGCAACAAGCCGGAGGACAATCGCTACGGCGTCCTCTTCTCGGAGTTGCATAGCGTCGCCATGGCCGACATCGATGGAGACGGACTCCGCGATATCGTGACGGGCAAGACCTACTGGTCGCACCATATGCAAAGTCCGATGTGGGACGCGGGCGCCGTGGTCTATTGGTTCCGCCATGTGATTGGCGAGGACGGATCGGTCGATTGGGTTCC
>JAGQPS010000001.1:15881-63361 GCA_020426595.1 Planctomycetales bacterium
ATGCTCGCCGAGCCAGACAGTGGCATCGGCCGGCAACTGGGTGTCGGCGATCTCAACGGCGACGGTCTTGATGAGATCCTAGTCGGCGGCATGAAGGGCGCGAGCATCTTGCGTCACTCGCGCGTCGAGGTCGACGAGGCGACTTATCGCCGCTCGGTTCCTCAACCGCCGCGCCCGTTGGCCGATGGGCTTGAACCGCAAGCCGCCGCGGAGAACATGAGCGTGCCGCTTGGCTTTCAAGTGCAGCTCGCCGCGGGTGAGCCCGACGTGCACCAACCGATCGCCATGACGATCGACGCGCAAGGGCGATTGTGGGTAGCCGAGGCCTACACGTATCCCATCCGAGCCCGGGAAGGGGAGGGCAAGGACAAGATCGTGATTCTCAGCGACGAGGATCAAGACGGTCATTTCGAGACTCGCAAGATCTTCATCGAGGGTTTGAATCTCGTCAGTGGACTCGAAGTCGGTTTTGGCGGAGTCTGGGTGGGAGCGGCTCCGTACCTGCTGTTCATTCCCGATGCCAATGGCGATGACGTTCCCGATGGGGCCCCTCGAACGCTGCTCGACGGATTCGGCTTCCACGACACTCACGAAACGCTCAACGCGTTCAATTGGGGTCCCGATGGCTGGCTGTACGGCTGCCATGGAGTCTTCACGCATTCGCGAGTCGGTCGCCCTGGAACGCCCGACGAGGATCGCGTTCCGATCAACGCCGGCGTGTGGCGTTACCATCCGACCGAACATCGCTTCGAGGTGTTCGCTTGGGGCTCGAGCAATCCTTGGGGAGTCGACTTCAACGACCACGGCGATGCGTTCATCACCGCGTGCGTGATTCCTCACCTGTACCACGTCATTCCCGGTGCTCGGTATCAACGACAAGCCGGTCAGCACTTCAATCCCTATGTCTTCGATGACATCAAGACGATCGCCGACCACCTGCATTACGTTGGTTCGATCGCCGACCATGCGTGGTGGGGGCACGAACCGTTGGCGCCAACCGATACGTTGGCCGCCGGTGGTGGACACGCTCACTGCGGCGCGATGGTCTACCTGGGTGACAACTGGCCCAGCTCGTATCGCGATCGCATTTACATGAACAACATCCACGGAAACCGCGTGAACTGCGATGTGCTCGAGCCAATCGGTACCGGCTACGTGGGTCACCACGGGCGCGACGTGTTGATCGCCAATGATCGTTGGTTCCGAGGCATCAACTTGCGCACCGGTCCCGACGGCACGGTGTACTTGATCGACTGGTACGATCCCAATGCGTGTCATCGCACGAATCCCGAGATTTGGGACCGCTCCAACGGTCGCGTCTATAACATCGCCTACGGCTTGCCCGAGCGAGTGACGGTGAACCTCGACAAGTGCAGTGACCAAGAGTTGGCGGAGTATCAGCTGCATGCGAACGACTGGTATTGCCGCACGGCTCGCCGCGTGCTGCAACACCGAGCCGACTCGGGGGATCTGAACGCTGGGGCGATTGGTACCCTGCAGTCGATCCTTTCCAGCCATGAGGACACGACTCGTCGTTTGCGCGCGCTTTGGACACTGTGGGCCTGCCAGCTCGTGAGTGACGATCAATTGGCCGGCTTGACCGCCGATCAAGATCCGCATGTTCGACGCTGGGCGATCCGGATGAGCGTTGACCGAGGCCCAGTCCCCGCGGCGATCGCGGCTTGGACCAGTCGCTGCGGCGACGAGCAGTCGGCTCCGGTGCGACTGGAAATGGCGGCCGCCGCGCAGAAGATCGATGATGACGCGCGCTGGTCGGCCGTCGAGGGGCTCGTCGCTCATGCCGATGATGCCGACGACCACAATCAACCTTTGATGGTTTGGTATGCGGTCGAGCCGCTGGTGCCGAACGCTCCGGACCGCGCCTTGGCACTGGCCGGAGCCTCACGGATCCCGCAAGTCACGGCGTACATCAATCGTCGTTTGGCTTCCGATGATCGGCTGCTGGAGCCGCTGATCGAGCAGCTTGATATCGCGGTGAAGGCTGGCAACCTCGATCGGGCTCAAATGATCGTCGATGCCATGGTCGCTTCGTTCGAGGGCCGAGTTGGCATGGAAATGCCGAGGAGCTGGGTGGCGGCTTACGACAGCATTGGCGTCTTGGATGGCGAGAGCCGACTTAAGGACCAAGCCGATCGGATCGCCGTCGCGTTTGGAGATCAGCGCATCTTCCCGCGGCTGCGCATGATCGTGGCTGATCCGGAAGCGGAGGATAGCCGTCGCGCTCAAGCCTTGTCGATTCTGGTTCAAGGACAAGATCGAGACTCGGTGGGTGCCCTACACGCGGCACTCGCGATCGAGGCTCGACGAGGCGAGGTGATCCGCGCCTTGGCCGGGCTCGGTGACGAAACGACCCCCGCGCGTCTGGTCGAGATCTATCCGAACCTGAGCGAGAACGACAAACGGGACGCGATCAATACGCTCGTGACTCGTCCTCCCTACGCCGATGTGCTGCTCACGGCGCTCGAGAATCAGACGATCCCTCGGACCGATGTTCACGCGTTCCAAGTCCGGCAGATCGTCGGCTTTGAGAACGAGTCGCTCACCGAACGGCTGCGAGCAACTTGGGGCGAGATTCGCAATAGCCCGGCCGATCGAGTCGCTCGCATCGAGCAGCTCAAGGAATTGGCGGCCAGTCCGATGATGGAACAGGCGAGTGCGGGACGTGGTCGCGTGGTCTTCGACAAGACCTGCGCCGCCTGTCACAAGCTGTTCGACCTGGGTGGCGAGGTCGGTCCGGACATCACCGGATCGAACCGAGCCAACCTGGATTACGTTTTGGAAAATGTCGTCGATCCCAGTGCCGTGATGGGTAACGACTATCGCATGATGTTGATCGAAACCGATGATGGCCGCTTGATCTCGGGATTGATCAAACGCGAGACCGATAGCGCGCTGACCGTTCGCACGCTTAACGACACGGTTGTCGTGGCGAAGGAAGAGATCGTGGACCGCCGCGTCTCGGAGCTATCGATGATGCCCGAAGGGTTGCTCGACCCGCTCGATGAGCAGGCGATTTGCGATCTGATCAAGTATCTCGGCAGCCCGCAACAAGTCGCTCCCAAGGGTTTGGCCGCCGACATCGATCCGCGTACGGGCAAGGTCCCGGGCGCGGTCGAGGGTGAATCGATCGAGATCGTCGGCAAGACCCGCGGCTCGGCGGTAAGCCAGCCGATGGGTAATTTCAAGCTCGATCGCTGGAGTGGTAACGACCAACTTTGGTGGACGGGGGCAGGGGAAGGCGACCAGCTCGATGTGGTCGTTCCGCTGGAGTCCGACGGCACGTACACGCTCGAGATCGTGCTTACCATGGCTCGTGATTATGGCGTGGTGCAGTTGGAGCTCGACGGCAAGCCGATTGGGGCTCCGATCGATTGCTACAACACCGAGGTCGTGAATACCGGAGTCTTGCGGTTCGAGGGGCTTCAGCTCGAAGCCGGCAAGCGCGTGCTCGGTATCCGCATCGTCGGTAGCAACCCCAAGGCGGCTCCCGCGTTCATGGTCGGTTTGGACTGGGCTCGTTGGGTCCCGGCTGGCGAAGCGGCGGCCGAGTAGAGTCGCGATGTAACGGAAGTACGTTGGCTCCGCACTAGGTGCCAACGTATCCGAAGGCATCATTGAAAAAGCAAAAGGGTCGAGGCTCCCGCGAACCTCGACCCTTTTCGTTTATGGACTCTCGGTCGTTCCTCGCGGAGCGACCGTCAAGAGATCCACCTAGCGTTGGGACGGAGCTGAAAAGTAGGGAAAGCGATTGGCGGTCGCGGGAGCGACCACCGGTGCCGGCTGAGGCGCGGTGGCGACCGGAGCGGGCTGAGGCGCTGATTGAGCATCCGTGGCGCAAGGCGCGCACGGGTTGCACTCGACCGCTCGCCACTTGTACTCGCAACGTGGGCACTCGTAGGTGCGCGTCTTGAGTCGCTGAACCGTACGCTGCGTCGCTTGGTAGGGCTCGCAACAACGAGTCCAAGGGAAGCGGACGCGGGGAATGCAGATCGTCTCGCATTCGATGTCGTAGGTCGTGTGCTTATCGGTCGTCTGCTTGATCTCAAGCTCGCACCGATGGCGGCATTGAGGGCAAGTGACGCAGCACGAGTCATCACCGGCGGTGATGCGGATCAGTTCAGCCGGAGCGTTGGTGGCGAGCAGTCCGGCAGCGAACATCGCACTCGCCATCCCCAGCCAGGCTCGTCGTGAAGTCATAGCCATGAGCGTTGATTCCTAAGTTTGAGTGGAAGGGGTGATCGATCAGAAATCGATCATGAAACGAGTACCGATCGTGTGATAGTCGCCACCGGTTTGCCCCGCGACGCTCCGCTCGTCGATCTTGCCGTAGCTGTAACCGAACTGCATGCGAGCGTACGGATTCCAGTACCAGTTGAGTCCGCCGGTGAAGCTCTGTCCGACGCCACCCATGACGTTTTGGTCGGTGAAGTCGGCGTACGAATAACGAGCGGCCAACTGCCACGCTCCCAAGCCCTGGCGGATGTCGCCTTGGCTGTCTCGCACTCGCCAGAAGTTCTCGAATGGCTTGATGCGTCCCAATTGGCCCGACGCACGTTCCCAGGGCATGTGCTCGCCGGTCAGGAAGTAGGCGACGTAGACGTAGCCACCGTGGAATTGCAAGTGCGGGTTGGCTCCCAGTTGATCGACATCGACCGCCATCAACTCGCCCACGGCTTGGAGACGGCCGACGTTGATCACGCCTTCCACGCCGCCGAGCATGTAGTCGCTGCAATTCATCAACTGTCCGGTGTCGATCCAGCGGCTCTCGGTTCGAGCTTCCGGACGAGTCCGAAATCGAGCCGACGTGGCACTGCCCGAAGTCGGATCGGCGTAGGAGCCGCTCACGGCCCAGTGGGCGTAACCACGCCCGCCGCTCGTTTCGTCGTACCAAATCGTGTTGGCGAAGCGTCCCGCGAATTCGGACTGGTAGGCATCACCGAGATAGTGGCCAGACCCTTGCGGGTCGACTTGGTTGTACGCACCGAATCGCCAGTTGTAGCGTTGGTCGTCGGAGACTCCGTACGAACAGATACCCAAGCGTCGGGCGTCTTGGTTGAGCGCTTCGACGATGAAAGGCCGCTCGAGGAAGACGTTGTAGCGTGAGCTGTTGATGTGATCGAGACCGTAGGGCCGCTTCTGGTTACCGATCAACACTTCTTGCAGAAACGGAAGATCGGCGAAACCGAGATAAGCGTCCTTCATGGTGACGTCATTGCCACCCGCGAACTCCATTTCGATCTTGTACCGCATGTTGTCCGAGACATCGCCCGCCACGCCGAACCGCAGTCGGCGGAAGCCAATGCGATCCTCGGGATCGCTCATCGGGTCGCCACTTTCGAACGCATTCGCGGCGGGAGAGGAATCAGGGAACGACCAGTAGTCGGCATGCACGCGGCCCGAGATCTTCATCGTCGAGGCGCTGTGTCCCGAGCGAACTCGCTCGCCCAGCGAATCCTTGAGTCCGCTGATCGCCTCGCTATTGCTCTCGACTTGGGCGGTCAGATCATCGAGTTCATCGACGACCGAACCGCCATTGAGGAAAGCAAGGTTGCTCGAACCGCTCGATACTGGCATCGCCGAGGGAGCGGCTTGCTGCCGCGACTCAAGCTCGCGCAAGCGAGCCTCGGCCGCTTCGAGCCGGGTGATTAGATCGGTGTTCGTGTCGAGTTGGACGGGCACCGGTTCGTTCGAGAACTGATTGGGCTCATAGGGCGCTTGAGCCATCGCCACACCGCCGCTGGCGACGAGCGCCGCCCACGTTAACAGCCCCTTGAATCGGATTTTCATGTTCGACCTCTGACCGAATGATTCCAGCCCGAACAGTCCAAGCTGTAAGGAAAAGCGACCTGCACACCTTGCCGATGTGCAAGGGCGACAGCAGTCATGCTCGCTAGGGCGGTTGTATCGGTGGGTCTCTTAACAATCTCTGTTAAGATTGTGAGGGACTTGTTCAGATTCGTGAGTTGAACGGTTATTCCGATGTTAAGCCTGCTTTCGGGGCCCGCAAACTTACCCTCCTTTGCTTGAATTAACCGGCCTTACGCCTCGGAGCAGTCAGCTCTGGGGATGTGGGAAGCGCGAGAGCGAGCCCACGGACGGCCGGATATCGACGAGACTCCGAGCCGCGGAGGGCGACTTTCCTGATCGCGTTCCCCGCGTGCGATATCGCGCTGGGCGTATCCGCGAAAGACGCCAGCTCGTCGACGTCGCACAGGCTCTCCTGAGATTGGCACTCACGAGATTGGCCGACCAGAACGGCCGATCCAAAAGAAAACCCGCCAGTCAATCACCTTTGGGGGTGACCGATTGGCGGGTTGATCATTTCAGGAATCCCCAGGCCCCACGAATTCGTCGCAGGGTGAGGGGCGAACGACTAGCGTCCCAATTCCCAATGCACGAACTTGTGGATGGTCATGCCGGCGGCTTGAGCGAACTTGCCGACCGTTTGCTTGTCGTCCTTAACAAACGGTTGCTCGAGCAGCACTTGCTCGGCGTAGTAGTTCCGCATCCGACCTTCGACCATCTTGTCGACGATGTTCTCGGGCTTCCCTTCCTGCAGAGCCGCTTCTCGCAAGATCTCACGCTCCTTGGCGACCGCGGTGGCGTCGAGATCCGCGACGTTCAATGCGGTCGGACGCATGGCGGCGACGTGCATCGAAACGTCCTTGGCCAGTTCATCCGAACCACCGGTGATCCCGAGCAACACGCCGGCCACGGTGCCCGAGTTGTGGCTGTAACCGCCGGTCGGACCGTCGATCCGAGCCATGCGTCCCACGCGGAAGACTTCGCGAATCCGGTTGAACATGTCGTCCTTCACTTGACGGAGCGTTTGCCCCGGCTTGGAAGGAGAAGCTTGGTCGAGCAGAGCCTCGGCATCGGCGATCGAGGCGTCGTCGGCGTAGACCTGAGCCAAGTCGTTGGCCAACTGGATGAACTCATCGTTGCCAGCCACCGGAGCGCTCTCGCAGAGCAGCTCAACGATCGCTCCCGCCGCACGGTCGGCGCCGATGCAAAGACCAAAACGTCCAAAACCGGTTTCCCGATCGGCCCGCTTGATCGCCACGGCCTCGCCCTTCTTGCGGAGCAACTCGACGGCCAAGTTCTCATCGCCATTGGCTTCCGCCAAGGCGGACTTGCAATCCATCATCGGAAGTCCCGTCTTCTTTCGCAGGGACATCACCGCGGCCGCCGAAATCTCGGACATCGTTTTCTTCTCCTCACAAAAAGTCTTTAAGCAAGGCGCCGAACCATTCCCCGCTACCCGATGGGTTGCCCTCGTTGGCGATCAGGAAATCGAGGCTCGGCCCTCCTGCGGGCGATTGAATTGAGACACTTTTCAAAGCCGCGGGTTCAGTAAAACCATCAACCCGACGCTCGTCGCCCCCGATCGGTAACCACCCGATGACGGGCGAAATTCGAGGATCGACGATTGCCTTGGCACGAGCCAGCTCGTCACGGGCCCGCGACTCGAGAAAGCGCGATCCGTTTTCCCTCTGGGCTCTCGCCCGAGGCCAAGGGATCGCGACGGAAATCTTGTATCCCGAGTCAGTAGTGGAAGAGGAAAAGCCGGAAGAGACAAGCGGACGCGCTCGTCTCTTCACGGAACTTTGATCCAATCCCACACCAATTCGAGTGACGCGAACTAGGCCGAGGCCTCGGCGCCTTCGCGTTGAGCCGTCAGGCTCTTGCTGCCGTCGATCACCGAATTCGCTAGGTGATGGAGCACCAACTCGATCGAGCGAATACCGTCGTCGTTGCCAGGAATTGGCAGATCGATCGAATCGGGATCGCAGTCGGTATCGATCAAGGCCAGCGTGGTGATGCCAAGCGAACGAGCTTCGCGCACCGCGTTCTTTTCCTTGTTGGGATCGACGATCACCAAACACTCGGGAATGCGGTTCATCTTTCGCAAGCCATTCAAGTTGCGATAGATCTTGCGGTACTCGCGGTTGAGGGTCGACTGCATCTTCTTGGAGTACTGACCCAACTCGTCTCCCTCGCGGATTCGCTCGAGCTCTTCCAAGCGAGCCAAACGATTGCGAATCGTACGGAAGTTGGTCAGGGCGCCACCAAGCCACCGCTCGGACACGAACGGCATGCCGCAACGGCTCGCCTCTCGCTCGATCGGACCCGAAGCCTGACGCTTCGTTCCAACGAACAGCACGAGACTTCCACCGGCGGAGACGTTTTGCAGGTACTTCTTGGCTCGCAGAAGACCGCGAATCGTTTCGCGGATATCGATGATGTGAATCAGATTCTTGCGGCCGTAGATGAACTGAGCCATCTTCGGGTTCCAGCGGCTAGCGCGGTGCCCGTAATGAACTCCAGCCTCGACCAATTCCTGCAACATGTTTTCAGTCATTCATCTCTCCTAGCGCGACGAATGGCCCGCTGGAAGGTCTCGGTTCGATCCCGACACGCCGCGCTCGTCGAGCGAGACAAAGGCATCCAACCCAGAACCATCCTGGCCTTCCTTGAAACAGGAAGACTCCGGCACCCATCGCTGAACAGGAACCCACTTTTCAAACCGAGTAGGGTCGGCAATCCAACTGGCCGACGAAACTCCCACAACGGTTCCCAATCGCGGGTCTCGAATCGGGAGATGATAGCGATGCTTTTGCCAACCGTCAACGCAGGTCAAATAGCGGCTCCCCCGCCTCGCGGGACAACGACCCGCGCGTTCAGAGTCTCGAACGTCCATGGTTAAGCCAAGTCGCCGGCGGATCGGTACAAGCCCGGTCGAAGGCCGCTTGGTCCTTGCAGTACGCTCCGTGCTCAACAGTGCGATCCGAGCTCCCACGCGGCAGGCAGGTGCGCCAGCGGCGCCTCGAATCGGCCTAGGGCTGGGAAGCCTGCGGGCGGACGATCCTCGTGCCCCCCCTCCAAAGAACCTGCCTCGCCAGTTTTATTGGCCTCCGGGGGCCGGTTATGCCGATTTCACCGAAGCGAACCAATCAATAGTAAAGTTACTTGATTAACATTGTAATATTCCATAGGCTTACCGCGTCTCACCCGAGCAACCTGGGAGTGAAGACCGCCATGAGTGCATTGAACCGGCATCCGGAACCTCCGTTTTCGCTCAAGCCATCGCTGCGCGTCGTCCGTGGCGACGAGTCGGCCCGTGGATCGTTCGACCAGACGGCGGCGCCGAACGAGCTAGGTTCGGCTCGGGAATCGACCGTCCAGCTCACGCGGCGCGTGGTCGCTCCCGACGATGAGTCCCGCGGGCCGGTCCCAAGCTCGCCCCAATCCGACGAGCATCAGGAGGCCCCAAAATTGAAAGGCGTTTCGATGTCGAGTGAGTCGACTCAGGAGACGGCCGCGCGATCGTCGGCGGAATCCGGTGGCTCGTATCACGGTTTGGAGCCGACGGAATCGCTCCTCCAGGAACTCGCCGAGATCAGCGAAGGACTCGAGGAATCCCACCCCCGCGAGATTCTGCGGTGGGCGATCGAGCGATTTGGCGAGCGGTTTACGATGGCGACCGCGTTTGGTCCCGAAGGGATGTGCTTGCTCCACTGGATCGCGGAAATCGACCGAACGACCTCGGTGTTCAATCTCGACACGGGCTACCAATTCCAGGAAACGCTCGATCTGCGGGATCGAGTCGCCCGCAAATACGGGCTCGAGGTCGAGCTCGTCAGGCCGAGCACGACGGTCGAGCAATATGAACAACTCAATGGCGGACCGGTTTACGCGACCGACCCGACTCGTTGCTGCCAGGAACGCAAGATCTCATTGATCAAGGGAGCGGTCGCGGGAAAGCACATCTGGGCCAGCGCGATTCGCCGCGACCAAACGGCCGACCGGGCCCGAGTACCGATTGTTGGCTGGGACAAGAAGTTTCAGCTGATCAAGGTCAGCCCGCTGGCGAATTGGTCCAAAGCCCAGGTATGGCAGACGATCTTGGAGCACGACATCCCCTATAATCCGCTGCACGATCAGGGCTATTCCAGCATTGGCTGCTGGCCTTGCACCCGAGCGATTATGCTGGGGGAGGATGAACGCGCGGGGCGTTGGAGTGGCTCGCAGAAAACCGAATGCGGCCTCCACTCCAACGATTGATCGCCCCGTGAACGCCGCATGAGGAGCGCGCTGTTGAATCTTTCGGCCAAGACCGAGTACGCCTGCATCGCGATGGTCGAGCTGGCGTTGCGCCATCAGGGCACCGATCCGGTGCGAGTCAAGGCGATCGCCGATCGGCACGGCGTGCCGCCACGGTTCCTGGTGCAGATACTCCTGCAGCTCAAGGGAGCGGGCATGGTCGCGAGCACGCGAGGAGCCGCGGGAGGCTATCAGCTGGCTCGCAACCCCGAGGAGATCACGCTCGCGGACATCATCGAAGTGATTGAAGGGCGCCCATCGGACTTCTTGAAGAACGTCGAGGAGACTCGCGTGGTGACCGAATTGCGGCGTACCTGGCAGCAAGCAAGCAACGCCAAGCAGGCGGTCCTCAGCGACACCACGTTGGCCGATCTCGTCGCACGCATTGGGCCTCACGCCGAGCCGATGTACTACATCTAAGGCTATCTAGGCTCGCCACGACCGAGCCCCGATTCCACTCGCCCGCCATTTTCCTCGCACGTTTGCCACCGGCTGCTTGAGGTATCGCGAGGCCGTGATTTCGGCGTTGCCCGTTTCGCGGCCTTTGCACTAGACTCCGGGGTCTCCGCGAAAGGTCCGTAGGCAGTCACGCCTATGGCTCGCTCGTCGTTTGCTCCCCAGCGTTGTCGAATGTCATGCCGGTCCAACCGTCTCTTTGAGGTGACGGCGGTCATTCACCAATGGCTCCAAGGAATGGAATCCCTGGCATGGAAGCCCCCTATGTTTCTCTCGTCATCCCCGTGATGAACGAGATTGAAAACGTTCGTCCGCTCTACGACGCCTTGGTGAAGGCGATCGAGGCCATTGGACGACCGACCGAAATGGTGCTCGTCGATGATGGATCGACCGACGGCACGGTGGAGTCGCTCGAGGAGATCGCGGCGGAAGACCCACGGCTCAAGCTCATCGTCCTGCGGCGCAACTACGGCCAGACGGCCGCGATGAAAGCGGGTATCGACTTTGCGTCGGGAGAGATCATCGTCACGCTCGACGGCGATCTGCAAAACGACCCGTCCGATATCCCGATGATGATCGAGCATATCGAGAACGGCTACGACCTCGTGCATGGCTGGCGACGCAACCGGCAGGATACGTTCCTCACCCGCAAGCTTCCCTCCCGCTGCGCGAACTGGTTGATCTCTCGTTCGACGGGATTCCCAATTCACGATCTCGGCTGCACGCTCAAGGCGATTCGGGCCGACATCGCGAAGGAACTGGAACTCTACGGCGAGATGCACCGGTTCATTCCGATCCTCGCGCACATGCGTGGGGCTCGTTGCATCGAAGTCGTGACCAAACACCACGCCCGAGTCGCCGGTCAAACCAAGTATGGTCTCGGACGCACGTTTCGAGTCGTGCTGGACCTGATGACCGTCAGCTATCTGCAACGGTACTTCGCGAGCCCGATGAAGCTCTTTGGCATGGTGGGATTGCTCAGCGCCATGATCAGCGTCGCGGCCGGTCTCGGCGCGGGGGCCATGAAGCTGTTCGCCTCGGTCGATCTCACCGGCAACCCGCTGCTGTGGCTCACGATGCTCGCCGGCATCGCGTCCATTCAGTTCTTTAGTTTGGGCTTGCTCGGAGAAGTCAACGCGCGGATCTATTACGCCCAAGAGGGACGCCGCAACTACACCGTGCGGCGAACCCTGAACTACGGCCTCGCGCCTCGTGTGCTCAACACCGAACCTTCCCGGTCAAAAGCAGCCTGAGCCTCGCCGCTACACGTGGCCACCCGCGGAAAACGGCGTGCCGCCGTCATTCGCGGGTTTCGGTTCGCCGGTCCAGCCAAGAAGTCCAACCACGCGCAGTTGGAGTCTCATGGCCAGACTGAACAAGGCCGGCACGAGCACGAGCGTGAAGAACGTCGAGACCATCAGGCCTCCCAGCAACACAGCGCCCAGTCCGCGATAGAGTTCGCTTCCGGCGCCCGGGAAGAAGACGAGCGGAGCCAATCCGATCACGGTGGTCAGCGTCGTCATGAAGATCGGTCGAATACGAGTCCGCACGCTTTCGATCACCGCGTCGTCGATCGACTGGTTCTCCTCGCGGATCAACACCAGAGCTTGATGGACGATCAGGATCGCGTTGTTGACCACGGTCCCGATCAAGATCACGAATCCGAGCATCGTCAACACATCGAGCGTTTGCGGCGGCTCGCCACGCGACATTAAGAGCAACGAAAGCGCCCGCAATCCCAACACGCCTCCCACCGCTCCGAGCGGCACGCTCACGATGATGACGAGCGGATGGAGCCACGACTCAAAGAGCGCGGCCATCAGCAAGTAGGTCACCAGAAGCGCGATCACCACGTTCCAGCGCAGTTCGATCCATGTGTCGCGGAGCTTATCGGCGGTACCGCTGAGCCCGATACGCACGTCGTCCGGCAAGTTCCCGCTGGCCAACATCGGGTTGACGACTTCGTTCTCGATCGCCGCGATCGCATCCGCGAGCGGCATCTCCACCGGTGGAGTCACGGTGATCGTGATGGCTCGGCGACGCTCTCGATGGTTGACCTGTTCGGGCCCCGCGCCCAAGTCCAAGGTCGCGATCGAGCTGAGCCGGACCGGTTCGGGCAACTGGGGAGTCGCGACATAGCGACCATCGAGGTCCTGGGTCGAACCGACATAGCTGTCGCCGCCCCACACCACGAGGTCGATCTTATCACCTCCGATGAAGTAATCGCCGACATACGCTCCATCGATCAACGCATTGACCGCGTATCCCAGCGAGGCGTTATCGACTCCCATTTGGCTGGCGGTGTAGGGCTTGGCCACGATTTGGTACTCGGGGTTGGCCAGATCGAGACTCGGATCGGGCCTCATCTGAGTCCCTTCGGCCGGCAGCGCGGCGCGACAGGCTCCCATCACTTGCCCGCCTAGGCCGACCAGGCCTTCAAGGTCGTTCCCCGTGATCTCGATATCGATCGCTCGACCACCGTTGAGACCTCGCTCGAAGAGACTCGTTTGGTTCGCGACCACGAATGCTCCAGCGAACTGCCCCTGGAGCTTGGAACGAATGAGGTCCACTAGTTCACGAGCCCGCAGCGGATCCGCGCTGCGGAGTCCAACAAACAAATTGCGCCCTCGCGCGACATAGAAAAAGTCGGCGATCGCCGGCTTCCCGTCGACTTCGTCAACGCCTGGTTCGATATCCCAATAGGGCTGAAGCTCGGCTTCCACCACCTCACCCATCGACTTCATGTGCTCGAGGTTGTAGCCGGGGGGCGGAAAGACAAGGCAGATGACCAAATTGCGATTGCCGTTGGGGAGGTACTCGACACTCGGCATGAGCCAATAGGTGCCAGCGAAGGCCGCCGCGATCAGAGTGCCACTCACGGCGAACTGTCGCCACATCGCCCCCTGCACGAAACGATTGAAGCCGATGATCGCGCCCGCGAAGAGACTGGCGAAGCGACGCGCGAACCTCTCGACTGGGTTGACCGCCTCTTCACGTTGCCGTGCGGTCTCGGCGCGAGCCTCGGCTGACGCGGCGGCATCATCCGTCGACTCACCCCGTTGCCCCAGGATTCGAGAAGCAGCCATCGGCACGACGATCACGCTGACGATCAAGCTGAGCCCGACGGCCGCGCTGATCGCGAGCGCGATGTCCGCGAACAACTGCCCCGCCTCACCTTGCAGGAAGACGATCGGCACGAACACGAATAGCGTGGTGAGCGTCGATGCGAGCACCGCTCCCCACACCTCCTTGGCGCCTCGCACCGCGGCGTTCCATGGGCTGTAGCCGAGTTGGTAATAGCGATAGATGTTCTCTAGCACGACGACCGCGTTATCGACCAACATGCCGACCGCGAACGCCAACCCCGCCAGACTGATCACGTTGAGTGACCGCCCCAATCCATTGAGCATCAAGAACGTGCCGACGATGCTGATCGGAATAGCCATCGCCACGACCAGCGCGCCACGGGCGAACCACGTACCGACGCCGATGATCAGTAACAGCGTGACGACGAAGAACCAGGGCGAGACGAACAGCGCGGCCACGGCGCTGCCAGCCAACAACGGTACGACAATCACCGTGCGGGCGTTGAGATGCAGGAACATCAACAACACGATCACCGTCAACGCGGATCCGAGAATGATGTTCTGATTGACCAGTTGAATGCTCGAGCGGATGTACTCGGTTTCGTCGTACACCTGGGTCAACATCAGGCCGCGAGCTGGAAGTAGATTGGCGTTGAGGTCGGCCACGACCTCCTGCAAGCCTTCCATCACATCGAGCACGTTGGCGCCGGTCTCGCGCTGGACGTTGAGCGAGATGTTCGACATGCCGAAACGTCGTACGAACCCGTCGGGCTTCTTGTGATCGAGCCGCACCTCGGCCACATCCTTGAGCAGCACTGGTTGCCCATCGGGGATCGCCAGCACGACCTCCTCGACCTCTTGCAGATTCGTGAAACGGCCCAGCACGCGCACCGTGTAGCGGCGTTTACCTTCCCACAGATCGCCACCGCTCGTGTCGACGTTCTGTGCCCGCAGCCGGTCTCGAACGTTGGTGAGCGTGAGTCCCCGCGCGGCCAGGCGAGTCGGATCGACTAGCACTTGGAGTTCGGGGTCCCGGCCACCGAGCACGTTCGAATTGGCGACTCCGGAAACGCGTTCGAATCGAGACTCGATTTGATCCGAGGCGAACTTGCGTAGTCGAGTCACATCGATATCGGGAGGGGCGAGCTCCGCGAGTTCGGGATACTGCGACGTGAGCTTGCGTAGTCGAACGAGAGCCAGCCCTTCATTTGGCGATTCGAGTACCGCATCGATCGCGTCGCGATGTTGCGGGAACTTCTCTTGCGCGGCGAGCAACTCCTCGCGCGACGCCGGCTTCACGCTCAAGATAAACCAAGCAATCGGCGAGTTGGACGAGTTGCTGGTGGTGATCACCGGCTTGTCCGCGTCGATGGGGTATTCACGCACCTGTTGCAAACGGCTGTTGACCTTGAGGACCGCCTCGTCCATGTCGGTGCCGACGGCGAACTCCATGACGACCGTGCCGGCCGAGTCGGTCGACTGCGAACTCATCTTGGTCACGCCCTCGACGCTCTGGAGCTGCTCCTCCTGAGGCTGGACGATCTCGCGTTCGATCTCTTGAGGGCTGGCGCCCGGCCAACGAGTCTCGACGCTGATGGTCGGCCGTTCGACTTCCGGCGTGAGCTGCATCGGCATGCGAAAGATCGAAATGACGCCGAACAAAACCAGCAAGATGACGCCCACGGCGACCTTCACTGGATTGCGAACAAAGGACTCAATCGGATGCATGGACATTTCCCTTGGCGGCCTGTTCCTTACCGATCCCTCGCTAACATCGGATGGGATTGGCGAGCGGGCGTGATGGACCTAATCAGGTCACCACGCACTCGGTCCGCCAATGCGACTCACGTCGACGCTTGGGTTACTGGTCCGTGCCCGAGGAAGTCGCTTCGCTGGCGGGCAGGGACGTGGCGGGCGGATCGACCGCGCGCTCGGACAAGATCTGCAGCGTTTGGCCAGGACGCAATCGTTCATTCCCTTCGACCACGACTCGCTGGTTGGCGGAAAGCTCTCCCTGCACCACGATCAGATTGCCAACCGCGGTTCCCAAGGTCACGGGGACCGGCTTGGCGACCAAACCATCAGCGGTTTCCTGCGCGACGACAACAATCGGCGATCGGCCTCCGAGTACCAAGGCATCCTTGGGAACCAACGTTCGCGGCCCAGGAGCACCGACCGGCAACGTCGCCCGAGCCAACATGCCGGTCCCCAGTCGTCGATGAGCGCCGACACGCGGATTGTCGACTCGAATCAACACGGGAAACGAGCGAGAACGAGGATCGGCTTGTGGCACGATGCGATGCAAACGTCCGATCATCGCCTCGCCGGGCAATGCGTCGACCGTGACCAAGACATCGGCCGAAGCCTCGCCATCCTCGGCGTTGGTTAGATAGTTGTGCAGACTGGCGATATGTTCCTCGGGAACGAAGACGCGAATCTCGAGCGGATCAAGTTCCACGATCTCCGCCACGACTTGCCCGCGCGCCACCCAGTCTCCAATCTCCGCTCCTTGTCGCACGACCACACCAGTGAATGGCGCGCGAATCGTGTGTTTGGATAGTTGATCCTCGAGCTTCGAGACCTCGGCTTCCTGGGCCGTCACGCGTGACTGGAGTTGCGATAGGCGCAGTTGCAGGATCGCGTCGAAGCGTCGGAGTTCCGCGGCGGTCGCGAGCTGACGTTGCTTGGCGATCTCGAGGTTCGCGATCGCTTCGTCGTACTGCTCCTTGGTCACGGTCCCTTGACGTTCATACAGAGCTTCGGTGAGGTCGAACTTGCGCTGAGCCAATTGCACGGACGCGACCGCTTCCTCATGCGTGGCTTGCAACAAGGCGCGATCCTCGGGGTGGCTTTGCTCCAATTCAACGAGCAGCAATTGGCGATTCTCAAGCTCGGCTTTCGCGGCGTCGAGTTCACGCTCGATCGTCTCGGTCTTGAGCTGCACGAGCGGAGGCGATGGTTCGCCTTCAACGTACGTGATCTCATCACCTTCCTCCGCGAACATCTCGCGGACTCGACCATCGACCGCGCTGCCAACCACGGTGACTCGAGCGCCTTCGGTCGCTCCCACGAAGCTGGCTCCCAACGGAAGCTCGGATTCCAGGACGGGAGAAACGACGACGATCGCCGGCGGCTGAGCCGGTTGGGCGAAGGCGGTCGATCCGATGGAAAACATCGAACCGCCGAGGACGAGCAGGGCGACCAGCGTGCGCTGCAGAGGACTCATCATGAGCATCCGAATGACAGAGGAAAGTCGGTGCGGTTCGACACTCGGGCAGGAGCTCTTATTTGAGCCGCGTGCGAACTCGGCGAAGGGCGGGTAATCCGTCGATTGTAATCCAAGCTGGGCCGGCGAGTCATGCGCCAACCAAGTTTGAAAGGGAGAGGCGGACCATGCCTGATTGCTCGGTCCTCCAAGATCGAGGCAAGCGTGAATCGCGACAACCACCTTTGCCCCAAACCGGCGACTTGAAATGCCGATGGATCGAGTGGTTTCGCCGGATGAGAAACTCAATGCCGCCAACAGCAATGGCCGCCCCCAGGGGACGGCCATTACTCGATTCACGCGTTCCGCGATTCATGCCGGGAATGGCATGCCGGTTCGTTAGCGGCCTCCTCGACCACCACGACCACTGCCACCCGTGCCGCCGCCTCGAGTGCCACCGCCACCGCCTGGGAAGCCACCACCGCCTCCAGGGAAGCCGCCGCCTCGATTGAATCCGCCGCCCGGCACGCCTCCACTTGGAAAGCCACCAGGGAACCCGCCGGGCGTACCGCCAGGAGTGCCGCCACGATTGAAGCCGCCACCGCCTTGCAACATTTGGCGGAAGGCATCGCGACGAGCTTGATCGGCCGCCGAAGTGGAACCCGTCGTACCACCGCTCGTGGTCGTTGTCGGGAACAACGCGCCCAAGGCTTCTCGCAACAACTCCGGATTCACCGAGCTGTCGAGCGAGATGATCTCGAAGTTCTCATCGGCGACGAGTTCCGGCTGATCGAGCACTTCAACGATGTCCACGACCTTCTCGTACAAGTAATCCGGTCCGGTCACGATCAGGCTCGAAAGCCCGAGGTCGACCGAGATCGCGATCTTGTGAGGTTCGACGTCGGCTCCGTCACCACCGCCGCCGCCACCACGACCACCGCGACCGCCCATCAGCTGACGCAGGAACTGCTGCTGCATTTGCATCTGTTGGGCTTGGGGATTGTTGGCGTTGCTGTCGCCGCCGGATTTGACGAAGTCCGCCAACTGCTCCTTGACGATGTTGGCGACATTCGTCGGGTCGGCATATTGAATCGGGATGACGTGCGTTTTTCCTTCGAGCTCCGGGGGAACCGGAGGCTGGCTCTGATCCAAGTACCGCAACAACTCCTCGATCAGCTGCAAGTCCTCGGAGTTCGCTTGGACAATCAGGGCGTTGAGCCGAGGATCGGCCACCATGCCGACGTCACCCGTGGTCTCGAGGTACATCGAGCTCGCGCCCCCCGAGCCACCACTTCCCATCATGCTATTCATGATGTCGCCGGCCGGGCCACCGATCATGTTGCCCATCATGCCGCCGAGCATGCCCATGCCGCCGCCACCGCCTCCGCTGCTACCGGTGCTCAGTCCCAGCATTTCGGAAAGCAGTTGCTGGGCTTCGTCCGCCTTGCGGTTGCGCAGGTAATAGACCGTGGGAGTCGGCACCGCATCGTCGATCGCGGCCGACTCACGCAATAGGTCCTCGAGGTCATCCAAGGCATCGAGGTCATCCGAGCGGATGATCACGCCGTAAGGAGTCCGTTCAATGAACACCTCGGCGCCAGGGACGCTCGGACGGTCTTGTTGGGTTTCGTCGGCATCGTTAGAGGCCGACGCTGATTCGTTTCCCTGGGGGCTCTCCTGTGCCGGTTCCTGAACCGTGGATACGAATTGCAACCCACGACGACTGGCTTGAGTCAGATCGTCATCCGGATCGGCTGGCGCGGGCTGAGCCGGTTCGTCGCGTGGTTCCGGAGCTTCAGGCCGCTCCGTCGGAGCGTCGCCTTCGACCGTTGGATAACCATCGGGCAGGTCGCGCAGCCCAGGCAAGATCGAGTTCATGTCGATCTGTTGAGGGCGACGAGCTCGGCCACCGGTATCGGGAGTCGCGCCACCATCGAACATATCGCGTTCGAGCAGGCGAGGACCTTCCTCGCTCATCACCTTGTAGGTCAAACGATTCCCACGATCGATCGAAGGCCAGAGTGCTTGAGCCCGATTGATCGCCGAATCGGCTGCGGCGCCGGTCAACGGAATGACTCGAGCTCGTGAGCGGTAACCATCGGTTTGCCGCGGAGGATCGATGCTCTCGACAAAGCGCGTGATCTCGGCGACTTGAGCGGTCGTGCCTCGAACCACCAAGCGGTTGCGCAGTGGGTCGACGACCACCTTGGGACCATAGCTGGGAGCGGCGTCCTCGGTGCCGGACGACTCGACGATGCCAAACGTGTCTCGCAACATGTCGAGCACGTCCTCGGGATCGTAGTCACGCAAGTCGATCACACCGAAGTCGATCGAATTGCCCATCTCCTCGATCGTGGCCTGGGCCAAAGCGTGGTCGGCCGGTCGGCCATAGATCAAGACCGCTTGAGCCTCGGGGGCCACGTCGGCCCGGATATCGGGGTGGCGATTGGCCAGGAGTGTTTGCAGCACCTTCAGAGCCATCTCCGGGTCCTGACGGACGACATAGGTCTTGAGCGAGAACACATCATCGGGCGACGACTCGACCTCCTCACCCGTGCGGTCGGCGACCTCGAGCAACTGCATGAGCTGCTCGACGCGATCCTCGTCGCCGCGATAGTAGAGCCGTAGACCGAGCGAATCGGGCGAGATCCAAATCGTTTGATCCTCGTCGGCGAAGCCGTCGTCGGGAATCCCGAACAAACTGCGGGCGAGAACCATCGCCTCGTCGGCGGTGATGTAGCGCAGCGTGATCGACTGGACGGGTCGCTTCTGCGATTTCGCACGCAACTCGGCGTCGTCGACCAACGCCTTGATCGATCGCAGGTTTCCAACCGTCTCGCGAATCACGAGTTGATTGGCCAGGCGGATCGCGATCACGCGGCCGTAGTTGTCATCGACGAGATCGCGAATCTCCGGCTCCAAATCGTCGGCTCGGGCGAACTCCAGGTTGAACGTGCAATTCACGATCTCGTAGCGGCCACGATCGCCGAGCCGGTCGCTCGTCACGTTGGGAATCAGCTGTTCGGGGATCTGCTCGAGATCAACCACCATCAACTGCTGCTCGTTGCGAACGAGGGTCACGCCCTTGAGCATCAAGACGTTGTTGAGTAGATCGATACCTTCGGCGACGGTGTACTCGCGCGTGTCTTGATACGAGAACGTCCCTTCCGGCAACGTCGTTTCGAGTTGCAGGCTCAGCTCGGCCTGGTCGGCGAACCACTCGATCACCTTGTCCCAATCCATCTTTCCGAACGAGAAGGTGATCTTGATCGGCCCATCGGTCGCCGGAGTCTCGGTGACCGGAGGAGTGGTTCGAGTCGGCGTTTCCGCGACCTCTTCAGTGGTCGGTGCCTCGATCTCAGGGAGATCGCCGGAAACTTCTAGGCTCAGCACGCGCCAGGCCGCGAGTTGGCTCGGCGAAAGAATGCGTTGCAACCGCAAGCCGTACCGCGCGTCGATCACGTTGAGATTAACGCCGGGGTCGGCCTCGAGATCGGCCGCGCGAGTTTCCAGCAACTCATCGATGCTCTGTTGTTGCTCGGCCGTCAACAACAACTTGTCAGCCACGGCGTCGTCGGACAAACCGTTCACGCCTTCTTGAGCCGCGACGATCAGCTCGAGCAATTGAGCTTGTTCGGGGGTCAGCAAACGCCCGAGTTCGGTTTCCGACTGCATCACGAATTCGTTGATCGCATCGATGCGAGCCGCGATGTCCTCCGGCAGATCACCACCGAGCAGGTCCGAGGCGGCTTGCATCCGCGTCTGACGCCATTGCTCGACTTGGCCCATTTGATCTTCCGTCAGGTCGACCAAACTCGCCGCATTGGCATCCGACAATACTTGCCCGATACCGAGCAAGTCGGCCGCTTCCTGAGCTTGGGCATGTGTCAACGCCAAGCCATTCACGCCCAAGCAAGCCACTGCCAAGAATTGCCACAGAGATCGTTTCATGAGCAGTCTCGTCTCGATCACTTCCAGTTAGACACCACCGATGCAACCGCCGCGACTTGGGCGGCCGCGATCGGCCTAGCGAGTTGAAGTTCGACCGGGCAAGCACACCACTGCGGGGTTTGGGCCGACCAACCTGGTCAAGCCCCCGACAGTCAGGTGGAGCGGTGCTCCGACGACGATTCAACCTTTCAGTTTAGTTACCGCGGCGGGGCAACCCATGCATCGCTCCGCCAATCAGCTCGAAAAACACATGGAACTCGTGAGGCTCGGACCGAGTCGCCGCCGTGTCGCGGCCGCATGACCCTTGCAAACGCCTCGCTCGCCTCGGCACTTCGGTACTCCGGCACTCCGGCGTCTCAGCACCTCGGCCCGAACAGGTCGTGCCATCAACGTTGAGGTTTCGGAGGGCTCGACCTCAGTACTTACGCGGCCCGAACGGGTTTCGCCACGGATTCATGGCGCACGTCGCCGGTGAGCCACGCAATGCAGGCACTGGGAAAACCGCGCAGCTTTCCCCATCCGGCTCAAGCTCACGAGTTTAAAACCCCGGTTCCCGCCCCAGGTTGCGATACCTCGACCGGTTTCACGACGTCGTTCCTTTCGCGTCGTGGTTTCCGCCGTTTGGGCTTGTCGTTTCCCGGGAGAGCTGTCCCGAGACCCTCGGTGGTGGGAGCCCGCCCGCTACGTCGTCGCCAATCCATTGGACCTGAATCAACAGGCCCCGAGGCCGATGGGCCCATTCGGCATGCCGGCTAGAATCGACTACGGCCATCTCCCGCTGGTGGAGCAGGTGGGGGGCTGCCAGCCGGCTTCCAGTTTGGATTGGGTTCGTGGGATTGATCGAGATACTCCCGCGCACGTTGGACGAGTTCGGGATGATCGGCGGCGATATCATTCGCTTCGCCCAGGTCCTCCGCCAAGTTGTAAAGCTGTATCTCGCCCGTGATCATCGGTTGGCGAACCGCTTTCCAATCGCCAAACCGCACCGCCTGGCGGCCTCCTTGCTCGTAGAACTCCCAGTAGAGGAACTCGTGATTTTGTTGGTCGGCCGGGTGTCCGGTCAAAGTCGGCCACAGGCTGATCGAATCGGCCCCCACGGGTTCAAGCCCAGCGATTTCGCCGACCGTCGCCATGAAGTCCCCCTGATAGCTGATGTGGTCGGTCGTCGTATCGGCTGGGACGACTCCCGGACACCAAGCGATGAGCGGCACTCGAATGCCCCCCTCGTACAGGTCTCGTTTGGTGCCTCGAAGCGGCCCCATTGGATTGAACATCGCGACCGTCTGGCCTCCTTCGCGATGAGGCCCGTTGTCCGAGGTGAACAAGACCAAGGTTCGCTCGGCGATGCCCAGTTCTTGCAACAGGTCGAGCAGCTCTCCGACTCCCGCATCGAGCCGAGTGATCATCGCGGCTTGCCCCTTGTCTTGATCCTTCCAATCGAGATCGGCGTAGGCGCCGTAGTCGGGAACCTCTTGTCCGTTGCCCGTTCCGCGCGTCCCTTCGTTGTTGGCGTGAGGGATCGTCGGCGTGAGGACCAACAGGAATGGCTCGTCGGCTGTTTGCCGGACCCAATTCAAGGCTTCCGCCATGATCAAGTCGTGGCTGTAGTCGATCCGCTCCGTGGCATAGCCCCCTTCGAAACCGGCTGCCCTGCGCCCCGTTCCTACCACGACGTTGCGGAGCGGCTCCTTGGTTTCGTTTCGCCAAAGGAATTCGGGGTAGTAGTTGTGCGCGTGGACTTGGTTGAGATAGCCGTAAAAGAAGTCGAATCCCTGTCGCCTCGGTAGTCCCGCCGCGGCCTCCTCGGCTTCGTCACCCAAGCCCCATTTTCCGCACAGCGCGGTTCGGTAACCCGCTTCGCGAGCCACTTCCGCGATCGTCGCGTCATCGTCTCGCAAGGCCTGAATCGATAGGTCGCCTCCCGCGTTGCCGCGGACCCAAGCATGTCCATTGTGTCGGCCGGTCATCATCGTGCAGCGACTCGGAGCACAAACCGTCGCGCCCGCGTAGAAGTTGCGAAACCGCATTCCTTCTCGTGCCATCTGGTCGAGCCGTGGTGTCTTGATCAACTCTTGGCCGTAGCAGCCAAGGTCGCCAAAGCCGAGATCGTCGGCGTTGATGATGATGACATTGAGCCGAGGAGGGTCGACCTCCTGCGCCTGGCAATTCGCCGCGAACGCCGAGAGGCAATAGCCGACGAAGCTGGCGATGCCCAGGATCAACCACTGTCTCGCGATGACCCGCAGGGTTGGTCGCCGATTGATCCTGGAAGTAGGTTGGGTTGCGGCAGGCGTCGACATGTTCACGGGCTCCTCGATGCGGGTGGCCGCCCGACCAATTGCGGGCGTTCGGAGTGGTGTTCCTAGAATCTACTGGTTCGCGTCGCCCTTCGCGACCAATCGACGTCGCACGAGCGCTGGGGGCGTTTCGGACACGTCTTTAACCGATCCTTCACCGCAATCCGTGGCGTTCCACTCTGCCAAGCCCCCATGGCTCGACGCTATACTCCACGCTCACGACGATCCTCCGGTGGGATGAATTGACGGATGTCCGCGCATGGGTGACTTGCAGCCGTGAATTCGCTGGTCGCCGGTGGTGATGGAAAGCTTTGTTGGAGAAAACGATGTCTCGGCGTTTGCTTGCGATGGCCCTGGCCCTCACCGCTCCTTTCTTGGGAACGAATTCGCGCTGGGTTCGGGCGGACGACCCGCTGCGGGTAATGCAAACGACCGCGATTGAATCGAACCACAGTCCCGTGGCTCACTGGGGATCGCTCCAAGAGAATTACACGCTGTGGGGCAGCCACTCCAATCGGCTCATTCCCATCTACACGTTTGGCACGCGTGGTCACGGCGACGGCGTCGATCTCGATTCCTACTTGGGCGCCCACAGCGTCTACCGGGACGCGGCGGCCATCACCAACCTCTACGGACAATTGCCTCGCAATACTCTGAATCCGGATGCCAACTACTGCGACCAGACCGACATTTTTCGATTGCAACAGGCCGCCGCGGCCGCCGGCAAGAAGCACATCTTCCTGGTTGTGTTCGATGGCATGGACTGGCAAACGACCCAGGCCGCCGCGATCGCTCGGCTCGGTCGAGTCCCCTACGAGTCAGGCCGTGGCACTGGCCACGCCTTCCAAGACTACGATGCCCACGGCACGACCCAATTTGGCTTCATGGTGACGAGCCCTCACAACGAGGGCACGAACGTCGATGTCAATCGGCAGACCGTCGCCAATCCGGGCGGATCGATGTTGGGTGGTTATGACTTCATGGTCGCTGGTCCAGCTCCTTGGTCAGTGCCGACCGATACGTATTACCTGACTTCCAATTCCGAAACGGGCAGCATCGCCCACGCGTACACCGACTCCTCAAGTTCCGCCACGAGCATGACGGCGGGGATCAAGACCTACAACGGAGGTCTCAACATCGAGCCCAACGGACAGCCGGTCGAGACGATCGCCCAGCAGTTGCAGCGACAGGGCTGGCGCATCGGAGTCGTGACGAGCGTGCCGATTAGCCATGCGACCCCCGCGGCGGCGTACGCGGTCAATGTGAGTCGCGATGATTACCAGGACCTCACGCGCGACCTCTTGGGGCTACCGTCGATTGCGCGCCCCCAGGGCAGTCCGGGTGTCGACGTGTTGATCGGCGCGGGCTGGGGTGTCAATGCGACGATCGAGGACGACGGCGAGGCTCAAGGCGAGAATTTCGTTCCCGGTAATCGCTACCTGACGGCGGCCGATCTGACCGCGATCGACTCGGCCCAGGGTGGATCGTGGGTCGTCGCTCAGCGAACCGCGGGACGAGCCGGCGACGAGTCGCTGTTGAATGCGGCTCGGCAAGCGGCTCGCGACGACCAGCGGCTGTTTGGGTTCTTTGGTACCAGCGCGAGCCACCTGCCATTCCGCACAGCCGATGGCGACTTCGAACCCAGCCCGGGCCGAAAGAAAACCGCGGAGTCCTACACGCACGCCGACATCAACGAGAATCCAAGCCTCGCCGAGATGACCGAGTCCGCGTTGATCGTCCTGGGTCGCGACGATCGCCCCTTTTGGATGATGGTCGAGGCGGGCGATGTCGACTGGGCCAACCACGATGACAACCTCGACAACTCGATCGGCGCGGTCATCTCTGGAGACGACGCCGTCCGAGTCATCTTCGATTGGGTCGAGGCCAACAGTGACTGGAACGAATCGTTGGTGATCGTCACGGCCGACCATGGACACATGCTGTTTTTGGACGATCCCCAGGCTCTAGCCAACTTGTCCGCGGGATCGAACGAAGCGGCCGAGGTTGTCCAAGAGCCGTAAGGGTTCGCTCGGCCCCACCAAGCGTTCGGAACTTGGTGCCGCATCGGACCAAAACAAACCGATCGTGAATCGCCGCCGCCGCGAGCCCCGGCCGGGGCTCGGTCGACTTGCTCGGCACTGCATTGTGGTATGATGCGACGGCGTTGCGGCGACCGTGGGGCGATCTATTTCCCATCCGCCGCGCGACTCTCGTCCGCTACGCGACTCCTCGGCTACGGACTGCTCGAGGACCCGCGTCTTCGCGCGTTAGCGGACCGCTCCCCACATCGCGACCCACACGTCGCAACCAACACCTCGCAACCCAATTGCTGGAGGCCCCCATGACCTCGAGTTTCGCTTCGTCCTTGAAGCGTTTCAGCCGGACTCGATTACTCGCTCGGCTCGTCATTGCCACTCTCTGCGCGAGTCTTTTCCCAGCGGCCGTGGCGCAAGCGCAGGCCCCCAACGTCGACAAGCTCTTGGGCCCTCCTCAGTCGCGCATCTGCATCATCGGCAACACATTGGCCGAGCGCATGCAGCATCACGCGTGGCTCGAAACCGCCTTACAGGCGAGGTTTCCGGAACGCGAAATTTCGGTGCGCAATCTGGGATTCTCGGGAGACGAGTTGACCCTCCGTTTGCGCAGCGCGGGCTTCGGTAGTCCCGACGATCATCTGCGTTTGAGTCAGGCCGATGTGATTTGGATGATGTTTGGTTTCAACGAGAGCTTCGCTGGAGAAGCGGGACTCGAGAAGTTCGAGCAAGATCTGCGCAACGAGATTCAGCACCTGAGTGGCCAAACCTATGCCGAGGCCCCGCCGCTGATCGTCCTCTTCACTCCGATCGCGGTCGAAACACTACCGGACACGAGCTTACCGGGCGCCGATTCGCTTAACGCTCAGATCGCTCCCTACGCGGCCACGATTCAACGTGTCGCCGTCGATCTATCGCTTCCGTGCGTCGACCTTTTTTCGGTGACCAGTGCCCGAGTCGCCGGTGCTCCCGCGCTCACGTTCAATGGCATTCATTTATCGGAACAAGGCGACCGAGAACTCGCGATTCGGCTCGAGGAGCGGTGGTTTGGTGACTCGATCTTGCGCGACGAATCCGCGAGTGATCGTGTCGCCGCGATCCGATCCGCGATCCTCGACCGCAACTTTCATTGGTACAACCGCTATCGCACGGTCGACGGCTACTCGATCTTCGGTGGCCGCGCGGACCTGCGGTTCGTTAATGGCCAATCCAATCGCGAAGTGATGGATCGCGAGATGGAGATTCTCGACGTGCTGACGGCGAATCGAGATCGTCATATCTGGTCGGTCGCCCAAGGGAAGAACCAGCCCATCGATGACTCGAACGTTCCTCCATTCCTCGAGGTCATTTCCAACAAGCAAGGTCCCTTGCCAGGCGGAAAGCATGAGTTCCTGGGAGCTACCGAAGCCATGGAACTGATGACGGTTGGCTCGGGATTGCGAGTGGAGCTATTCGCGAGCGAGGAGGATTTTCCCGAGCTGGCCAATCCGGTGCAAATGGCTTTTGACACGCGTGGCCGACTCTGGGTCGCCGTGATGCCTTCGTATCCGCACTGGAAGCCGATGGAGAAGATGGATGACAAGTTGCTCATCCTCGAGGACACCGATCATGATGGCCGCGCCGACAAGTGCACGACGTTCGCCGGTGGTCTGCATGTGCCGACCGGACTGGAGTTTTGGGGTGGAGGCGTGCTCGTTGGTCAACAACCGGACCTGATGTTCCTCAAGGACACCGATGGGGACGACGTCGCCGACGTGCGGGAACGAGTGATCCATGGCGTCGATTCAGCCGATACGCACCACGCGCTCAATAGCTTCGCGCTCGGCCCTGGTGGCGACCTTTATTTTCAAGAAGGCACGTTCCACCATACGCAGGTTGAAACAAGTCGCGGGCCGGTGCGCAGCGCCAACGCCGCCGTGTATCGCTATGAACCGTACAACCAACGATTCAACGTGCATGTCGCTTATGGGTTCGCCAACCCTCACGGCCATGTCTTCGATCGCTGGGGGCAGCAGTTCATGACCGACGGCACGGGAGCGGTCAACTACTTCGCGACCGCCTTCTCGGGTCACCTCGATTTCCCGCAAAAGCACGCCGGCATGCGGCCGTTCTTCCAGCAACGAACGCGTCCGTGCCCAGCGACCGAGATTCTCTCAAGCAGCCACTTCCCAGCGGACTGGCAAGGGAATTACCTGATCGCGAATGTCATCGGCGTGCAGGGCATTCTGCGCTACCACATGCTCGACGATGGGTCGGGCTTTTCGGCCCAGGAAGCGGAGCCGCTGATTCTCAGTAGTGATCCCAACTTCCGTCCGGTTGATCTGGAAGTCGGTCCCGATGGAGCGATCTGGTTTTGCGATTGGCAAAACCCACTGATCGGCCACATGCAACACAATCTCCGCGATCCCAATCGCGATCGCGAGCATGGTCGTATCTATCGAATCGTGCGCGACGGCGCGGCGCTGTCGCCCGAGGTGGCGATCGCGGACGAGTCGACGGACCGCTTGGTCCAGTTGCTCGCTCATGGCGAGTATCGCGTGCGTTATCGGACCAAGATCGAACTATCGGCCCGCCCCTCCGCGGAAGTGATCGAGGCCGTTGATCGCTGGACCGCTGGGCTCACGTCGACCGGTGAGGACCTCGAACATGATCTGCTCGAGGCCCTCTGGGTCAAGCAATACCACAACGCGGTGGATCAAGCATTGCTCGACCGAGTCAGCCGGTCGCCCGACGCTCGAGCCCGCGCGGCGGCGATTCGAGTGACTTGGGCTTGGCGTGATCGGCTCGATGACGCGCTGGCTCGCTTGATTCAAGCGGCTCAAGACGAACACCCACGCGTGCGACTCGAAGCGGTTCGGGCCGCGTCGTATCTGGATGAGCCGGAAGCGATCGAGGTCGTGATTCTCGCTCGACAACGCGACATGGATTACTACCTCGAATACTGTGCCAATGAAACGATGCGCGCGCTCGATCCGATCTGGAAGCAGGCGATCGCCGACGGGCGTGAAATCAAGGTCGGCTCGGCCGAGGCCAGGGCCTTCATCCTGGGCAACTTGCCGCTCGAATCCCTTCTCGAACAGCCGCGCACGCTCGAGGTTTATCGCGAGTTGCTTATCCGCTCGGGAGTGCAAGATGACGTACGACTGGAAGCCGCGAACGCGCTCGCGATCGAGGCGGGCGTTGCTCCAGGAGTCGTCCTGCTCGCCACACTCGAGCAACTCGATCAATCGTCTCAAACGCAAGACAGTGCTCTGCTGTTCGATCTCGTGCGATTGCTCGCGAGTCGCCCCACGGAGGAACTCGCCGGCCTGCGCGATCGCATCGAACGACTCGCATTGGCGGGTCGCCAAGGAGTCATCCGGCAGATGGCGTTCGTCGCGATGATTCAAGTCGATGGGAACACGCAAGCGGTTTGGGACTTGGCCTCGCGTGAAGTCGGTTCGCTCAGGGACCTGGTGACCGCGCTTCCCGCGATCGCCGATCCCCAGTTCCGTGCCGAACTCTACCCGCGAGTCGCGCCACTCCTCGATGGGCTACCCGAACCACTGGCTTCGCAAGTCGGTCCAGCGAAGGGTTCCTACGGACGATACGTGCGAATCGAACTGCCTCGACGTGGCACGTTGACGCTGGCCGAAGTCGAGGTTCATGCCGACGGACAAAACGTGGCTCGGACCGGACGAGCCACTCAGCTCAACACGGCCCATGGCGGCGATGCGTCGCGAGCCATCGACGGGAATCGCTCGGGAACCTATGGCGACGGCGGGCAGACTCACACCGCCGAGAATACGGACGCTCCTTGGTGGGAAGTCGATCTGGGTGAGGAATATCCCGTCGATTCGATCATCATCTTCAACCGTACGGATGGAGATCTTGGCAATCGACTCGCGGGCTTCACCGTGAAGGTGCTCGACGGTGGCCGCCAAGAAGTGTTTTCCGCGGTCGATCAACCCGCGCCCCAAGAGAGCGTGGAGTTCCGTTTGGAAAGCGGCGGACCCGCCGGAATGATTCGTCGAGCCGCGATGCTCGCGATGACCAGTGTTCGCGGACGTGAAGTCGAGACGTTTAATCGCTTGACTCAATTCTTCGTCGCCGACGAGGACTCGCTACAAGCGGCTCGAGCTATGTTGCGAATTCCGCGGCGTGAGTGGCCTCAGGACCAAGCCGCGGTGTTGGTGCCCGTGTTGCTCGAGCGACTGGCGACGATTCCAGTTGATCAGCGTACGAGTCCGGCGGCCCTCGATCTGATGCAACTTACCGAGGCCGCCGCCGAGCTGTTACCGGCCGACCAAGCGCGTGAGGCTCGCAAGGCGCTGCGCGATATCGGAGTCCGCATGCTTCGACTCTCCACGGTCCCCCATCGCATGGCCTACGATCAGGAGCTGTTGGTCGTCCAAGCTGGCAAGCCCGTGGAACTGGTGTTCGAGAATACGGACATCATGCCCCACAACCTCGTGCTCGTTCGCCCCGGATCGATGGAAACGGTGGGCTTGCGGGCCGAGGAAGAGGCGACCGCGGTCGATGCCGTGGCTCGGCACTACGTTCCGAATTTGAATCAAGTGCTCGCCTCGAGCCGCTTGCTACAACCTCGTGAGCGACAAACCCTGTCGTTCAATGCTCCGACCGAACCGGGTGTTTACCCGTATGTGTGTACTTATCCCGGACACTGGCGCCGCATGTACGGAGCCTTGTACGTGGTTGAGGACCTCGATGCCTACCTCGAGGATCCCACGGCGTATCTCGCTGCGAAGCCGATGGAGATTCTTGATCCCTTGTTGGCCGATAACCGGCCGCGCACGACTTGGACTCTCGCCGACCTCCTTGACGATCTGCCGCAAGTCGAGGAGGAGCGATCGTTCGTGCATGGGCGAGATTTGTTCACGGTGACAGGCTGCGCGGCGTGCCATCAGTTGGGCGGAGTCGGCGTGGTCTTCGGCCCTGACTTGAAGGCGAGGGACCCCAACTGGAAAACCGCCGACGTGTTGAAGGAGATCCTGGAGCCTTCGGCCCGCATCCACGAGAAGTTCCGCAGCGAAGTGCTTGAGCTGGAATCGGGTGAGACATTGTCCGGTTTGGTGCTGGAGGAGAACGACCAACGACTCCTGTTGATCACGAATCCCCTGGCGTCGGATAAGCCGCTGGAAATCCTCAAGGAGGAAATCCTCAACCGAGAAGTGTCGCCGGTTTCACTCATGCCCGAGGGCTTGCTCGACAAGCTGACTCGCAACGAAATTCTCGACCTGTTGGCCTACGTCATGGCCAACGGTGAGGCGGACGACGCGAGATTCTCGGACGGCCACGACCATCATGGTGCCGGCGGCCAGCAGGAACATCATCAGCACTGATACCGTTGATGATCGTCGATTGATGGATCGATGAGCCGACACGAGGTAACCGTCGCGGCTCGTGGTCGCGATCGGCGTTTCGCTGGACGTTCGAGTCGCCTAAGGATTAGCTCGGGCCTTCACTCTCGTTATCGAGGGTGGAGGCCCGTTTTCATTAGGTGCGTCGATTAGGTGCTTGGACTGGGTGCGTGGCGAAGTTTCGCCAGGCGGCTCGGTACGAACACAAAAGTCGTTTCATTCGCGGGCAATTCGACTTTCATGGTCCCTCGCGGCGTCCCGCCGAGCGCGTGGGACTCGCTTGGACTCGTTGCGAGTTTCCGTGTCCTACCTGCCTGGCTCGGAACTCAACGAATCACGCGCCGTTTGCTTGCCGTGCTCGCGGCTCAAGCGGTACGATCAGAGTGAGTCCATCGCGATCTGAAAAGGAGTCGATCATGTCCCTCGCACACGCTAACACGCGTCTGACGCGTCTCGGAAAAGGCCTCTGCGGCTCGGCAATCGCAATCGCGTTTTGGACTCTCGTGGGTTGCCTCGGCTCGGCGTGGATCTCAAGGGTGGATGCGCAGGATCGGTCGACCACTCCCTCTCGGACGTCGACTCCGCGCGCCCAGGCCGCTCAACTCCTCGACCATCAGTGGGACCGCACGACCGAGGCGGCGGACGCGGTCGAGCAGTTCGCGGCCGACGTCGAACGGTTCGCCGAGTCCGATGCCCAGGTCCGTTATGCATTGGGATTGCTGCAGCTACGTCAGCTCGAGTATCGAGACGCGGTAGCCAATTTTGAAGCGGCCCTCAGAGCGACTCCCGATGACACTCAATTGCTTAAGGCCGTGATTTGGGGGCAGATCCTCACACGACAACCACGGCAGGCCACCGTGCGACTCGCCCCGTTGGCTCGTGCCCTGGCGGATCGGTCCGAACCAGATCGAGACGACTTACAGTTTCTGGGATTGATGATCGGTTTTCTCGGTTTGCCGACCGACGCGAGTGTGAACGAGCGCGAGCTAAATCGACAGGTCCGACAGATCGAGGAAACGCTGAGTGAGGATCAGTTCACGATCGTTCAGAACGCGGTCGAGGAAGTCCAACTGACCTTCGAGGCGCTCGAGGCCGAGCGAACCGTCGAGCGAGAAGATGCGACGGTCGAAGCCGAACGAAATCGCGAGACCGAGTTGGAGCGATTGGCGAACGAAAAGGTGGAATTGAAGGATCAAGCCGGCGATCTTGACTCTCGCATCGCGGATGTGACGCGCCAACGCAATGAGGCGCTCGCCGAGATTCGCGAACGGGACGCGCCGCTTCAAGCTCAATGGAACCAAGCGGCGAGCACGGTCCGTGGCCTCGATGCTCGAATCTTTGATGTGCAGCAAGCGATCTGGCAACTCAACCGTTTGCTCGCGCGTGAACGCGACCAGATACTGCGCGGCCGTTGGCTGTTCGAGTTGGGCCGTCTGCAATTCATTCTCAATGACCTGTCGGCCGAACGAGTCTCGGCGGCGTCCTACGCCGATGGAATCGCGGCTCAACGAGTCGCCATCGCGAACCAATACGCGGCGGTGCAAAGCGATTACGACTCGCAGCTCAATCAACTCAACTCCGACCGACAAAACGTGCGGCGGCGCGAGACGATCGCCGACGCGCGAACGCGACGACTTCAGGGACCACTGCGAGTGGTGAGCGGTCGGGCGGAGTCGTTTGGTCGAGAAGCGAGATCGCTATCGACTTATTACGAATATCCGATCGAAAGCGAGCGATTGAGGCTGATCGGTGAGTTCACGGCGCCGACCACTCGCCGAGACGACAAGGATGCCGCGGAAGGCACGGATGATGATTCAACCGATGCGGCGGAACCCGGCGACTCGTTGATCCTCGATGGTCGAGGCGGGGAATAGCCACGCGAGCGACCAGGAGCGACGCCGTGCGCGAACTGATCTCGCTGGCGATATTCGTCGCGGCGACAACGCCGAGCAGGCTCGCGGCTCCGCTATCCAGGGCGAGGAACTGACTTGGGCTAGGGCGAGGAATTGACTTCGGCCAACATGCTGGCGAACAACTCCATCGGCAAGCCGACCACGTTCGATTCACTCCCTCGGACCACGTGGACCCAATCGAGTCCGTCTTGGTACCCAAACGCGCCGGCCTTGCCGATCCAAAGGTCGGTCGCCAGATAGGCGTCGAGATCCGCGGGTGCGATCTCGTCCATGACGAGATGGGTCACCGCATACTGGTTGAGTACTTGATCGCTAGGTCGCAGCCACAGACAGAGTCCGCTGATGACAAGGTGCTCGCGTCCGCTGAGGAGCGTTAGAATTCGGCGAGCGTCCTCCTCATCCCGAGGTTTACCGATCACCTGACCGGCGCACTCGACAACCGTATCGCAACCCACGAAGCATCCCGTGTCGTGCCTCAGCGCGACATCTTGAGCCTTGAGCCAAGCCATCCGCATGGCGAACTTGGCGGGCGATTCTCCCGAACAAACGCCGCACTCCGCTCCGTCATCGGGTGGTTCAACGCGAAATGGGTAGCCGGCGTCCGCCATCAATTGACGACGACGGGGCGAACCGCTGGCGAGCACCAACGGTCCCAGGTTGGCGGGTATCGATCGACTCATGGAATCTGCCGAATCAAGGGACGCGGAAGAGATACCGGCGCCGTTGCCTCGCGGTGTAAGGGCCGGCCACTCGGCCGAGTATATCGCGGAACCCCGATGCGTTACGAGGCGTTGATGGGCGCGCGGGTTTCGCGGCTCGCCAGACGTAGCAAGAAAGAACCCGCGGGCGGCTCCGTTCCGAGCGAACAGCGGCCCGCACAATTGCGGCATCGTTACGGGCGGGCTGCGTTAGTTGATGCGAATCCGGCGGCCGAACGCGCGTCCCCCGTTCCCCAACGGAGATTCGGGGACCTCGGATCGTTCGTCTCTGCTAGCCTCGTCGGCCACCGGAGCTTCCCCATCGGCCATCGCCGCGCGACGCGGCATCGGGCGAATAGGAGCGGCTCCATCGACCGGTTCACCCCCTTCAGCGCCACCTACCGCGCCGACTCCAGCGGCCGCCGGCACTTCTCCTCGAGACAATGCCAACAGCATGTCGTTATCCGCCGGAATTCGCTCGGGGTTGACGCGCGGGTCGAGATGTTCGACGCGCACGCGGCTCGCTTGCATCATCCCGTTGGGGCTCCGCCGAGCCACGATGTCGACTCGGTCTCCGATCGATAACCAACGCGTATCGGCGGTTGTGAAACGGACCACGACGTTGCGGTCGAGGGGAAGCGCCTGGCGACGCGGGCCATTACGAACCATGAGTTCACGTCCTTGCCGACGGTCGACCAACACGTCGGTCCAAGGAGGTTCGTCGTCGCCGGCTTGAGCCTTCCGTTCCGAGCCAACGCCTTGAGGATAGAGTTCCAGCACGGTCAGCGGCTTGACTGGAATGCCGGTGCGAGGCTGTAACTCGGACTGGAATCTCAGAACATCGTTGGATTGAATGACGTCGAGCGAGGTCGTCACGCGGATTTGCCATTCCGTGGGGACGGGTGCCAAGCCTGGCGCGCCACCCAGCGGTTGAAACAACTGGTCCAAGCCCGGAAGTCCCCCGAGCGGTGCGATCGCCGGATTCGCCATCGGGTTGGTGACGGCTATCGATACGGGTCCCATCGGCGTATTGACCACCATGCCTTGGGGGCCAAGCCCGAGGAGCTGCCCGGTGAGTTCCATCCGATTCGCCTCGGGTAACACCTCTTGAGCGCGTGCCGAAGTCATCACGGCGCAGCAAGCGACCAACCACCACGCCGTCCGTCCACGGAGGGACGCAAGGCCGCATCGCCGGAAGAAGCCCGTCGAGGTTCGGTTCTCCGCCCCTCCCAGTTGCTTGCCAGCCGCGTGCATCATTCCTCTCCTCCCGAGCGTGATTCCGAACCCGTGCGTTTCATCGATACGGGTCTCCAGGTGGTGCGCTCGATCAACCTCGCTCCCGAAGGAAACACCATTCCGGCGAGGTAGAACTTACGGTTTCCCCACCACAAGCATACCGACGTGGTGGTTCCGTTCCTAACAATTGGCGCGACGAGGTCCTCTTACCTCACGCGTTCCCGCGCAATCGCGGCGGATTCGAATCTCGGCGAAAGACAACCTGCAAAAGCGCCATAGAGTTTGAAATGACCGAACGGAACAGCCTGTTCGCGAGGCTTTCAAGACGATCCGACAGTCGCAGGGCAGTGCGGCGGGCGGCGGGCTTCCGGTCAAGGGCATAAGGCGACGAACCGTTCGTCGCCTTGCGCCACCTAGCGTCCGGGGCTGCTCTCCTCGTCCTGACTCAGCCGAGCCGAGTTGACGCGACAACCAACCCGCATTCCGTCTCCCCTCGAACAACGAATTCCGGAGTCATTTCGATGTTCACCGAAGGCCACCCCATCCGAATCGCCGTTCTCGACGATGATCCCGCACTGGTTCGCCTCGTTCACAAACTGCTCCACTATGCCCTGGGCGAGAGCGTGCAAGTCGAGACGTTCAACTCACCCGACCACTTTGAATCGTGGTTGGAGAACCACTGCTGCGATTTGCTGCTCTCGGATATCGAGATGCCCGAAGCCGATGGCTTGTCGGTCCTGCGGATGGTCAAACGACGAAACGCCTGGACCCAAGTCGTCATGCTCACCGGAGCCAGTACTTCGGATCGCCTGATCGAGGCCCTTGAGCTTGGTGCCTCGGATTACTTGGTGAAGCCGGTTCAGACCGCCGCTCTCAACGAAGTGGTGATGCAGTCGGTCCAACGCATTCGACGTTGGCGCCGGGCGTTCAAGGCGACTCACGTCGCCCACTAGTCGACGATTCCATGGAAGCCCATCGCACGGCGGTGGCAGCCCAGCCTCGGCTATCGGCTCAAGACCAACACAAAGGGCCTCGCCAGAATCCAACGGTTCTGGCGAGGCCCTTCTCGTTGCACAGGCGCCCCTCTGCACGGGCGCCTGCGTTTGAGTGTCATGCCACGCGATCGTGCTTCATCGGAAACACGGCACGCGGACGACTCGTCGATTCAACTACTCTCGCTCTTCCAGCAACTTCTTGAGCAGTTGCTTGATCTCGGAAAGCTCGCCGCGAAGTTCGTCGAGCTCGGCTCGAACACCGCCTTCTTGATCGTCGAGCACTTCCGCGGCCGCCTCGGCCTCGGCGGCCCGGCGAGCTTGCAGTTGCAGTTCGATGGCGTCGCCGACTTCGATCGCTTGAAGAGCCGGAACGACCTCAAGGAAGATCCGACGAGCTTCGTCACCGTCGATCTCGACCCCTTGTGGCAACTCAACACCCTCGGGCAAGCGTGGAAGCCGCAATCCTCTCGGGAGGTTGCCGCGGATGTCGGCCGGCGGGAATACTCCCTGCGGCAATTGAAGATCGAACCCTCGTTGGACTTGCACGTTTCCATTGCCTTGCAAGCCACGCAGCGTTCGGCGCACCGGAGCCTGCACTTCCTCGGGAAGCATGTCGATCGTCTCGCTGGTCACCTCGTAGGTCTCACCCTTGTAGACAACCGTGACGTCGGCCGGTCCATCGCCTTCACGTTTGATGCTAATCGAGAAATTCTGGGGAACGCTAACGTCGCCTCCATCCTCGGCGCCGATCGCCAAGTCGATGTCGAAGCCTTGGCCGATGCCCGGCAAGACCGCGCCGCGAATATCTTGGACCTGGAAAGCGGCCGGACGCGGCGCGGGAGTCACCTCGATATCCCGCGCTTCGCCATCACGAATCAGTCGTAGGACAATCGACTCGCCATCCGAGTCACGGACAACCTTGACCAATTGGGCCACGTCACCGATTTCAGCCTCGCCGGCGGCCACGATCACATCGTTGACCTGAAGCCCAGCCGACTGAGCTGGCGAATCATCGACGACCGAGCTAATCACGATGCCGCGCACGTCGTCATCGAGACCCAACTCGTCCTTCATCTCGGCGGTCAACGTCCCCGTGTTGACGCCAAGCCAAACTTGCCCGTCTCGAGGCGCTTGCAGCAAGGCGTGCATCTCTCGATTGAGCTGAGCCGCCTCGAGCATCCGCAACGCGTGCTCACGCTGTACCGCGGCTCGGTCAAGTTGCAAACGTTGAAGGGCACCCGCCAGATCACGTTCACGCCGGGATAGTTCCTCGCGGAGTCGACGCATCTCGGCCTGGAGTTGCTCGATCTCCCGCGGGACTCCCGCTTCTTCGTCTCCCTCCTCGCCCGCCACGACTTGGACTTCGATCTGAGCCTCTTGGGCGGCGGCCGGAGCAATGGCCAACGGCGCCGCGACCATTCCCATCGATGCCAAACCGAGCCACGAACGTCGCAACGTATTCAGCGACACTTTCATCAATTCACTCCTACTACAAATCGATTGTCGACTGGCTGTCTCGCCACATTCAAAATGATCCGGCGACACACTCACCAGAATCCCGACCTCTTACCATCCCAATCCATCGATCCGCCAAGATAATCTTGGAGGATCAATTCACTGATAGGCCAAGCCACCGACGTAACGAACGTCGTAGCGTGACTGCGGCACCGCGTAGCGCCGCCCCTCGTATTCAAACTCCTCGATCGTCGGCACTTCCTCGACCCAAATCCCACGTCGCAACCACTCGCGTTGTTGCTCGGGAGGAATCAGTCCTTGCGGCTTGGGAGAAGTGACGTAGTACCGAAGCACTTCGGATGCGTCGTTGGGAGCCGAGTCGACACCGAGTCGCGGCGCGACGCGTTCCGTTCCCTCCTCGCCCCCCGCGGCAAGAAGAGTCGACGCATTACCATCGCTGGGACTCACGACGTTCTGGTTCTCCATCGAGCCGGCCCCCGCCGGGTCGCCCCCCATGTCCGTCGCGATACCAGCGAGCGACGCTCGCGATGCCTGTCCCCCATCGGTCAACCAACGACCGATCTGGAATCCCAACGCGGTGCACAACAGCGATACCGCGGCGGCCATCGCGAGCCACCCCACGCGAACACTCCAAGACCGTTCGGTGCCGTCGGAGCTCGATCGGTCCGAGCCAGACTCGACGGCGAAGGCCATCGACTGGGGCGAAGCAACCTCCGTTTCAGATGGCGACTCGTCCCCTAATTCCTCGGACCACGGCAACGCACCAAACGCTCGCCCCGCGACTTCCCACTCTCGCTGTTCCAAAAGTCCCAACGCCAAAGCACGCCACAGCGCGGGTTGCTCGTCGCAATAAGCCAACAGCCGATCGGTCTCGACGGGCCCCAATTCGCCATCGATCAACAACTGAATCGCATGCTCGTTCATTCGTTTCTCCACCACTCGCATCGCGACCAACCGTTGCGTCGCGATACGCACCCGTCATGTTCTCTCTAACGTGGCAACTGCCCGCTGGGCTCCGGCTCGATCGCCGCGTTGAGCCGCTGCCGCAGCTCCGTGCGAGCGCGAGCGAGTCGGTACTCCACGGCGTGCCGAGTTAGACCGAGATGTTGGGCAATCCGGTCGTAGCTCCAACGCTCGACCAGCTTGAGCAACAAAATGTCCCGATCCCCCGCACGCAACTGGGCCAACTGCTGTCGCACGAGCTCGCGCGATTCCTGGTGCAACACCCACTCCAATGTCGCCGGTTCATGAGCCTGACCACGCTGGGCGGCCCATTGATCGTCCCGGCGACGTCGGCGCCCTTGCTGCCGCCGCAGCATCAATACCTGCCGGAGAGCGACTCGGTAGAGCCACGGCTCGATCCGCTCGATCGAGCGAGGTGAATCCTGCCGTTCCAATAGCCCCACCGCGATCTCTTGAAGCACGTCGGCGGCTTCGTGAGGATCCGCGACCCGAGAACGAACCACCGTCCCTAGCCAGCCACGATGCTGGCGAAAAACCTCGGCCCACTCCTGGGCCGACGCGGTTCGTGCTGGAAGGTGCGTCGGAGTCATCACGGATCTAGTTGCCGCCCCTCCGGGTATCTCGGGTCGAAATTCGCAAAAATCTCCGGCTTTGGGCACGACAGCCCCTTGGGATTCTTGGCAACTGGGCGGTTGGCAGTCGGGAAACCAGACAAGGAGGGTAGTTCGGCCAGGATACCTAGCCTTTAAGACGACTAGGCCCCGAGTTCAAGCTACCGGCCACCGGCACCGATCACGGTTGTTGGTGCGCTGGGGCTGGATGGACGGTCCAGTCACCGAGACACATGCTGCAAGATGGCAACGATTGCCGCGTGAACTCTTGTCAAGCTAGGCATTTTCGCCTGCGAGCAAGCAATATCCTCTCGGACGGAATCGGGGGATCGGCGTGAAAGCGAATTGGGTTTGGTTATTGCTGTTGGCCCTCACGGCCATTGGCTGCCGAAGTGGAGTCGACCAAGGTTCCTGGAAACCGACGTGGCTTGGGGGTGAGCCCGAGCCGCAGCCGTTGGGATCCTCGTCGGCCGAGGTGGTGGCCGCGCTGCAATCTCGCAAGGCCGACCAATCCCCAAGCTTCACCGAGCGGCTTTGGCAACCGATCGAGCGTATGACGTCGGCTTCCGAATCGGCGGCCGACGAACTCGAGCACCGAGACCGACTTAGTCTCGATGTGCCCAGTCAGGCGAATCCTCAACTGTATTGCAGGCTCGCGGCATTCGCGGAATCGAAGGGGAGTTGGAATCAAGCGCGCGAACTGTACCAACAAGCTCTGTCGATGGACTCGACTCACCTCGAAAGCCAACTCGGTCTCGCGCGGCTATTGAATCGGCTGGGTGAAACGCAAATGGCTCTTACCCAGTACGAGCAAGCGGCGAAGGATCATCCGAGTGCTCCTCAAGTCCAAAACGATCTCGGGCTCTTCCACCAATCCCAAGGTCAGGTCGACTTGGCAATCGAGTCGTTCTCACGAGCCATCCAGTTGGAGCCGGACAGCCGCCGCTATCGCAACAATCTGGCTGCTCTGTTGACGCATGAATCGGCCTACGACGACGCGGTGAACGTGTTGTTGGGAGCGACCGATCCAGCGACCGCCTACCTCACCGTCTCGATCATGGCCCGCAAACAAGGGTCGCTCGAGGAAGCCCAGCGTCTCGAGGAGCGCGCTCGGGCCGAAACGGCATCCCTGCCGCCTACCCACATGGCTCGTCAATACTTCGCGGCTCGCGCCACTCAGTAATCCAGGTCCCGCGGCCCGCCGATCGGTTGACGGTGTCCGACCGTCGCATCACCGTTGCACTTTTCGCAACGTGTATTCCCCTTGAGCTTCTCCCTACAACTTCGCGCGGCCCTAACATCGCGCAGCTTAACGTCGCGCGGCCCTACGTCCAGATCCTGCGATCGAGCACTCGGTACCCCACGGCTTCCTGGACATGTTCCGGCGTGGGAGTGTCGACCGAATCAAGATCGGCGATCGTTCGCGCGACTCGAATCACTTTGTCATGGGCTCGCGCCGAGAGCCCCAATTCCTCGACCGCGCGGCGCAGGATCTCGCGGCACTCTCCGTCAAGCGGCACGTGTTGCCTCAACTCACGACTCGTCATTTGAGCATTGAACCGGGTCTTCGATTCCGCGAAACGCGACAGCTGTCGTTGTCGCGCGGCGATCACCTGCTCCCTCATCCTCTCGCTGGTCGTGCCCGAGGCCTTGGATGCGAGTTCGTCGACCGGTACGGCGGGCACCTCGATGTGTAGATCGATACGATCGAGCAACGGTCCGGAAATCTTATTCATGTATCGTTCGACTTGCGGCGGCGAGCAATGGCAGCTGCGGCGTGGATCGCCGCGAAAGCCGCAGGGGCAGGGGTTGAGCGCCGAGACGAGCATGAAATCGGCGGGCAGCGTCGTACTGCGCTGAGCCCGCGAAATCGTGACGGTTCCCTCCTCGAGTGGCTGTCGCAAGACCTCCAACGTTCGCCGTTGAAACTCGGGCAGTTCATCGAGAAACAAAACGCCATGGTGAGCCAAGGAAATCTCGCCGGGCGCCGGAACGCTACCACCTCCCACGAGTCCCGCTTCGCTGATCGTGTGGTGAGGCGATCGAAAAGGACGCCTCACCAGCAAGGGTTGCCCGGGTGGGAGGCGTCCCACGGCGCTATAGACCTGCGTCGTCTCGATCGATTCGCCGTTGGTGAGGCTCGGGAGAATCGTCGGCAATCGCTTCGCGAGCATCGTCTTGCCCGAGCCTGGCGGGCCGAGCATGAGCAGGTTGTGGTTGCCGGCGGCGGCGATGGTCATCGCTCGCTTGGCGAGTTCCTGGCCCCGCACGTCGGCGAAGTCGAGCGGCTCCTGCCCATATGCCTCGAACCAATGATCAACGCGGGCAGGAACCGGATCGAGGTCGATGGCGCCGGTCAGGAAGCCAACCGCCTGCGCGATGCTGGTGACGCCATACACTTCGACCGATTCCACCACCGCGGCTTCCACCGCGCTCTGCTCGGGCACGATCAGAGCGCGATGTTCCACGTCCCTAGCGGCGCTCACCGCCATGCTCAAAGCGCCACGAGCCGGACGCATCGTCCCCTCGAGACTGAGTTCGCCGACGACCGCGAATTGATCGAGCCGGTCACCCGGGATCTGACCACTGGCGGCCAGCATCCCAAGGCAAATCGGCAGATCGAAACTCGCGGCCTGCTTGGGAAGATCGGCCGGAGCGAGATTCACGACGACTCGGTCGTAACAGACCTCGAAGCCACTATTGGCGATCGCCCGCTCGATCCGATGAAGACTCTCGCGCACCGCCGCCTCGGGCAGTCCCACCAAAGTCTTGCTCGGCTGATGAGCCGATGAGATATCGACCTCCACCTCAACCGGATGAGCGTCGATTCCGAGCAGCGTGTAGGTCATCAACTTAGCCAACATACGTAACGTCTCCATGGAAGAAACGTCGCGTTCGTGGCCTGTTGGGTCGGTCGGAGACCTAACCCAAGAAAACGCGGAGTTCAATCAAGCACCAGGGCCCGCGATGAAATATTGTCGAGCCTTTCAACCGCCCTGACTACCCGACATGGCCTCCAAAAACTATCAAAGTGTTACAAGACCGCTTGGACGCGGGCCTCGCCGCAGTTTCGGTCGACCTGAATTCCGGCTAACGGTGGAATTCCACGATCGGCAAGGAAGCCAATCCGGTTTCACGGTGTTGAACCGCGGCTCCATGCGGGCCGATTAGAATCAGCGTATTAATTACGGGCTGTGATCAGCAGCGTCACGAAGGAGTGTGTTCCGCTTAGCCAACGAGATTCCAGCCGTACTCGATTTCCGACGAATAGCGAGCCGAGACGCCCGATGACTTCGAAGCCCAAGGACTCATCAAGTTCACAGTTGGTCGACATAGCTCGAGCCTATCGCGAGATACCATGGCTCCGACGCGAAGGAACGAGCTACATGATCTTCGCTACGGGAATTCTGGCGGTGCTCGGAGTGCTTTCCGCGTCCCAAGCAGTGATTCCTCTCGTACCGCGAGCTGAATTCCTGCAATGGATTTCTTATCCCGGCATGGTCGCGGTCGGTTATCTCACGCTGTGCACGATGATTGTTACCGCGATCGCGCTCACCGGTCCGATATACCGTCGGCGAATCAATTTCCTAGAGAGGAAACTCGAGGTCTGGAATCCGCTAGAACAGTTTTTTGGGCTGCTTGCCGTACTCGCGATACTCGGCTTCTTGGCCTTGGCCGTATACCTCTATCACCCTTGATCCGCCGAGTTCGACAAGTCTTGGTTCTTGGAAGAAACAAGATCGTCGTGAACCGGCTCACCAAAAGCCGGTCACGCCGGCGATGACCGCGACGAGGAGTGAAAACCAAAGCCCAAACGATTCACCCTCAATCGAGAATCAATCGCCGGCTGAAACGGCCACCGAACCTTGCCCTTAGCCATGGAGCCAGCGGCTTGTGGACGCATGGCAGGGTTTGCCGGGCTAATCACGAGCCGAGCGATCGGTCCAGCGGTACGTGTCGAGCTTGTTGATCAAGCGGGCATTGAGAAAGCCCAGGATCGTCTCGTGGAGGTTGAGCCGAGCGCGAGGATCGACCAACGCGGCGCCTTGAAAGTCGACATCGTATTCCTGCAGGAACAAGTCCTGTTTCTCGAGTCGCTCCCGCATTTGATCTTCCTCGCTTCCCGAGAGGTCGAGATCCGGACGGCTTCGTTCCAAGGTCTCATAGATATTGCGGGCATCTCGCAGTGGCCCACCAGCTCGACCTCCCACCGCGATGAGCATGCTCAGCGGCTGCGCGCCGCGCCCCGACAGGAGAGGATTTCGCAAGGCGGGGGCGATCGAAAGACCCTTGAATGTCCGAGTTGGCGACAACAGCACCAGCGCCTTTACATCTTGACCTTGCTTGCGTCCGGCGATCGCCGGCCACGACCAATCACGCAGCGCCCAATCGGTGGCGACCAAGGACATATCACCCACGGCGACCACCGTGAGAAGTTCGATGTTGAGCTGTCCTTCGTTGTTTTGCTCCATCAAGAATCGCTTGCAGGTTTCGATATCCTCGCTCATCCCAGCGATCTCAACCTTGGTGAAACGTTCCCGGTCGATCGGTGCTTCCACGCCTCGCAGGCGAGTGCTGCCACCATGACCGCGAAGATCAGGGACGATCACCGCGTGTCCTTGTTGGTGCAGGAAGGACGCGAGAGGTCCGAGATCCGCACCTTGTCCGTTCCAGTCGTGAATCAGAATAACGGGTATGGCTTCCTTCTCATTGATTGGTGGAAACCAAGCCGTTTGGAGTTGAACGCCATCCTTGGTTTCCAAGATTCGGGAAACCGGCTCGGGAATCTCACGCTCCTCTTGAGCCCATGCCGCACCCGCCCCGCAGACCAACCCGACACAGACGGTAAGAGCGCCAAGCAAACGCCCAGGGAGGCAACGAGCCTGATGTCGAGTCGATGTATTGAAAGTCATGGCCTGTTCTCCAACGTTCGGGAGGTTCCGAACACTTCCCACGGCGGTCCGACGGTAAAACTCGAGGGACGAAGCGAATCCTTCATCGCCTCATGCGACCGTCTCATTCTAACGCTTGCCCGCGACAATTTCAGCGAATCGGTCCCCCGTCATTTGGGACAATTCCCTCACGCGACGACGTTTTCACGTGTTTTGCCGCCGGTCAGGGTCCTGGAGCCGATCTGGACTCATTTGAAAACGGACCGACATTTGAGAGGCCGACGTCGAGACCGGCTACTCATCCGGTGGGATGAGGCGATTGAGAAGAATCCGTCACGGGCCGAATAGGGTGGGACGCTGGGTTGGCCAAGCCGCCCCACACTCGCATGACTCATCATTCGTCCCGCGATCAATGCAAGACGGGGCAGACGTCGAACCACTGGCGACCATCTTTCCCCATCCACTCGATCGACGCGGTCGGCCCCCATTCACCCACGGGGTAGTGACGCAGTTGGGGCGAGTCCTTGGCCGACCAGTACTCCGTGATCGGATCGATAATCCCCCAAGCTTGCTCGACTTCGTCGCTCCGAGCAAACAAGCTGGCGTCCCCATTGAGCGCGTCGAGCAAGAGACGTTGGTAGGCATCGGGAAGCTGCCCACGGAACTCGCGCGCGAATTGAAAATCAAGATTCGCCATTTGCAGCTTCATACCGGCATCGGGCACCTTGGTATGAAACTGCAATTGAATGCCCTCGGCCGGCTGGATCTGAATGACCAGTTGGTTGGGATCCCACGGCGAGTCGTGACGGTTGGTGAACAGCAAGTGGGGCGGATCACGGAACTGAATCACGATCTGAGTCGTGCGGCATGAGAGCCCCTTGCCACTGCGTAGGTAGAACGGCACGCCGTTCCACCGCCAATTGTCGACATGCAGCTTGAGAGCGGCGAAGGTCGCGGTGCGACTGTCGCCGGGAACTCCTTCCTCTTGCAAGTAACCGTCGTATTGAGCCCGGAAGGTATCCGTTTCAAGGTCGCTTTGCTCGGCGCGACGCACCGCGCGCAACACCTTGACCTTTTCGTCCCGCACATGGTCGGCCGAAAAACGGACCGGCGCCTCCATCGCGGTGATCATGAGCAACTGCAACAAGTGGTTCTGAAACATGTCCCGCAACACGCCAGCCTTGTCGTAGTAGCCTCCACGACGCCCGACCTTCACTTCCTCGGCCACCGTGATCTGAACATGGTCGATGTAGTTTCGATTCCAGATCGGCTCGAAAATGCTGTTGGCGAAACGCAGCACCAACATATTCTGCACGGTTTCCTTGCCCAAGTAGTGATCGATGCGGTAGACCTGCCGCTCGTCGAAGACCTCGTGGACCTGCTGATTGAGTTGCTTGGCGGTGGCCAGGTCGGTACCGAACGGCTTCTCAATCACGATCCTTCGCGAAAGGTCTCCCTTGAGCGGACGATCGTCTCCGTCGATGGGCAGCGCGTGGGCGGCCCCCAATCCCTCGATCGCGGACGCGTAGAGCGTGGGAGATGTCGACAAGTAATAGAGCCGCGTGCTTTCGGTCTCCCCCTCTAGCTCCTTGAGAAAGCGTCTGAGCGAGACAAAGTCCTTGGGGGAACCGATGTCACCCGGATGGTAGAAAATCTGTGGGGCGAAGGAGTTCCAGTCAGCGGCGTCAAAATCCGCCGCGTGCTGCTTGGTGGTCTCCTCGAGACTCGCGCGCCATTGATCGTGGGAGTAATCGGTGCGAGCGACCCCGACGATGCGGGTTCCGGCCGGCAAGTACTTCTTGCGGTGGAGCGAGAACAGCGCGGGAATCAACTTGCGGCTTGTGAGGTCGCCGGATGCGCCAAAAATCACAATCGTATGCACCATCGTTCCTGCTCCCAAAACTTCTACGGGCCCCTGTGATCGGAGCCCAGGATGTGAACCGAGCCGCCTCGCTCGTTCGCACCGTGCCGCCGCCCTTCGCACAATGCCGCCGCGTTGGCGGGCAAACCCAGGAGGCTATCGGCAATTCATCCCCCATCACTGCGACTCAAAAAACGAGTTCTCGTCAAACACTCCCCATCCGCAACAGAAGCGAGCTGACCGTACCGACCAAGGCCGGTGCGAACAGCTCGCTTTGCGATTGCTTCGAATTCGTCCATGTCGCGCCGGTCGGAACAACTGGTGCGACCGACTCAACGTTGGGCATGACCCATGGGACAAGGTCCCACGATCATCCACCCAACTCAGTCTTGGGGTGGCTTGCGCAAATCCAGCCACTCGGTGTGGAAGGTCCCCTCGCGATCAATCCGCTTGTAGGTATGAGCCCCGAAATAGTCGCGTTGGGCTTGCAACAGGTTGGCCGGTAGGAACTCGCGACGATAGCTGTCGTAGTACGCCAGCGCGGTCGAAAACGCGGGCACGGGCAAGCCGAGTGTCGTGGCGACGTTGACGACATGCCGCCAAGCCGCTTGTCCGTTGGCGATCGCCTCGCGGAAGTAGGGATGGAGCAGCAAGTTCTCGAGCTTCGCATCCTCGTCGAATGCTTCCTTGATTCGGTCGAGGAACTGAGCCCGAATGATGCAGCCACCGCGCCACAGCAAGGCGCAATCGCCGAAGTTAAGCGGCCAATCGTGTTCCTTTGCGGCGGCCTGGAGCTGCACGAATCCTTGGGCATACGAGCAGATCTTCGAGGCGTAGAGCGCTTGTCGCACGGCCTCGATGAAGGCCGCTCGATCTCCCACCACCTCGGCGACGTTGGCGGCGGCCGGAGCTGGCAGTACCTTCGCCGCGCGAACCCGCTCTTCCTTTTGCGACGAGAGACTACGCGCGTACACGGCGGTGGTGACCAACGTGCTGGGAACACCAAGGTCGAGCGCCAATTGGCTCATCCACTTTCCGGTTCCCTTCGCGCCCGCCATGTCCAGGATCTTATCGACGAGCTCGCCCGACCCTTCCGGATCGGCCACGCTGAAGATGTCTCGCGAGATCTCGATCAGGTAGCTCTGTAGCTCGCTACGATTCCATTCGGCAAACACGTCATACAGCTCGGCATTGCTTAGCCCGGCCGCTTCCTTGAGCATCAAATAGGCTTCGCAGATCAACTGCATGTCGCCGTACTCGATCCCGTTATGCACCATCTTCACGTAGTGCCCAGCGCCGCGCGGACCGACCCACTCGCAACAAGGAATGTCCTCGTTCGGCCCAACCTTCGCCGCGATCGCCTGGAAGATTGGCTTCACGATCGGCCAGCTGGCCTCGCTACCTCCGGGCATCATGCTCGGGCCCTTCAGCGCGCCCTCCTCGCCACCCGAGACACCGCATCCGCAGAACAACAGCCCCTTGCTCTCGACATACTTGGTCCGTCGCTCGGTGTCGGCGTAGTGAGTGTTGCCGCCGTCAATGATGACGTCGCCCGATTCGAGCAACGGCAGCAGTTGCTCGATCAAGTCGTCGACGGCGGGCCCCGCCTTGACCAACATCATCACCTTGCGCGGGCGAGCCAACGACTTAACGAAGTCCGCCAGGTTGTGGCAGCCGACGAACTGCTTGCCCGCGGCGCGGCCCGCGATGAACTCGTCGACCTTCTCGGTCGTGCGGTTGTAGACAGCCACCTTGTAACCACGACTCTCGACATTGAGAGCCAGGTTTTCGCCCATGACGGCCAATCCGATCAAACCGAAATCACAATCTCCGGCCATGCTGTTCGCCTTTTCCAGGTCTGAGTGAGAAGGATGTATTCGTGCGGGAAATCAGGTTCGTATTCGTTTCATAACCGACTTGTCGATCGCCACGATCGTAAGCGTCAAGTGTCGTTCGCTGTCACCGTCGATCGACCAATCGCGACCGCTCGGACGACACTCGACTCGATGGTCTTATTCCTGCAAGGCCCATGGGGGCCGGTCGGGTAACAATTGGTCAAACGCGGTGTTGAGCGCGTTCTGAAAATCCTTGCCGTACCGCCCAGCGAGAAATCGTTCGATCCCCTCGTCGTGCAGAACCGCCCAGCTCTCATCTTCACGAGTCGGACAGATCGGAAAGAACCAAGCCCCATGAGCCTCCGCGGCTTGCCGATCCCCAGGCGCGTCTCCGACCATCAACACCTTGCCCGGCTCGTAGGCTTTCGCGATCTCCAAAATCGTCCGCTTGCTGCCGGCTTCCTGACCAAAAATCTCGCGGACATGA
>JAGQPS010000001.1:63461-74934 GCA_020426595.1 Planctomycetales bacterium
CGGCGAGACCGTGTTCGTGCCACTCGGACTTGAGCGTCGCGGTCGGAGTCGCCGAGCAGACAATCATGTCGGCGCGTCCCCGCAGCGACTCCAGGCATCGGCGGGCCCACGGAAAGGGAGGCACTCCCGTCACCATCTGAGCCACGGCGACATTGACATCGCGACTCCAAGCCAAGGCTCTTTCCAGAGCTGGATCGGGATTGGTGGCCAAAGCCTCGGCCAACGCGGGCTCTCCCAGGCTCTTCGCTTGCCGGAGCCACAATGCGAGACTCGCAGGCACTTCGACCGTCACTCCACGAGCCGACACTTCGGGGCGTTCCGCGAGCAACGAGAGTTGCAGCAGCAGGCCGATAAAGCGATTGCAGCCCCGATTCTTGCTGTAGAGATTGACGAACTCGGCGGCTTGTCGAGCGTAGTTCGCCACCGCCTGCAAGCCATAATGCCGGATGAACTGAGGAATGAAGCACTCCTTGTGCTTCAAATCCATCGTATCGAACACGCAGCCATCGGAGTCGATGGCGACGAGGAATTCGTGCTGCGGCTTGAAGGCGCCCATGCCGATCCAGCAGAGGTTGAAGAATCACAAACGACCACACGGTCGATCGACCGAGGCTGTCACCAGTCGGACCAACCTCCCTCGAATCGCCGTCTCTCGAGGCGTCGGGCTCCCCCGATCGCTAGGCCAGGATTCTACCCCTTCCGCCAGACATCCGATAGACGCCGCCGTTCGCCGCGAGGCCCAACTAGCTGGACGATCACTCCATCCAAGACCCGAGTTTTTCCGGCTCCGCCACGAGATTCGCAAGGCTTGGCGAGAAAAGAGCGTCGACCACGAATCGTGACTGGGCCGGACGGAACAAGGACCTTCATCCCGTCCTGGTCGCAACGACTATTTCAGCTCCCTCAAACACCACCCGAGGCGACCGCGACGCCCATCGCGCACCTCAGTCGGTGGCCGATGAACGGGGCACGAGGAAACTCAAGTGCAGGGAGGCATGAAGCAGCTGCAACTGAAGGGCCTCATCCCTTGAGAGCACTCCAAAAACTGGTGACGGATGAAATTCGCCCGGATGAGCCTTGAAACGCTCAATCGTCGCCAGCAACCGATCAATCGACTCGGTTTCGTCGGTTCCAGGATCGTGGACGGTCGCGGGCATCGTCGGATTGCCGGCCTTCATTTGGCCGCTGGACAACATCCGTTTGAACTCACGCTTCCCCCAGGTCACCTTCAGAATCCAGAGCATGAGCCGAATCGGAGCCAGCGGCTTGGGGAAACCGTCCATCGGATACGACAACCAATCGCCCAGATGAGCCGCGACCTGCCCGAGATTCCATTTGCCCACGCTGACGTAGCCGTCGTGATGCAATCGCTGGACCTCCGCGGCGACTTGGTCCAACGATTCGAAGCGCAGGTCGCGGCGGCTTGGCGTGGCCGTCATGATGCTCTGTCCTTGACTGAATACTCGAATCGGAGTTCCGACCACGCCGCGGAGTAAGACAGGAGCCCATGAATCCACAAGCGCGGGACGAGCCGCTGATTCTCGTTGGGCCTAGCCCGCAAGTCCAGGCGAGCCAAGCGGGGTGGGCGTTATTGATTCTGCTTGAGATGCACATCCATTTGCGGAAATGGAATGGCGATTCCAGCGTCGTCAAGCTGGTTCTTGACCGCCCCGATCAACTGCTCCTTCACCTTCCAAAAATCATCTCGGTGACACCAGAAGCGAACCGTCCAATCGACGCTCGATGCCCCTAGATTCGTAAGAACGATTTGGAAGCCACGCCCCTCGCCACCAATCATCTGTTCCTCGAGAGACTCGACCGCGAGCGTGAGCGCGGCTCGCGTCGCATCGAGACTCGCGCCATAGTCAACGCCCACCGCCACATCGACTCGTCGATGCATATGGTGAGTCACATTCTCAATGGTGCCACCGGTCACACTGCTATTGGGCACAATGATGCGCCGATTGTCCGGCGTATCAAACGTCGTGACGAAGAGGTCGATCTCGAAGACCTTCCCGGTCACGCCCGCGGCGTTCACGAAGTCGCCCACCTTGAACGGCCGAAAGACAAGCAGCAACACACCCGCCGCGAAATTGCTGAGCGTCCCTTGGAACGCGAGACCAATCGCGAAGCCAGCGGCCGCGATGACCGCCGCGAAGCTGGCGATGTTGATGCCGAACATCCCGAGCACGCCCAAGAGCGTGCTCACCATGATGGCATAGAACACCAACTTGGAAGTGAACCGACCGAGCGTCTCGTCGACTCGCTTGCGAATGGGAGTCGAAATGATGCGTGCGAGAAAACTCGCGACAAAGTAACCAACGATCAAGATCAGCAGCGCGGAGATCGCTGGCACCGCATACTCGGCGAGCAGATTTCGCAACCCGGCCAAATCACCGCGCAGGACTCCTTGCGCCGCATCGGTCACGTCACGAGCCAAGACGCCGGTCTTCTCGTTGATCAGGCTCTCGGGGTCGGCGTTCGCTGGACCAACGTCACTCGTGGGTGGAGCAGGTTGCCACACGTGAAGATCTCCGTAATCTCTTCGGTTGATTGATGTCGATTGGCCGAGCCACGGGCGTGACCACCGTAGGTGAACCAAGCCGGCATCGAGCCCATGGCGAGAGGAGCGACGATCAAGCCGCTCTGAGCGTTCGCGATTGGCGAGCCGCTTCGATCCAGCCACTCACTTCGGCTCGGTCGGGTTCCTTACCGCTGCGCAGAATTCCCTGTCCCTGCGGAGTACCGGCGAAGATCAGCACCTCGCGGAGCAGCTCATCGACATGAGCCGCCGCGACTTGCTCGGGAGTCCGTCGCTCGCAAGCGACCAAAAGCTGGGCATCATGACCGCGCAGTCCAGGAATGCAGCAAACCAATCGCGCCTGGTCTTGCCAATCCAGCACGATCTCGGCAGTGATCCACCGCGCGTCGATCTCTCCCGCGACTTGGTCTGGATCGGCCTGCATTAGATCGCGAACCGTGCGGATGCCGATCTTGGACAATCGTTTAGCGGTCTTGGGGCCGATCGATGGCGCGCTCTCGACGTCATCATTCAGCTCAAGATAAAACCTCGTCGATTCCTTTCGCGGCGCGGGGTTCGTAGCGGCTGTCGGTGTCGGTCGCGGTGTTTCACTCCGTGGCTGAACAGCTGGCGTGGAGCGACGAACCTCCGCGCGATTTGGCTCGGGTGTCGCCTTGGTCGCCGTGGGCTTTCGATCCTGGCGTTCCAGGTTGAGCTGCCCGATCGAAGTTCCGGCTAATCGAGATCGTGAACTCGATCGGTCGGCGGGCTGGGGCTTGGGCGTCGCCGCAAGCGAAACCTCGGGTCGTGGCGAGGAGCTCACCTCCGGACGATGTTTCGGTTCCGGCCCAGTTTTCGCCGCGTCCTTCTGGGTCGGTGGATCCACTCGCCGATCCTGGGCTGGGCTCGTTTCAGCGCGACGATCGACCTTGGGCGCTGTGGCGAAATGGGGACGCGGCACGCCATGAGCGCCGGGAAGCAGCGATGGCGTGGGCGGCTCGATAGTCTCGCTGACGCGATCTGCCTGCCGTGGCGCGACCGGTTTTGGTGGAGCTGGACGCTGGAACACTGGTTGGGATTCGCCGCGCCCGGTCGACTCGGACGTACTCTCGCGCGATGCGTGCCAAGCCACCGGGAGTGGAGTGCTGGCCGGAGTCGCGTCGCCGCGCCAACGACCTTCCTCATCGTTGAGAACCTCGTCCTCGTAAGCTTGCTGCACCATCCGATCGTCCAATGGCAGATTCTTCACGACTGTTCCAGTCGCCTTCCATTCGTCGTAGATCGAGCGCACCAACTCGCGTTCCTGGGCATCGGCGAATTTGCTCACCACCCACTTCTGCGGAACATCCAGCGCCGCGAAGAGCGTGGGAAAGGTCAAGTCCTCGGTCGGAGGTTGGACGTTGGCTTCTTGCAGCAACCGCGCGAGAACCTCGGCCCAAAGTTGAATCGAAACCCCAAAGAGTTTGGCCAGCATCTCGCGACAGTACGCGTCGAGCCCCGCGGGAGGATCCTTGACGCCGCGGTCGAACTGGTAGTGCTCGATGAGATCGTCGTAGTAGTGGTAACCGCATTCCGCGCCCAGCCTGACGGCTTGATCCAGCCAATCGTCGTCGTGCGAGAGCTCGATCAACGGATAGCCGACTCGTAGCAACGTGATTTGGTGGATCGCGTCGTAGCTCTTGGTGATGCTCCACTCGCAGGCACGATGAATCACCGTTTCACGGTCCGACTGAGCCGTGTGAAAGGGCATGACCGGATCGGTGAGATAGTGACTCAGCACGCCACACGCATAGATGCCGTGATCCCACTCGCGCTGAGCAAGGGCGGTCCGAGCCATGTCGTACCATTTGCGAGCCGCGGCGACCGCTCCGCCCCAGTAGTTGTCTCCGACATGCACCACGTGATTGGTGAAGTCACGGAAGCGGTTGTCCGGGTCCTTGGCTCCCCGCAAATAGTCCTGGTAGTGCAGGAGGAAAGCGCGCGTCCATGGCAACTGCAAGTCAGCGGGTAGACGACGCAGCGCATCCATCGCGAACTTGTGGTGGGTACTGCGGCACGCCGAGCCATAGACGATACGAAACAACAGGTTCATCCGTGAACCTCCGGGAGAGCGAACGTGGGTGTGTTGGCATTTCACACTCCAACGAGACCGTCCATCCTGAACGGCCGCGCGAGTTCCCTTCAATCTGCCCGATTTTGGCACTCGGAATCAAGACGAGTTTTCGCGGGGAAATCCGAGCCCCGCCGCGATTCGCTCGGATCACTACCCTGGGAAAGCTTTGGGACTGGTCCCTGGCTAACGACGGTCCCAACGATCTCGAAACGAGTTCCAGCGTTCCCGGACCAATTCCCAAAGCGTGGGGCCATGTTCGGTGAGCGTTACCGAGACTCGTTGGCCATCGAAGAGTTCGCGCGCCGCCGTGGGCTCCAGAGGGACTCGCAACGCGAAATAGGGCTCGGTCAGAACCTCCTCGCCCTTTTCGTCGAGCCTGACTTCAAGGGGCCCGCCGGCCGACGCGGCCAACGTCCGGTGGGGCAGGGCGGTGCGGGCATGTGGCTCGACCGACGTGCAGATCGCGGTACGGCCCGCGCTCGGCAGCGTGCGGTAGGTCAATTCACGTCCGGCCCAGGCACGCGAATCGCCGCGAGACGATTGGGGCACCAGCACGGTGAGGGCTTTTTGAGACTCACGCCCCACGACGGCAAGCTCTTCTCCCTCGACGACATAATCGCCCACGAGGTCTCGGAGTTGCTGGCCGATGACCACGCCATCCGCTGGCGCGACGATCATCAGACCATCGCGTCGCCGTTCGGCCTCGGCGAACCGTCTCTGGCAACCAGCCACGTCCGCCTCGGCGAGTCTCAGAGCCAAGGCATCACCGGCACCGCGAGCCGCCTCCAATTGGGCCTCCGCCGTCGCTAACTCCACGCGAGCTGAAAGCAACTCCAGTCGCACTTCGTCGTTATCGAGTTCGAGCAGCGTATCTCCCGCTCGAACGTGGTCTCCTTCGTCCACATGGACCCTTCGCACGAAACCATCGACGACAGGACGCACGCTGAGTGGAGGAGAGTAATGGGCGTAACCTGAAACCGTGGTCGCGGGCCGCAAGGGAACTTGGAAGCACGAAACGAACGCCGCCCCAACCAAGAGAGACAATCGCACGAGCCCCAAACCGGGGCGAAACCCGTTGGCTTGGGCCGCGCCCATCCAGATGGCTCGCCAACCACGAATCCACCCTCTCAAAAGTCCGACCGTCGCGACCATCGCCAGAACGACGCCCAGTCCATGAAGTAACAAGCAGGCGGCCGCCAACAGGGAGAACGTCACGAGCAACTGCCAAGCAAACGCCATGACACCATAAAGCATCGTCAACTTGCGATTGCGGGCCGCCGCCAAGGGCTGGGCGACACGGGCCCCAAGCACCCAGCGCTGCGCCAAGTAGGTCAGTTGACGTTGCCCCTGAGTCGCGAGGTTGGGGAGTTCGAGCCAATCGGTCAACACGTAGTACCCGTCGAACTTCATCAACGGGTTGAGGTTGAAGAGCAACGTGGAAACCGTCGTCACGAAAACCGTGTCGGCCGCCAATTGCCTAACGATGGGGGCATCGCTGGACAGCCAAGTGAGCATCGCGCCGGCGCAGATCCAGCTTTCGACATAGACTCCACCCAGACTCGTCACGATGCGCGCCCATCTCGAACGAAATCGCCAAGCACTGGTCACGTCCACGAACGCGATGGGCGCGAAGAGTATCAAACTGAAGCCGGCGTCGCGCACCTCTCCGCCCGCTCGGCGACACGCGATGGCATGTCCCATTTCGTGCAGGACCTTGATGACGAGCCAGAGAACCACTGCTCCCAAGGCACGAGACGGCGAGGCGAGGTTATCCCACGACGCGATCAACTCGGGAAAATTCGTCCAAGCCTGGACTCCGACCCATGCCATGACCGTCAGCCAAAGAAAAACGATTTGCCGTGAAAACAGCCAAGCTCCCGCCGCATGAATTCGTTCCACCCACGGACCTGGCGCACCGAGCGAAACTCGCATGAATAGCGGCGAGGCGATCCGCAATCCGGCGTCGCCACGAATCTCGGCTTCGCCAGACGGAGTTTTTTCGCTCTCGCGCAACAGCCCCGCTTGTCGAGCCCACGTCAGCAGTTCGCGCAGCCGGCTTTCCGTGAGCGCCTCGGCGCCGAAGCGAGCATTGCTTGACTCGAGAATCTCGGCTGAGCCACGCAATTGCGTCAGCTGCCGAAGTGCGTCGTACTCGGCGACCCCGAGTCGAAAGAAACTGCCGCGGAGCGGATCCTCGATGACGAAGTGAGGCTCGCGGCCTCCCATCGGCATCACCTTGAGATCGGGTCTCAGCGCGAAGGGAGACGCGGTATTATTGGCGGTGGCATTCATCTACCACCCCGTGAGTTGGCGAAGTTTGTAGAGCGGTCGATGCAACAGCACCCATCCAATCGACCGATTCACCGTCGCCACGTAGGCGGTACCCTGCATGCCCGGATGGGCCCTCAGGGCTCCTTGAGCCGATGCGACATCCACCACGAACACCGACCGGCCTTGCCGGGCCTCGGCGCGCGGATGGATCCGCACGACTTCCGCTTCGATGCGAGTGCCGACGGCATCATTGAGTTCGATATGAACCAGCGCGCCGACACGCACGAGCTGGATGTACTCCTCGGGAATCTCCACCCGTGCGATCAGGTCATCGGTCCGACCGATTTCGAACAGCGGTTGACCTCGACGGACCGCTTCTCCTTCAAGCTGCTCGACGTCGCCCGAGATGACCCAGCCATCCAATGGGCTGCGCAGCTCAAGCTGTTGACGGCGTTCGGTGAGGAGCGTCACTTCCGCCTCGAGCCGCTCGACTTCGAGTTGCTCAAGCCTGAGATTGGTCGCGTCCCGATTCGCCATCGCGGCGGCTCGCTTGCGAATTGCCTGAGCCAACTGCGCTTCCGACGTGGCGATTTGCAAACCAAGTTCGCGCTGATCAAGTTCCGCGAGCACTTGCCCCGCGGTGACCGCATCGCCGGGTTTGACATGCACCGTTCGAACCGCCGAATCGAAAGGAGCGTTGACGAGTCGGCGGTGTGCCGGCTCCAACGTGACGGCGCAACTCGGGCGAAACTCAAGCGGGATCATCAACACGAGTAGAGTGATGGCGGTCACGATCGCCACGAGGGAGAGGCGTCGGTACCCGCTTCCACCACGCACGAGTTGGGACAACGCTCCCCAAACGCCTTGCCGCGAGACCTGAACGAGTACCGCCGCGGATCCCAAGGCGACCCGTTCCGCCGCGGTGATCTCGCGCAATCGACGTCTCGCGCCAGCCAAGTCTTGCCGCGAGGACTGCTGCCTCATTCCCATGACGACGACTCCGACAACCTGAGCCGCATGATCAGGCCGTTGAGTAGTCGCGGTTTCCCCATTCGTGTCCGCGCTGGGAGACGGCTCATCGATAATGGCCGGCAGCGCATGAACCGCGACGCTATCGAGTTCGAGCAATCCGCCAAGCTGAGCGGTGGGCGAGCCCGCCGGCTCTCCTCGATCTCCCCTTTGCCAGAGGGTCGATTGTCGCAGGTGCAGACACTCTCGAGCCGCATCCTTGAGCAGTGCGGCCGCGACCGTACGGCGATCGAACTGCTTGGCTCCGTGGAGTCCGGCCAGCCGTGGCGCCGCGCCACCGGCGGTGAGTAATATCGCGACGAAGTCGACGTTGTGCCGCCGAGCCCAGTTCGCCGCGAGCCGCGCCCCGTCGATTGGCGAACGATCCAATAACTGCGTCGTCACCTCGCCAGCGCCGCCCATGCCGGGCTCTGCCTGACGGGTTGTCGTCCCTTCCGTCCTAGCTGCTTCGCGCTGTGACGTCGCCGAAGTCGCGTCGGTTCGATGACATTCGAGAGCGGCCAACTGGCGTTCCACCGCCGCGAAGGTTTGTTCGAGCCGCGTGGACGAGACAGGATCGTCGGTGGGAACAAAAGCGTCCGCGCGCCAACTAGCCAACTGCCGCATCGTGGGAGCAAGCACGGAGGGAGGTGTTTCCGTGGCGAATGCCGCGACGACCAACTCTCGTCCCTCACGGATATGACCATGGAAGTCTTGTTGGACGTCGGCACTTCGCTCGCCGACCGAATCCAAACTCGAGCGAATCGCCGCGAGCAAACCAACTCCCTCGACCACGCTCGCGACAATTTGGCGCTCGGGTGTCAGCGCGGCGGCGAGGGACCGCAACATGCCATCGGGCACGCGATTGACGAGCGTCGCGATCTCGGCGTTCCCAGCGAACTCCGACTTCGCTTGCCAAGAGGGAGCATTGAAATCGGTCCAAAGACACCATGCGATCGAGGAATCAGTCTTCCTCAGACTGGCCCACCGCGAGTCGCTCGATTGTCGCGATAGGTCGGCGCAGGCCGAATCCTGGCCCGTGGAGCGCGTCGCATTCGCGGTCTCCTGGGTTTCGTGTCGCGCGTTGGATGGGGAGGATCGAGCATTCATGTCGATCGACTCGTCCTTCTCAAAAGCTAACTACGAACGTCCGACCACGGTCACCGTGGCCCGTGGATTTCTCGGTGGGCCCGCTCAACGAGCCGTGTCGATGGCGGCGGGTCGGGAAGCGGTGCGATCGTCGTTCGGCTTGGCCCCCAAGGTCACCGTACACGTGTCGCCCGCCATGAGTTGCCCCTCGGAGTTATCGACGGTGACCTTCACGGTGATCGTTCCGCTCTCGGAATGGAGCACGGGAGCGACGAATGACACGACGCCCGGCCGAAACTGGTTGGCGTGTTGAAAGTGGACGGACGCGGACTGCCCGACTTCAAACTGCTGGGCGAGATCCGTCGCGAGGAGCAGGACCACTTCCAGTCGACTCACATCAACGAGTGTCATCACGGCGGGATCGGTCGGCCCAACATACTCGCCTGGCTGTTTGAGTACTTCCGAAATGATTCCCGCGAAGGGTGCGCTGATCTGGCATGACGCCAGTTTGACGTCGAGACGAGCGACTTCCGCCGCTCGTTGCTGTTGCGATTCCAACGCCGCCTCGTATCGCGAATTCGCTAGGCGATGGTCAAACTCGGCGCGGCGCAATTCCTCGGGATTGGAATGTCCTGCGAGCCCAAGTCTCTCGAGAGCCGCCAATCGACCCGTTCGCAATTCGAGTTCCGCGCGAGCCTCGTCGAGTTCGCCATGGGCGTCGCGCGCGGCGACGGCGACATCGCGTGACGCGATCCATTCGCGATCATCCAGCTGGGCCAAGGTTTGCCCAGCCCGGACCGAACTACCTTCCGTGACCACGAGCGCTCGCACGACGCCGGCCTCGGCCGAGGCGACACGAGCCATGCGAATCGGAGCGCTGTACCCAACCAGTGCCCCGGAATTCGATTGTGCATAGCGAACCTGCTGAACCTCGGTGGTCCCCTGGATCACGGGCACCTGAACCGCGGCGTCGTCGCCGGAGGGCGGCTCGGGAATCAGATAGGCCTCGGCCATCGCGCCACAGAACAGCCCAGCCAGGATCACCGCGGGCCAGCGACTGGAAGGGGCGGGTAGGAGTGCGCCGAAACTCGACGTTGGAATACGCATCAGTGAAAACCTCCGTCGACCGATCGCATCGACACGAGTCGCCCGGTCGCGTACTCGAGACTCACGAGCGACAACTCGTAGGTCGCTCGTGATTGAGCCAGCGCCATCTGTTCCTCCACCAACCGGTCGTGAGCCGCCAGCAAATCACGAAGCGCGAGGCTGCCCGACCGATCCTCGTCGATCGATCGCTCCCATCGCTGTCGCATGTAGTCCACTTCGATTTGCGCGGCCTGACTGCTGACGATGCGTGCTTGCAGTTCCTCGAAATGCGAACGCAAGTCGTTCAGCGCGATATCCACCTCGGTAGCCACTTCGGACGCCGTGGCGCGAAAACCCTCGGCGAGTTGTTGGGCGGCGAGCTTGCGTTTTTCGTGCTCCGCGCGAGCCGCTCGGTTGCCGAGTGGATACTCAAAGACCACGCCACCAGAGTAGGACGGCGCTCCGGTCGTGAATTGATCGTCGACCGAACCGAGAATGTCGGTCTCGCCTCGCAGACCCGAGACATACGAATCCAGTACGAGGTCGAGCTTCGGCATGAGTTCATGGCGGGCGACATCGATCGAGAGGGCCGCCGACTCGGCCTCGAGCAGAGCCCGCTGAATCTCGGCTCGAGAACGAAATGCGGTCGCGAGTTGCTCATGGCGATCAAACTCAGGGAGTGACACGACAAGTGGCGAGGTCGGCACGACTTCGATTCGAGCGGCGATGTCGGGCTCCGGGAGATTGATCAGGCTCAGCAACGAGAGCTGCGTGTTCGTCAATTGAGCACGAACGCGAATCAAATCCGCCTCACGCTTCAACAACGCGGCCTGGGCGATCGCGATTTGCGCGGCTGACGCATCGAACGTTCGGCGGGCCGACAACTGATCGGTGATCTCCCGCGCTCGATCCAAATGCCGCTCCTGCATCACGATCGCGGCTCGGTAGAGATACAAGTTCCAATAGGCTTGAGCGAGACGCTGAATGTGGTCCTGCGTTTCTTGCTCGAGCTGAGCTTCACCGAGTTGCCGATTGAATTGAGCGAACCGCATCGTGCTCTGGTTGTAGTCGCGACCTCGTCCCTGCATGAGCGGCTGTCGTAGCGAGACGCGTAGCTTGGCGGAGCCCTGATCGTTAGGCACCAAGAACAGTGAATTGCTGTTGAGAAAACCGAGTTCCTGGGCCACTTCCAAATCCGCGCCACCCATCGCCCGGCGAGAAACGCCCGTGCGCATCGACCATTGATGTTGGTTGAGTCGTGGTGGTCCACCGGTCGTTAACGTGTTGCCTACGGGAGCGCTCTGATCCTTGAACGAGGACTCCATGAAACTACGTACATCGAACTCAGCCAGCGCGATCGACTCGTCCGTCAATAGAATCTCTGG
>JAGQPS010000200.1 GCA_020426595.1 Planctomycetales bacterium
GGAGCCGAACTAGAAAGGCTCGAGGACCAATCGCTGCGGACGGTCGCTCCCGACCCGAACCAAACTCGTTATCACCTCTCGGGAACAACCCCTCTTGGCATGATGACAGGCGTGCGACTCGAGGCGTTGACCGATCCGACGTTCACCAATGGTTCCTTGTCTCGCGGCGTCAATGGAAACTTCGTGCTCACGGATGTCGTGGCGAAAGTGCGGCGCGCGACGGGCGACATCGAGACGTTGGAGTGGGCTTCGGCCGAGGCCGACTACTCCCAGGCGAACTACCCCGTCAGTCAGGCGATCGACGACAACCGACAATCGGGCTGGGCGGTCGATGGTCACGAGAAACGCGAGAATCGCCTCGCGGTTTTTCGCTTCAAGCATCCCGTCATGCTCGAGCCGGATGATGAGTTCGTGCTTGAGCTGGGCTTTGAATCGCAGTTCGTGAAACACAACATCGCCCGTTTCCGACTATCCGTGACCTCGGACGACCAACCGGGTCTTGAGAACCAAGGGCCCGATCCGGCTCTTGTCATGGCCTTGCGGTCCGAGTCGCCCACGGCCGCCGAGTCGACCCTCATCGACCAGGCTTTCCGCGCGGCGACGCCGATGTTGGCGGCGCAACGTGAACAACTCGGCATGCTCGAGACGCGTCTCACCGAAGTGACCAATCGTTCCCAGGTTTCGGTGATGGTCATGAGTGAAATGCCGACCGGTCGGCCAACGTTCGTGTTGCAACGCGGACAGTACGATCAAGCCGATCCCAATCGGCCGGTCTCCGGAGCGATTCCCGAGGTCTTTCGGTCGGACGAGGAAGACCGTCCGGTCGCGAACCGGCTCGAATTCGCCCGGTGGTTGGTGCGACGGGACAATCCGCTCACCGCACGCGTGGTCGTTAATCGCGAATGGCAAGCATTCTTTGGACGAGGGCTCGTCGCGTCGGTGGAGGATTTCGGTTCGCAAGGTTCCCTGCCCACGCATCCCCAGTTGCTCGACTGGTTGGCGGCCGAGTTGATGGAGAGTGGCTGGGATCTTCAGCACATCCAGCGACTGATCGTATCGAGCGCGACCTATCAACAGACGTCTCGTGTGAGCGATGCGGGGCTCGCGGCCGATCCCGAGAACCTCTGGCTCACGCGAGGTCCTCGCTTTCGGTTGTCGGGTGCCGCGATTCGCGATCAGGCGTTGGCCGCCGCAGGATTGTTGGTCCGTCGCATCGGCGGTCCCAGTGTCAAACCGTATCAGCCGCCAGGTTTGTGGTCCGAGGTATCGGTGCAAGACCGGAATCGAAGTACCGACTTCTATACGCAGGACCAAGGCGCCGATCTCTATCGCCGAGGCCTCTACACATTTTGGAAGCGAAGCGTCGCTCCGCCTCAACTGCTGACCTTTGATTCGGCCGCCAGGGAAAGCTGCGTGGTGCGCCTCACTCGAACCAATACGCCGCTGCAGGCTCTGACGTTGCTCAATGACGTCACCATGCTCGAGGCGGCTCGGAAGATGGCCGAACGAACTTGCCTCGAATCCGAGGATCACGAGACCTCGGCACGTATTCGATACCTCATGGCGACGGTCGGCATGGCTGTCGATGACGACCTGCACGCGCTGTTGCTCCGAGCCTGGGCGGGTTACGTCAACCACTTCGCCGCCGATCCGGATTCGGCCCAGATGTTGTTGAGCCAAGGAGAATCAGCCCCGAGCCAAGTCGCGGGCGTTCCTCCGGAGGAGCTTGCCGCCTACGCCGTCCTAGCGCAGTTGATCCTGAACATGGACGCGGTGGTCACCAAGGAATGATGTGGGGCGCCGCTCGGCACGAACCTCGACGAGATTCGGTTGGTGTCGCATTCAAGAATTTCTAGAGCTTGATCGTTTGTTGTCGAAAAGGGATCCGCCGATGCGAAACTCTCAACCCACGCCGCTCGATGGTTCGCTCGCGATCGCTCGCCGCCGATTCCTAGCGAGCATGGCGACATCCACGGCCGCGCTCGGTACGTTGCTCGCGCGGGATGGCAGGTTGTCCCTCGGTCAAGAGCCGGCGTTCGAGCCGGAGACCGGTGCGGGCGCGGCCTTGAGTGAATTGCATCACGCGCCGCGGGCGAAACGGATGATCTATCTGTTTCAGTCCGGGGCTCCGTCGCAAATGGATTTGTTCGATCCCAAGCCAACCATGGTCGACTACTTCGACCAAGACTTGCCGGACGAGATTCGTCGCGGACAACGGCTCACCACGATGACTTCGGGGCAACAACGTTTTCCCATCGCGCCCTCGAAGTACGAATTCGAGCAATGCGGTGAAAGTGGGTTGTGGCTCAGTGAGTTGCTGCCGTTCACCAAGGAGATCGCGGATCGACTCTGCATGATTCGCTCGATGTATACCGAGGCGATCAACCATGACCCCGCCATGACGTTCTTTCAGACCGGTAGCCAGATCGCCGGCCGACCGAGCATGGGTTCGTGGCTGAGTTATGGACTTGGTTCGATGAACGATGACTTGCCGACCTATGTCGCCTTGAGTTCGCGCGGGTCGGGGCGTCCTAGCTGCCAGCCGTTGTACGATCGACTTTGGGGAAGTGGCTTTCTGCCCACCGTGCATCAAGGCGTGAAGTTGCGCGGTCAGGGAGACCCCGTATTGTTTCTTTCCAATCCCGCGGGAATGGATGCGACTCTGCGACGCCAGATGCTGGATGACTTGGCGCGAGTCAACCAGATGCGTCGAGAGGAATGGGGGGATCCGGAAATCGACACGCGGATCGCCCAATACGAGCTCGCGTTCCGCATGCAAACGAGCGTGCCGGAGTTGGTCGACTTTTCCGATGAAACCCCCGAGACGCTCGAGCGTTACGGTCCCGAGGTCACGAAGCGAGGCTCCTACGCCTACAACTGCTTGTTGGCCAGGCGACTGGCCGAACGCGGCGTGCGGTTCGTGCAGTTGTTCCACATGGGCTGGGATCAGCATTTTCAACTGCCGGTGCAATTGCCGGGACAATGTCGAGACACTGACCAGCCAACGACCGCGCTGATCAAGGATCTCGCCGAACGCGGACTACTCGACGACACGATCGTTGTTTGGGGAGGCGAGTTCGGACGAACGATCTACTGCCAGGGGGCGCTGACGAAGGATAACTATGGTCGTGACCACCACCCGCGTTGTTTCTCGCTGTGGGCGACCGGTGGAGGATTTCGGCAAGGCATGACCTGGGGAAAAACCGACGAGTTCAGCTACAACATCGTGGAGAACCCGCTGCATGTTCACGACTTGCATGCGACCCTGTTGCACCAACTCGGCATCGATCACACTCGGCTGACCTATCAATACCAAGGTCGTCACTTCCGCCTCACCGATGTGCATGGCCAAGTCGTGCGAGAGCTGCTCGACCAGGCGTGAAAAGCGCGACATCGAAACGGGGCCTAGGGGTTCGGCTCCCAGCCGAGATCGAGCCAGCTGATCGAACCGACCGGTGGAGTCGAGTCGAGCTGCGAAACATTGATCGCGATCGCCTCGATGCCCTGAAGAGAAACCGAGAGGGGAATCAGCGAGCTCGCGGCCTCCGGCGAACTCGACCAGCTCGCATCGGCTCGCCAATTACCGTTGGTGGGCTTCACGAAGACTTGGGCCCGAACTCCTGGAGCCGCTCCGTCGGGGATCGCGATCCAGCCGCGCAAGTTCGCGGTTCCTTCCGGCACGTCGAAAGTCATCGTGCCATTGGCCGAAAGGGTCAGAGAGTCGTTCCACCAAGCTCCGTCCACGAGTTCCGGGCCTCGGTGAAACCACGAATCGGGACTCTGATTCCCGCCGAGCAATGGCACGTGACCAGATTGGCTGGGCGTGGTGGGAAACCGACTTGAGTCGGCATGGCCCCGTGAGCGAATCATTGTTAGTTGAGCGATGAAATCGGAGCCCGCGGTGTCGATCGTGACACCCGATGCGAGTTCTAATCGCAGTCGCATGCTGTCGGTTTCGGAGTCGGGGAGCGCCCGTATGCTGGTCACTTCGAGCTGACTCCCGTCCCGCAAACCCAGAGTCCAACGGATGTGCGTTGGCTCGGGCGATTCCGCGGGGATCAGCGTGATGCGGGGAACTTGAGACAACGCGGGGCGGATTGTTCGGTCTCGCGCCGAGATCGTTATCCCGGGCTGCTCGTCTTCCTCCCTGGCCGCCTCGGCAAGCTCAAGAAAGCGGGGCGAGGGTTGGTCCGTTCCTACGACCCATAGCCGTTCGACTCGCCCGTCGATCCAATCCGCGTCGTTCAACCATGTTCGATCCCGCGACGAATCAACTTTCAACGTCGCGCGTGCTTCGCGCAGCCTTGCCCGCGGATCAAAGGCGGGCTGTAGGATCAACGCCCGGACCAGCGAACGTTCAAGTTCGACGCATCCGAGTGAGTCGCTGTCACCGATGATCGTGTCGCTGTCGAGCCAGATGCCTTGGACCGTCAACCACGAGCCGTCGACGAGGCCAATCCACATCCCTCTCGGAGCAGGACTGGCGTGTGTCCCATTCCAAACCCAAGGAGTGTGTTCGTCACGAACCAACTCATCGAGTTCACGACTTTCAAAGACCCATCGCGGCGAGCCGTTCTCGGACTCGACCCATTGCTTGAGACGGAGGGGCGTCCGTTTTACTTCCTCGCCGGCGAGTTCGGTTAGCGTTCCAAGGTCATCGCGCTGCCAGGCCTTCGCGGCGCGGGCGTCCGTCAAGAAGAGCCATCCCGCCAAGCAGGCGGCCAATCCCAGAAAACGCCTCCACGAGAACGACGATCGACGCGATCGGTCTGAACCGAGCAACAGGTTAGGAGACAGGTTCGGCAAGGGAGAGTCCATCGGAACCGAGGAGTGGTCACCCGAGGTAGAATTCACGGACCGAGTCATCACGGGAATCGTTTGACGGTGAGCGTGCCCGATCCCTGATTATCACTTACCGCGTTGGGGCTTTCGTTGACTCGCACGAAAAGCTCGACCGGTTCGTCGATCCGCAAGTTGGCCGATCGTCCGAGCGGAACGGGCTGCGTTAACGAGGTGATGGTGTCGGTCAAGTCGATCGCTCCTCGAAACCCGAGCATCACCTTACCGATTGGCTCGCCGCGATAGTAATCGATCGTGATACCTTCTGGCTCGCTGGGCCACTGCTCGTCGCCCGTTTTCATGAGCCAACGACCGTCCGCCGAGAACGAGTAGGTGCCCGGTGCGAGCTGGATGCCGGTCGATTGCCATCCGCGATCGGCCGCGAACTCGAAGCTTGCTTCCGAACCGACCAACGGTTGGGCGTCATTTCGCACGATGGCAAGATGTTCGAGATCGTAGCCGTATTCCATTTCGGCGATGAACAGTTGCCAATCTTCCTGCAGCAATGCCCAATCATCGCCGACCGCGTCGATCAAGCCTTGAGCGAAGGTCGGAGAACGATCCGCCACGTTATTCTTGAGTTCCGCGAAGGCTTCTCGAAAACGAGGATGACGCCCAAAGAACTCGCACATCGCCCACGCCCAACCATATGACTCGTTCTTGAGGAACTCCTCGTTCGGCATCGCGAACAATGTCAACGGCATGTACATCGTCCGCCCGGCGAACTCGTCCTGAATGATCCGCACTCGGCCCCACAGGGGAGCCTCGTCGGCACTTAGGATCGGCACATCCATACGCAACTCGGAACCGTCCCAAGCGTGGCAGGCAATGCGTTCGGCGATCCCCTCCATGTACCAGGGCGGACCAGCGTTGCCGAGTTGATGGAACATGAAGGCATGCGTTCCTTCATGCAACATCAAGTAGCGTCGGTAGTAATCGCTCGCTTGTTCGTAAAACCAAAACTCATGCGCGCGAAAATAACCATTGGGAAAAGGAGGGAGATCGTCGGGAGCTAGGCCAGCCGATCGCATTCGATTGATGTCTTGCATCAAGAATCCGTTGATACGCCAATCCTTGACCGTCGCCGGATCAACCTCGAATCGCTCGCACCAAAAGGGAACCGCCGCGTCGAAAACGGTAACGAGTTCGTTCAAGACGGCTTCGTCCCGTACGTCGCTGTACAAGTCAAGATGCTCGCCCGAGACATGCACGATACCATTGGCCCGCACGCGATCCTCATCGATCTCCATGCGGCGTCCGACAAACGGGCCTTCTTGCTGAGCCAGAAGATCGCCCAGTGTTCGCGCCGGCGCCGCCGTCACGTCCGGATCGTCCCCCGTGCCTTCGCCTTCGCCGCTGGTCGAATTACTTTGACGGCCCGCTCCACTCGATTCATTTGCTCCGCTACTTCCTCTTGGGCCAAGCACGGATCTCGCCTCGATCTTCAACGGAGCGGGCGGATCCAGTTCGGCATCCGCACCACCGGTTGTCGTCGTCGACTGAGCGACCGATGGCGCGTCCTGGGAGCCACCACCACAACCGATCGTCGCGAGCAGCGAACAGGCAGCCAACAAGCCGATTGCCATGCGCGAAAAACAACAGTCGCGGTCTCGATTCTCTCGACCAAGTCGTTCGGCGACGAGCCTTGAAGAACCGAGGTAACCCGAAGCGTGAGCAAGGGACTCTTCCGGTTCACGGACGAAACCGCGAAGCGTGCTTCCGCCAACCTGTCCGGCCGCTGACATCAGGAATCGCAACATCAAAAGGAAACCCCGTGGACGGTTTTGCCGGAAACGGACCCGAGCACAATCACAACCCTCCCGCGGTTACAACGATCGTGGGAGGGACTAACCTGAATGGGCCGCGCTGGATCAAGATTGCCAAGAACCTAGCCGCTTGATTGCCAGCGGCGTTTACTAGCGGATCCCATCCTCGTAGTTTACCCGCCAACTCGAGTTCGGCCCAAGACGATGGTAGGAATGACGGCATGAAACAACCGAATTCGCTTAACCTTGGCGGGCTTTGTTTCGCTTGGGCGATTTTCGTCGGCGCCAGCGTCGGTTGTTGGTCGGCGCGGCCTGACGATGTCGTCGTCTATGCGGCTCTTGACCGTGAATTCTCCGAGCCGATCCTCTCGGCCGAGGCTACGGCGAGCGGACTCCACGTGCTGCCGGTCTATGACCTCGAGTCGACCAAGACTCTCGGGCTCGTCGCGCGAATCGAGGCCGAAAGCGGCTCGCCTCAGTGCGACTTGTTCTGGAACAACGAGATTCTTCATACGCTGCGTTTGAAGGAAGCCGGGTTGTTGCGCCCCCTGAATATTCCGGACTCGACGCTCGAGCAGTATCCCGAGCAGTTTCGTGACGTCGACAAAACGTGGATTGGTATCGCCGCTCGAGCACGCGTCATCATCGTCAACACGCGTCTCATGCCGGACCGAAGTCAATGGCCTACCAAGGTCGCCGATCTCGGCGACGCGAGTCGACCGGAACCGAGGGCCTTGGCGAAGCCCTTGTTTGGCACGACCGCGACTCACATGACCGTGCTGCACGAGCGTTGGGGCGACGACGAGTTTCGCGATTTTCTCAAACGCCTTAGCCAAACAACGACCGTGGTGTCGGGTAACAAGCAAGTAGCGACGGGCGTCGCGGCTGGGGAGTTCGCTTGGGGCATGACCGATACCGACGACGCGATAATCGAGTTGGAACAGGGAGGCGAAGTCGCGATCATCTATCCCGATCAAGACTCCGTTGGGGCATTGCTCATTCCCAACACCTTGGCTTGCCCGATGAATTCACCCCATTCCGCGAACGCCGACCGTTTACTCGCGAGCTTGCTGCGCCCGGAGATTGAGACGCGTTTGGCCGATGGACCGAGTGCCCAAATTCCACTGCATCAAAGTGTCCGCGATCAGTCTCGCCTGTTCGCCAACGAGTCCGAACAGCCACGATGGATGAATGTCCCTTGGGAACAAGTCTCCCGTCGCTGGCCGCAAACCAAGGAGCTGCTCACCGGTTGGCTCCATGACTTGGGCGTTCCCTAGGCGGCGAGCACCGATCACGATCGCGAAGCCGATTCACCCGGTTGGCCGAAACGATGGATCACATCGGCAAGCTTGGTTCGGTCAATCGGCTTGCCCAGAAAAGCGGTACAGCCGGCGGCCAAGCACTTCTCGTCGTCGCCCGCCATCGTGTGAGCCGTCAAGGCGACGATGGGCAATTCGAATCCCAACTCACGCATCCGGCAGGCCGCCGTGTAGCCATCCATCACCGGCATTTGCATGTCGAGTAGTAGCAAATCGAAGTCGTTGGGATGGGCCACCAAAGCGTCGACCGCTTGCGCCCCGTCCTCGACAAAGGTCGCGAGGCAATCGAGCTTCTTGAGCAACACGGCGAGTAATCGGCGATTGTCGGGACCATCCTCCGCGACCAGGACGCGTGTCGCGGGAGCCAACATCTCCGCTGACTGGGAGTCGTCGTCCGCCGTCGCGGCGACCACCTCGGCCAACTGGTCCAGCGCGGGAAGTTGCTCGAGTGCCGGCCTCACGCCATCCAGTACCGTTGGCGGCATTTCCGCGCCCAGCAATCCACTTCCAGTCGGATAGACATCCGGCTCGACCAACGGAAGGCGGATCTCAAAGCAACTGCCGACTCCGACTTCACTGGTGACCAAGATATCGCCGCCCATCATGCGGCAAAGACGTCGACTGATCGTGAGCCCCAGACCGGTTCCACCAAACTTTCGAGTCGACGAGGCGTCCGCTTGTTGGAACGGCTGGAATAGCTTGGCCAATGCATCGGCTGGGATTCCCAGGCCGGTATCAGTGACGGCGACGGAGAACTCGTTCCTGCTCTCATCACGACGGACCTTGACCTCGATATGTCCCTGTCCGGTGAACTTCACCGCGTTGCCAACCAGGTTCGTGATGACCTGGCGAAGCCGCGTTGGATCGCCCATCAAGTAGAGCGGCATCGCGTCGTCGTATTCGCAGTACAGTCGCACCTCATTGGATTGGACTCGTACTTGAAGCAAGTCGATCACATCCTCGACGATCGTCGAGAGACTGAAGGGGATGGTCTCGAGCTCTAATCGCCCCGATTCAATCTTCGATAGGTCGAGAATGTCGTTGATGATCGACAATAAGTGACGGCCGTTGCGGCGAATTGTCTGCACGTACTCAGGACGCGATTCCTCGGAATCATCCTCGAGGAGCAGATCGGCGAACCCAAGGATCGCGGTCATTGGCGTGCGAATCTCGTGGCTCATGTTGGCCAGGAAGTCGCTCTTGGCGCGGTTGGCGCTGTCGGCGTCGTTCTTGGCCTTCTCAAGCTCGATGCTGTATTCCTCGATCGCGGTGATGTCGTCGAGGCTGACCAGCACGCCGCCGGGCGTGTTGCCCGCGGTGAGCA
>JAGQPS010000201.1:0-6691 GCA_020426595.1 Planctomycetales bacterium
GGAAAAGCCACGAGCCTGACTGATCGCATTTTGCCCGGCGGTCGCATCGAGCACGAGGATCACTTCGTGCGGAGCCTCGGGGATCACCTTCGACAGCACGCGATAGACCTTATTCAATTCGTCCATCAGGTGCGCTTGGGTTTGGAGCCGTCCGGCGGTGTCGACGATACAGACATCGGCGTTCGTTTGAACGGCTCGCTCGACCGCCTGATAGGCCACGCTCGCCGGGTTGGAGTTCGGCTTGCCCTTGACGATGTCCGCGCCAATTCGCTCGGCCCACACGCCCAGTTGCTCGACGGCCGCCGCGCGAAACGTATCGCCCGCCCCGAGCACGACCGACCGGCCCTCCTTGCGGAACATGTTGGCGAGCTTGGCGATGCTCGTCGTCTTGCCCGATCCGTTCACGCCGACGACGAGGATCACGGTCGGGCCTTGAGCCGCGAATTGAATCGGGAGCGGTTCGTCGCCTAGGATCTCGCGCACCGTGGTCCGCGCCGTTTCGATCAGGTCCTCCATGTGAACCTTGCGACCACGGTAGTTGGTCTTAACCGCGTCACGGATCTTCTCGGCCGGGCCAGGGCCCATGTCGGTCTTCACCAACACCGCATAGAACTCGCGAAGGAAGTCGTCATCGACGAGCCGCCCTTCCTTGCCAACGAGGTCGCGGATGTCGGTATTGAGAAACGACCAGGTCTTCTGCCAGGCTCGTCGAAACAGGCCCTGTTTCTCGTCCTTGCTTCCCTCGGAATCGGTCGGTGGAGCGGCGTCGGATCCCGCGGCCGGCTCTGCCCCGCCCGCCGTCTCGGTTGGCTTCGAGGCACTCTTTCGAAACAGATTCCAAGCGGCCATCACGGCACCTCGGATACGCAAAGGGGACGGGAAACGACCGACTCGCTCAAGTTGCCGACAGCATGCATTCACGACCGAGTCGCGAAACCGAGCGGCGCGGCGTGAGCGACAACTGTCACCGTGCGAGGGCGCCGCCGGCCACGAGACGCCCCAACGGATACCGCGGGTACTACGTTGTTTCGGTTGTCGATGTCGCGGAGCCAGGTTGGCTTCCTGGGGAAGAGGCACCGGCGCGACGCCGATCATGCATCACTCGGTCGAGCACTCCGTTGACGAACGGAGCCGACTGATTGGTGCCAAATCGCTTGGCCAGTTCCACCGCCTCGTTGACCGCGACTCGATCCGGCGTGTTGCCAAAGAGAATCTCATAGGCACCAATCCGCAACGCGTTGCGATCGGTGGCGGCCATGCGGCCAAGAGACCAATTGGCGGCGACTTGAGTCAACGCCGTATCCACGTCTTGCCGACGAGAACGCACGCCGCGGAGCAGGTCCCAAGCGAAATCGACCAGCTGCGGGTCCCCCTCCAGTCGCTCGCGTACGAAGTCCTCGTCGTTGGCGAGGGAGCGATCATTGTTCAGGTCGTCGCGATACAGCAGCTGTAAAACGACCTCACGAGCTCGGGAACGTCGAGACATCTTCGTTGGCTTCTCCGACACCTGCCCCCGGATTTACCGAGGCTTGCTACGCGACAACCGCGAATCACGAGAGACTAACCGGGGACCCCCTCAGTGGCAACCTGCAACGGGAGGGGACATCACAAAACGGGGCCAGGTAATCCCGAAACCAACGTAACGCCTAGCCTTGGACCTCGGGCAGGTGAGCCAACAGCCCCACCATCTCAAGGGCCGCTTCGGTCGCTTCCTCTCCCTTGTTGCCCACCGTGCCACCGGCTCGATTCATCGCCTGTTCGAGCGATTGCACCGTCAGCAACCCGAAGCCGATCGGGAGGGAATAACGCAGCGAGAGTTGACCGAGGCTATCCGAGACTTGACGGTTGATGTGCTCGTCGTGGGTCGTCTCCCCCTTGATCACGGCACCCAGGCAAACGATCGCGTCGTAGGCTCGGCTATGCGCGACCGCGGACGCGGCCAGCGGCAACTCCCAAGCTCCCGGTACTCGGTACACCTCGACGTCACCAGCGGCGATGCCGCGCTTCTCGGCCGTTCGTAACGCACCCTCCAACAATCGCTCGGTGACGTTGTCGTTGTAGCGGCTCACGATGATCGCCACGCGCGTGCCCGCGGGGAGTTCGGTGCCTTCGATGATCCGGGTCACGGTGATTCCTAGCCAGGGAGAATGAAAGGTGGAGTGTCAACACGCGGGCCGCCAACAATGGCTCGCCGCCGATCCTCGCTCGCGCTACTCGGTGATCTTCATCGACATCAAGTACTCGGCGTTCGTGCGGTACTTGCCCATCGTCTTGAGCAATTGCACCATCGCGTCCGCCGGACTCAAGTCGGCCAGGAACCGGCGGAGATGACACACGCGGCGATGTTCCTCGGGGTCCATCAGCTTCTCTTCCCGCCGCGTGCCACTGCGAGCGAGATCGATCGCCGGCCAGACTCGTCGCTCGACCAACTGACGGTCAAGCATGATCTCCATGTTGCCCGTCCCCTTGAACTCCTCGAAGATCACTTCGTCCATGCGGCTGCCCGTCTCGATCAAGGCGGTGGCGAGGATCGTCAACGAGCCTCCTTCCTCGACCTTTCGAGCCGAGCCGAAGAACGCCTTGGGCTTTTGCATCGCGTTCGCATCCAAGCCACCGGACAACGTCTTGCCACTGTTGGGACATTCCGCGTTCCAGGCCCGAGCCAAGCGAGTGATCGAGTCAAGGAAGACGACCACGTCGACGCGGCATTCGACCAGCCGCTTGGCCTTCTCGAGCACCATCTGAGTCACTTGCACGTGCCGAGCCGTCGATTCATCGAACGTCGAACTGATCACTTCGCAGTTCTTGCCGTTGATCTCGCGTTCCATGTCGGTCACTTCTTCCGGACGCTCGTCGATCAACAGCATGATCACGTAGGAGTCCGGATAGTTGGCCAACACCGACTTGGCGAGCCGCTGAAGCAGGATCGTCTTGCCGGCTCGAGGCGGACTGACGATCAAGCCTCGCTGCCCAAATCCGAGCGGGCAAAGGAGATCAACGATGCGAGTCGACAAATCCTCGGGCTCCGACTCCAAGCGGATCCGCTGGTCGGGATGCAGCGGAGTCAGCGCGTCGAACTGCTTGAGTCGACTCGCCTGCTGCGGATCGAGGTAATTAACCGCCTCGATCTTGAGCAACGCGAAGTAGCGCTCGCTTCCCTTGGGCGGACGAATCTGGCCCGAGATCGTCGATCCGTTGCGGAGGCCAAATTTCCTGATCTGGCTCGGCGATACGTAGATGTCGTCTGGGCAAGACAAGTAATGCGATTTGGGACTGCGCAGAAAACCAAAACCGTCCGGCAGTATCTCCAAGGTCCCTTCACCGTACATCAAGCCATGTCGCTTGAGCCGATGCTTGATGATCGACACGATCATCTCGGGGCGCCTCATCTGATCGTGGACCGCGATTCCCTCTCGCTCCGCCCAAGGACGCAGCTCGTCGACGTCCATCCGCTGCAATTCCGAGAGATGCGGCGGCGTCACGAGGTCACCCTCGGGACGGACGCCATCGACCCCGGCACTCGCCTCTCGTGCCACGGCGCCATTCGACTCCGAGCCATTGGTCTCGGCGTCGGTGGGGGCCGTCGGCTGCGATCGAGACGCGTGGGACAGCGATTCCGCGAACGAAACCGGCTCGCCCATCGCCTCCAGTTCTCGCAATCGTTGTTCCGCCGCCGGACTCAATTGACCTCGGCGCTGCCCGCCACGATGTTGCGGGGGACGAGGACGGGAGCCATCTCCGTTGGAGTGGTTCCGCGATTCATGCGATGAGTTATCAACCATGGGAATAGACTCCCACGACTCGTCCAGATTCCCATCCCGAGCGGGAGCGGAGACAACTGGAGAAACGGGGAGTTACCTTGAATTCGCAAGCGGTGATAAGAAAAGGGGAATGCAGTGGAGGGAGGAGGGAGGGGTGGAGAAGGTTCGAGATCGACCACAATTCATCGAGTTGATTCCGCTCGACCTATCCGCCAAAGGAACATTGGTCTTGCGGTGCCGGGCCTCATTCGACGCCCTTGGTTCAATATCGATCCGTCTCGCGGAAGGTAAAACGAAGAGGAGGTGAAAGGTAATCGCCCGAGGGGAATTTGACGAGCCGTCGCATCCCTCGATTCGGCGAGAAATATCGCTCTACGGAGAGGCAATCTAGGAGAGTTCGTTCACATGTTTTCCGCCAAAGGACTTGGCGTCAATTTCCCAGTGTGGCGACCGCGTGGTCGCTCGATATCTCGTTGCATGTTTGACATGGCCGCGTGAGCATCGTTCCCCGCGGGGCTCGCGCTCACGACGACTCGACAAGTCGTTGATTTTCCGAAATGCCCCAAACGTTGGTTGGTGAGCGAGCGACGGGGGAACCCGTTACTCCTCGCCCTAATCGTGTCGAACCTACGAGTCGGTGGACCAGCGACGGAACCAGCTGGCCACTTGTTCGCGAGCTTGTCGCAGATCGCCCTCATTGGAAATCGTGACATCGCAGCGGCCGCGTTTTTCGTCGAGCGACTCTTGAGCCGCCTCGCGCTGCCGCCACTGCTGCTGAGTCCAGCCTCGTTCGGCGACTCGTTGCATGCGTTGCTCGTCCGACGCCTCGACAAAAATCAAATGGTCGCAGAGCCGATCCCAACCCGCCTTGAGGAGCACGGGTGCATCGAGAATGACGATCTCGGCGCCCACGCCACGCAACCGATCAAGTTCTTCTTGAATGCGTACCGCGATTCGGGGGTGAGTGATCCGCTCCAGTGCACGGAGTCGGTTGGCTCCGACTTCACCCGGTTCGAATACCATTTTGGCAAGTCGGGGGCGGTCAATCCACCCTTCGGTATCGAAAACTCCGCTACCAAATTCCAATCGAATCGCGTCCCGTACCTCGACTTCGCGCAAGACCTCATGCCCCAATCGATCGGCATCGAGCCGAACGGCCCCGAGTTCCTCGAACAGGCGGCCAATCGTGCTCTTGCCGCTCCCTACCCCACCTAATATGCCAACGATCTTCATGGTGAGTTAGTTTCCCCTTCCCTGGGCACTGCGGTGGACGGCCCCCCCTCGGCGATCACCAGGTGCCCCCACAAGGAAACACGGTCGACATCCTTGCGAGCGGCGACCTCGGCCGACGCAAGCCAGTCGAGTAGCTTCACCTCTGGCCGGACCCCTGCCTCACGATCAAGCGGATTGAGGTTGGTGCTTCGCCAACGAGGCGAGAGGCCTGGGGGAGCGACGAGCTGGTATTCCCCGTCCATCGCGCAGCGCAGGGTGACGTCGAGCAATCGTTCGGCTTCTTCCTTGGCTTCATCGACCGGCACCTTAAGCTGCCGCGAGAGTTGCCCGAGCAAGCGGATGTTCCCGACCGTGGTCTCCTTCGCGCGCAGATAAACCATCTGTTCAATCCACGGCCGTAACTCGCTTTGTCCCATCTCACCGAGCTTGGCATAAACATGGGCCGGTTCGTCGAGTGCTTCGTAATGCAATCCGGAGGCCGCTTGCCGTAGCCGACCCGGATCGAAACTCAGCAGCGAGACATCACCACCCTGCCATCGCCAAACTCCCAGGAGCGATTTCGTGAAGCCATCGGGATCGGGCTCCGCTCCCAACCCGATGGGTAGCAAATCAAGAAAGCCGGGTTTGGGGCTCGCGCCCAAATAACCCGGAGCGGTGCGAATCACATGAATCCACTCCAGCAAATTGTCCGGGCTACCGTCGGTGGTGGGAGGCTGATTCTCCAAGGTCAGGAACAACCGATGAGGCGGAGTGCCTGGGAGCAACAACCCTCCCTTCACACTCGCTTGCACGCAAACGACATCGGAATCAGCCCCTTGCACGATCGCATCCATCGGCGGACCTAGGATCGAGAACAACCAACCATACTTCTCCTCGCCAAATGGAGCGAGTCGCGCATCGAAGGCCAACCTCGTCCCGCCATCGATCTCCTCGCGTCGCAGCGCGACGATCAGCGGATCGGTCCGTTGCCATTGCTCGGCGAAGTAAGCGGCTCGCTCGGCATAGGCCCGCGCCTCCTCGCGCGAAACGCCGCTGATTTCGACGTCGGCGATGGGCAGGAAGTAACCGCGTCGCCCGCGAAGCGAATCCCATACCTCGTCCCCCGCGATCACGACGCCACTACCATCGGGACGACGTCCAAACCCGGGCGGCAACAGCCCCGCCTCGATCCACGACTCGAGCGATTCTCCGGGGACTCCCTCGGCTCGCGCTAGAAGCCTCGCCATATGAACCAACTCAATGTCGGTCACGCTTTGGAGCCGCCGACGGAGCTCGATCTGGTACTGAGGCGAGAGCAGATTGCGAAAGAGGCTACTCGACAAATAAACGAACACCGTGTCATCGCGCTCCAGCGGGAACTCCCGCCGCGCGTAACGAAACTCGGGCGAGGCCGCGAGGCTTCCTTCACCCGCGCCGGCCTCGTAGAACCGTTCGACCAGCCGACGCGAATTGGTCATCAAATGAAACTCGCCATCCACCGCGTAGAACGAACGGACCAAATTGTCGGGGGTCGAGATGAACGAGACCTCGTGTCCCGCGATGGTTACGGTCTCTTGGAACGCGCCCTGGTCCTCGAACTGCTTGAGTAGCTGCGAACGTTGCTGCCGAATGGAAGTGCCGAGTAGTCCGTTGCGCTGCTTGAGCAGCACGCCCATCGCGGCTCCTTCGCGCAGGAACGTGTCGAAGCCAATCAACCC
>JAGQPS010000201.1:6791-9218 GCA_020426595.1 Planctomycetales bacterium
ACATCGGCCACAAGGTTTCCGCCGAGCAGATCCGAGACCTTCGATTCGACGATGCCAATTTGAGCCTGCATACGGTCGTCAAGGCGAGCGTCGTATCCGCGGAGCGCGATGAGACGACTCAAGTCCTCGCCGTAACTCAGCATGAACTGCTTGAGCCAAATCTGGTTGTTCCACGATCCGAATCGAACGTAGAGGCATTCCTCGGGGACATGCTCGGCGAGCGGTTCAATCGCGATTGCCTCGTCCGACAAGTCGACGCGATGAGGCGGCCCCCAAGCGATGTCGGGTGGCATGGGCAGATCAAGATTCGCGGGCTCGGCGCCTTGCTCGATCGTCTCGCGCATGATCTGGTAACGCAGGTCCTCGACCCCCATGAGCAGTTCGAGCGTTTCACGCAGTTCACCCGAGGCCGAGTCCTGATTGCGGCTGAGCAGGGGAAGATCAAACCCCAAGCGTCGAGACATAAGCGCGACGAGATACGTTTCGATCGCCGGTGGATAGTCGCTCTGCTTGTCCTGCAAACGACTAGACGCGACAAACTCGCGCCACCAACTTTGCCAAAGTCGCTCGGTCACCAATCGGCGCGCTGGTCCGGGACGGACTTGAACACGATAGCGCTGCGTCGTTTCGATCGAGAACTCGAAGGGCGCCTCGCCGCGAAACAAGAACGTGACTTCGACCTGCTTGGCCGATCCCGATTCACTTCGGCCCAACACCTCGGCGAGGAAGCGACGCACCGTACCCTGGGAAAACGTCGGATAGAAAACTCGGCCCGTCGGATCGACGATTTGGAATCCCTCGTTGGCCCACAATCGACGGTCGACTTCTTCCAACGGAATGCGTACCGATCCAACTCCAAATGGTTGGCCCGGCACGGCCGTGGCCGCCAACGGTGGCGGAGCGGGCTGAGCGGTGGCGGGGCGCGATGGCAGCCAAGCCATCAATAGAGCGGCAAGGACGATCAGCCGCGGCACGATCAGCGAATTCACAACGCTAGGTGACGCGCACGCACGAGGCTTGCCCGCTCGCGAACGCGACACCTGCGGTTGGAGCGTTGGGTGCATGCTAATGGGGGACAACGTGAGCCTCCTTGCGGCACGGAGCCGCCTGCCTCTTCAAGAGCGAAAAGTTCGCAAGCACCCGAGCTTCGCGGTTTGCTCGCATAGTGGGCCGAACTACATGACAGTGGGCCGCATGGCTTAAGCGAATGCCATCCCGAGTCGCCCGTAGGAACTTGGCAACGGAAACACTCCATCGCGTCGACCAGCGATCGCTTTATCATAGGAGGCATTCGTTCCGCCGCTTCCGCAAGTTATCAAACATGTCGCCGATTTTCCGAGCTCGCGATTTTATCGAAACTCACTCTGGGTTGGCCTTCGCATTGATCGTTGACCAAGTCGAGGGCGAGCTGCTGCGCGGCACTCTCCGTTATCGTCGCGAAGCCTCCGGCTGGGTCAAGCTCTCGACCGCCGAGGCCCAGCGATGTTTGCAGCGCGACCACCCTGCCCTGCTGGTCCACGAGCCTCGTTTCGATGCGATCTTGCCCGGCATACCCATGCAGCAAGTCGCCCGTCACCACCGCGCCGAGCTCCGCCTTGGAGAAATCATGGCTCTGGCGCCGAACCAAGTCGAGGCCGGCTCGTTGGAGCACAAACTCCGGCATGTCGTCACGCAACTAACTCGCCGAGGCGTCCAACTCGAGTGCATCGGTGTCACCGGTTCCCTGTTGCTCGGAGCCCATGGCGCGGGCAGCGATCTCGACCTCGTGATCCGTTCGACGTCGCGGTTCGAGGCGGCTCGTGTCGCCCTCGACGAGGCGATCCGCGCGGGAGAACTTCAACCACTCGATTCCGCGCAGTGGCGCGCCGCCTGGCAGCGACGCGGCGCGGCGATCGAGTTCGAGCGATTCCTCTGGCATCAACGGCGAAAAGGAGTCAACGCGATCCACCAAGGCACGAAGATCGACCTCGGCCTTTGGCAGCCTGTCGCTCCCTTGCGCCCAGGAGTGAAGGAGGAGGAACGCACGATTCGCGGAGTGATCACCCACGACCAAGCGGCGTTTGAAACTCCGAGTCGATGGCGGTGCGATCACGAGGAGGTCGCCGAACTGCTCACCTGGAGCGCCACGTATTGCGGCCAAGTCCGACAAGGTGAGCGATTCGAGGCTCGGGGCATCGTGGAGCGACTCGAGGATGGCTCGCGACGACTGGTCGTCGGAGGCGATCGCGAAGCGAAAGGACACTGGCTCGTCATGACCGAGGATTGAGGTCCGGTTCCAAATGTATTGGCTTTGAATCTCCTTCCATCAAACCTCGGCCCAATCCCTAGATCGACCAGGCTTGAAAACCCAAAAGGAAACCCGAAGCGTGAGTTTTGATGTTGCGCTTTTCACGCTTCGCCCCGGTCGACCAACTCAAAAGCGTGGGA
>JAGQPS010000202.1 GCA_020426595.1 Planctomycetales bacterium
CGCACTTCCTCCTCGAGTTCGTTCGAGAACTCCACACGACACTCGAGCGGTCCAGCGAGTCCCGTCCTGCGTGGGCACCATCTCGGAACACAGCTTGACCGTCCCGCTTGGGAAACCGCCGAATCAGCGGCGTCCGAGATCGACGGGATCGACGAACAAGCCGGACCCTCGGCCGTTGAGACGGCGAGCCACTCGATCGATTCGCAGGCGCCCGTTTCGAGTGACGACGACGGGGAGACGACTTCGCGTATCGATCTCCCCACCGACGACTCCTCCGCGAGCGATGAGTCGCCGCGTCTTGGACGAGTCCGCAAACCGACGATGCCGATCCGCAAACGGCTGTTCTCCGGTCTCTTCCCTCGTCGCTCGCAGCCCACGTCCGACGAGGCGACCGGCTCGCCCATCGTCGAGACGCCGCCCGCGTCGCCGCTAATCGACGAAGCGACTCAAGAATCCGCCGAGCTTGCCACCGCCGAGTCGGAACTGGATCCCGCGTTGGCTGGCTTGACGAATCGCGACGCGATGGAGGCAGGCTTGCCTCAAGACGCGTTTGTCGCGAATGAGTCGGCGGAGACTTCATCGCCTGGGGATACGTTGGATGACTCGGGCACGCCTGTGGTCGTGGCGGCCGTCGATGATGTGACGCTCGTCGCATCGGAAGATTTGATCGAGTCGGACCTCGAAGCGACTCAAACGCTGGAGAGCGATAAGGTCGAACACTTAGGTCCGACCCCGGAGGAGATTCGTGCGCGAGAAGCGGATGCGCGGGAGCGACACGGTCGTACCATCGCGCGCCGGCTGTTTGAACATCCCGCGATCGCGAATGCCTCGACGCTGCTGCTCGTCGCCACGGGTGGCGTTCGGCGGGCGTTGGATGCCGTCGAGTGCATTGGTCGTGGGATCGCCTGGCATCAAGATCGAAACGTGGAGCTCGTCTCGCTCGAGACCTATCCGGAAGCGATTTGGGAAGACCTTCCCAATGCGTTGCCCACCGGTGAACTCGAGGGTGGCAACGAGCAAGCGATCGAAACGCTTGGCAATCTGGCTCGCGTGACGCGGGTCGAACTCGCCAAGCGCCTCACGTCGATCGAACTGGCCGTCGAACAGCATCCGGATAACCAACGCCTCACGGCCCAAGATCTGCAACGCTTCACGCAAGCCGCGAAATCGGAAAACCGCTGTTTGACTTGGCTCGTCGACGCGGAGCGAACCGATTGGTGCGAAGTACTGGGAGCGGCCTGCGACTCCACCTTGATGCTCGTTGATCTTCAATCCTCGCGAGTGGATCAAAGTCGCTGGGCCGTGACTCATCTGCGTGACCACGGGGCTCGCATCGTCGGCTCCTTGGTCATCAATGCCTACGAGGAACAAGATTAATGGCGATCGCATTGGTAACGGGAGGCGCTGGCTTCATCGGCTCCCATTTGGCTGAAGCGTTGTGTGAGTCGGGACACCAAGTTCGCGTGCTCGACAATCTCGCCAGTGGCAACTTGCAAAACCTCGAGGCGATTCGCTCCGAGATCCAGTTCTTTCAAGGTTCGGTGGCCGATCCCGAAATCGTCGCCCAGGCGATCAAAGGCGCGGAACTCGTCTTTCACCAAGCGGCGCTGGCCAGCGTTCCCGCGAGCGTGGACAACCCCGTTGCCTCCCACGAGGCATGTGCGACCGGAACCGTCGTCGTACTCGATGCGGCTCGACGAGCAGGTGTGAAACGCGTCGTGTTCGCCGCTTCGAGCAGTTGCTACGGAGACCAACCGACGCTCGCCAAGCGCGAAAGCGACCCCTTGGCCCCGTTGAGCCCGTACGCGGCGGCCAAGATCGCCAGCGAGTTCTATCTCCGCGCTTTCCACGAAACCTACGGTCTCGAAACCGTCGGACTGCGGTACTTCAACGTGTTTGGTCCTCGGCAGGATCCCGACAGCCCCTACTCCGCCGTCATCCCAATCTTCATGACGCGGATGCTCGAGGGGAAAAGCCCCATCGTCTACGGAGATGGGCAACAGAGCCGAGATTTCACGTTCGTCGCCAACGTGGTGCAGGCCAATATCCTAGCGAGCTCGGTACCTGGGGTCGGCGGTCGCATCTTCAACATCGCTAACGGTGCGTCGACGACGCTCATGACGCTAATCGATGAACTCAATCGGTTGCTCGAGATCTCGATTCCCGCCGAACACGCTCCACCACGAATCGGTGACGTGAAGGACTCGATGGCCGACATCACCCTGGCTCGGCGCGACCTTGGCTACGATCCGCGGATCGATTTCCGTCAAGGCCTGGAACGGTCGATCGATTACTACAAATGGCTCGTGAAACAACGAGCGGCGGTCAAGGCTTAGTCGTTGAGGCCGCGCGCCGTCATCCAATGACAACCGCACGTGCAGCCCAGCGACGGTGCGAGCCCAGCCACGGTGTAGCCCAACGACGGTGCAAGCCGGTCGGCGCAAGCTGGTCCGTGCGGGCAGCCAACGGCGGGTGTGACTCTCTTGGCCCTGACGCGGAAGTTATTTCCGCAGCGTTTCGATGATCTGTAGCAACTGGGCCCGGCGCCGCGCATCGGTGGTGATACGTACCGCCTCGTCCTCGGCGGTGACCGCTTCGTCCGAGCGATCCAACTCGCGCAAGATCATCGCCTTCTCGATCAGCGTGTCTCCCCGCAACTCCTCGTCCAGGTCCTTTCGAGCCAGCACCTGATCAAGCGCCGCAAGAGCCTCGTCTTCGCGTTCGAGCGAGAGAAGGCAGTCGGCTTGAGCCACGGCCACCTCGACGAGCACATCAGGTTCCCGCTGGGCATGCGACGCGACGACCGCGAGGTCCTTGAGGGCATCCTCATATCGATCGGTCCGCGCGAAGAGCTCGGCCCGTGTTTGCAGGAGCGATCGATTCTCGAGCGTGCTGGCGATTCGGTTGGTCAGCGTTTCAATCGCATCTTCCTCGCGTCCAATCGCGACCAAGGCATAGGCCTTGGCGACAAAGTCCTGCTCGTAGACAAACGGCGCGAGCCCCTCGATCGCCAACAACTCGTCGTACGCCAGGACCATGTCGTTTTCGAGTCCCGCCTTTCGCAGAATGGCGATCTTGCGCTGGATGATCTCGTGGCGAACGTCGGCGGGGAGTCGCTTTTCGGCAAGTACTTCCTCGACCGTCACGAGGGCTTGGGGAGCCGCGAGGCCTCGAGCCGCGAGATCGACTCGTGCAAGTAGCTCCGCTTGTCGCTCCTTGTCCTCGGCGGCGAAGTACTTCGACCGCAATCCCGCCTCGTCGTCGGCGTCGAGCGTGCCAATTTCCTCGACGACCTCGCGATAGAACTGGTTGACGACGGAAGTGTCGATCGAGCCAATCGCCTCGTCGAGCAAACGGGCGCGTTCCAATCCCGTGGCGGCCTCCGCCTTTTCGAACATCGCGTCACGCGTGGCCCGAACCACCAGCATTTCCTCGAGGTGTTGCAGGTACGGTTCGGGGCCTCCCTCGCGATAACCGGTCGACGCGAAGGGACGCCCTTGATCGTCGAGCAATAGAACGGTGGGAAAGCCGCTCACCGAATATTCCTTCGACAACTCCTCGTTACGAGCACGCTCTTCCGCGGGTTGGTTCGAGCGATCATTGGGGAAGTCGAGTTTGACGAAGACCCACTTGTCGGCCGCCGCCGCGAACTCCTCCGTCGCGAGGACCTCCCGATCCAAACGGATGCACCATACGCACCAGTCCGAACCGGTGAAGTCGACAAAGATCGACTTGCCTTCCGCTTGGGCGACCTGCTTGGCTTCGTCGAGATCGGTGAGCCAATTCAGCTCCTCTCCCGCGGAGCGGTGCGCTGACGCGATCCAGGAAGCGAGCAGAACGCCGGCGAGTACCACCACGTTTCGGCAAATCGTCATCGTGAACACCCAACCGCAAAGAGGATACGGCCGCTGGCCGTCGAACAAACCTGGGTGCATGATCCCGCCTATCACCTCCCCCGGTCAAGTCTGGCCAGGAGAAACGGTGAACCCACACGCGATCCCTTTCGCCATCGCTCGGCCGACGCTCAAGAGTCACCGGCGACGAACAGTCATGGTCGAAGTCAGGGCAAGGAGAGTCGTCGCCGAGCTCGCCAAAGCAACAAGGCTCGCCCCACGCACCAACCGCCGATGGCTCCAACGATCCCGGCGATCCAATCCTTGACATCCACATGGCGAGAGGGGACGAAAGCCTGCAGGACTTCGTCGGCGGTCAGCAAGACGCACGTGATCGCCAGGCCCCATTCGAAGGCTCGGCGTCGAGGCCAGAATGCGGCCCCCAGCAGCAGCGACATCATGAGATACAGGCCGAGATGAGCGAGTTTGTCGTATCGCTCGGCCCAATGTTGAACTTGGGGCGTCAGCGGCAAGTGCGTGGCCAACGACGTGAACGCGACATACAGCAGGGCGAGGCCGATGATCCACCAGCGTCTCTTCCCCGTGTTTTGCGACTCAGTCATGCGGTCCGCCGTTGGTAAATCTCTACGTCCGGAGGCCGTCCAATTGGCGTCGGCTTCCCCAACGTCGCTATGATAATCAAGTTCGTTCGAGGCTGGGCCGCTCCCCTCCGGAAATCCAGCGTCCGCCGATATCTCCCCTGGCATGTCGCATTCCAGCTCCCTCACACAGGATCCGCCCGATGTTTCGCTGCCTGCCGATGCTTCTCTGTCTGCCTGTCCGTGAATCCAACCGCGCCGGAACGTCCGTGGGAACCAAGGGCGAGCCGCGCTCCGGCATCATGGACGGTTTGCATCGTCTCTCGGGAGCCACCGGCCGCTCGTCACCGAGGGAATGCACCTGCATGCGAGGCTGCGCTTGGCTGCGAGGCGGGGCCTTGCTGATGCTGGCCATGATGATGCCGATGACGGTTCTTGCCCAGGAAGAGCCAGCGGCGCCGGCCGCTCAATCCACCGACGAGGAAGACGCGGCGGACCGTGGCATCGAACTTTTCGACGGGAAGGAGCTGGGGGACTGGAAGCCAACGAATTTCGGTGGCGAGGGGGAAGTCGTCGTCGAGGACGGCTCGTTGGTCCTGCGTCCTGGGAGTCCCTTGACCGGAGTGACCTGGGATAGCGAGTTGCCGGAAGGCAGCGATTACGAGCTGTCGCTCGAGGTCAAGAAGACCCGGGGGATTGATTTCTTTTGTGCGTTGACCTTCCCGGTCAAGAAGAGTCACTGCAGTTTCATCGTCGGGGGGTGGGCTGGTAGTGTCGTGGGCCTGTCGTGCCTCGATGGCGATGACGCGTCTCGAAATGACACGACTCGTTACATGTCATTTGAAAAGGACCGCTGGTACAAGATTCGAGTGCGAGTCAGCGACGAACGCATCCAAGCCTGGATCGACGATGAGCAAGTGGTCGATCGAGACATCTCCGAAACGGAGGTGTCATTGCGAGCCGAGGTGCTTTTGTCGCGTCCCTTGGGGCTCTGTTCGTTTGAAACCGAGGCGCACTATCGCAATCTCCGTTGGACCCCACTGAACGAAGAGAAGCCCGAGTAGTCGAGGCGGATTCGGATTGCCGCGGAATCGCTCCGTTCGTCCCCCGTCGGTCCGTGGGGATCGTTGACGGCAAGGGAATTCGCGGGGGCTGATCGGCCAGTCAAGGAGGAAGAAGCAACGATGATTGACCATCCGCGTCCGCGCGACGAGGCCGATTTTGATCTGCAACCAGATCATCATTTCATGCGGCTGGCGTTGCAGCAGGCGGTCGCTGCGTTCGAGCAGGATGAAGTTCCGGTCGGAGCGGTCATCGTTCACGAGGGACGTGTCATTGGCGCGGCTCACAATCAACGGGAAACGCTGAGCGACCCAACGGCTCATGCCGAGATGCTGGCGATCACTCAGGCGGCGGAAGCGAGATCGGACTGGCGTCTCAACGGTTGCACGCTCTATGTCACGCTCGAACCGTGCCCGATGTGCGCGGGGGCTTTGGTGAATTCTCGCATCGACCGAGTCGTGTATGGGGCTCTCGACCCAAAGGCCGGAGCGGTCCACTCACTCTTCACCATTGGGTCCGACCCACGGCTCAATCATCGTTTCGCGATTACACCGGGCGTCATGCAGGCGGATTGTGGCGCGATCCTGACCGAGTTCTTCCGCATCAAGCGCTCGATGGGCAAGAAGTAGTGCCGGGGTCGACTCGAACCGATCGGTTCTTGAAACGCGATCCGTTTGGGCGAAGAAGTGGCTCTTCTCGGCCCACGGATGACGCCGAGCGGCACGGTTTACAAAGTGTCCGGTGAGAATTCCCGACAAAACTTCACCGTCCGACTCTTCCGCGTCCGCATCGTTCATTTCCCAGCCGAGTCGACCAAGTCAAAAGCATGGAAGACCAAAGGAAACCCGAAGCGTGAGCGAGGGATTCTTCTTGGCTAACCACGGAGATCGCGGAGAGCCCGGAGTCGGAGTCGTTTCTGGGCGATGTTGACTACCCAGGAAACTCGGTGCTTGCTCCTTGTCGAGTTTTTTCACGTTCCGCCCCGGTCGACCAACTCAAAAGCGTGGAAAACCAAAGGAAACCCGAAGCGTGAGCGAGGGATTCTTCGACTTCTCAAACCAGCCATCAACCCGTTACGCCACCAACACTTCCGTCTAACCCCATTCCGAATCCGCAACATCTAAAAGCGTGAGCGAGGGATTCTTCGCCCAATGGCGAGCGGAAATAACTCCTTCCACCGCCGATGTCTCCCGGCCGCCCGTTCCACCACGTGACGGCGTCCGCGGGAAACGAAGGGGTTTGAGCCAGCGAGATGGCGCTAGCCGAACACGGCCTCGACACACCACTTCGCCTTGATTTCTTGGGGAATACCGCTTCAGTCACTCGTCGTGGTTGGACTTTCCTTTGAGCAGCCGAGCGGTGCGGTTCGTACCCAATCCCACGGCTTTCGGCGGTCGTTTGGTGAGGCGACACGCGGCAAACCCTGCCCGCCTAGGCGTTCCCTCTTGTTCGCTGGGACATGGAGTTCGCCGGGGATTCGGCGTCAAGAGGGGCGAACCACCAACGCGGCCTGGAACAACCCATAATGCGGCCACAAGGGATACCTCATTGCCATTAACTGGGCTCAGCGGGAGAGACTCCGCCTGCGGAGCCAATCCACACCTTAGAGGGAACCGTGAAACTCGGAACGATCTTTCCCTTGCATTTTGGGGCAGTTTGCCGTTTAGGTGATTGGCGGTTGGTAGGTTGGGACCTGCGTTGGAGGGACTTTGAAAAATAATCTAAGGGGAGAGCCAAACTTCTCATTTTTTCCTTGACTCGAGCCCTGATCTGAAAATAATCACTCGATCTTCACTACGAAAACTCTCCGCCACAGAGACTCTAAGGCCTACGGGAATTGGTTGGAAACAATCGTTCGCGGCATCCCAGCTCGAACTTCCCAAACCCGTGGACCGAAATGGCCGATCACCGCTTGGTCGGCGCCTAGGCTCTTGGCGATCCGACAGATCCTTTTTGCCAAAGTTGAGAAATCGAATGACCAAGAAGTCGCTGAATGTGTTTGAAGCCATTCTGAAGTACGGCCACGACGAGGACTTCGTGCCGCAAGCTTCGGAGGATTTCCAACCGACCGACGCTCCGGCCGGTTCGAATGAGAAGATCGAGGAATTGCGTCGCCGCGTCGAACTCGGTTTGCCGCTCTGGCATACCTCCGATCGCTGTGACTACTCGGGGCTGACCGGAGCCGTCCGCCCGCGTGAATAAGCCGGTGAGACGCTGCCGCGAATAGCAGCGTCATTGGCCAAGCGGGCCGCGGAATCGCTCGATATCCCATCAATGCGAACCGCCGGTCTTGGGACTTGGACCGAACCATGAAAGGGCGAGGCTTTGGCTTCGCCCTTTTTTCGTGCGCCGAGAGTTCATCCCCAGCAACCGCTCGCGGCATGACACTCGAAAAGGAGCTGATAACGCGCGGAAGCGAGACCGAGGAATCGCGGACTCGTGACTAGCGTTCTTGGTTCCAGCTCCGGAGACTTCCGCGTACGCCCCGAATGTTTTCGTCTCGGTCGTATCGCCGGCCCAAGGCCAATGTTGACCGACGTTAGGGCGAGCGCCAACTTGGCGAGCGCAAAAGAAAACCGCCCTTGGATCACACCAGGGCGGCTCTTCGACGGACTGTGGGTCAGAACCCCGGTTGGGGTTTCCGTCGTTGTAACGTTGGCGGCTACGGGATGGTCCCGCGAGCCAGTGCAAGCTCGGCACCGAGCGTGGCGAACCGACGGACCGGCTGCCTAGCAACCGTGCTTTTCGAGCTTCTCTCGCAGCGTGTCCGCGGTGAAGGGCTTTACCAAGTAATCCGAGACGCCCGCTTGGATCGCCTTGAGCACTTGGGACTTCTCCGCTTCGGTCGTCACCATGATGATCGGCACGGTTTGGTTCATTTCGCGGATGCCGATAATGACGTCCAGTCCGTTCTTGTTCGGCATGTTCCAGTCGGTCAGAACGAGGTCGAATTCGCCTTGCTTGAAGGCCTCGAGGGCCTCGACTCCATCCGCCGCCTCGATCGCCGAGGGAACCCCCACGGCAGCTAGGGAGCGGAGAATGATCTTGCGCATGGTGCTGGAGTCGTCGGCGACTAGAACTCGCTTGCTCATCTTCATGACCCGTATTACTTGGCGAGCTACGGAAAAACGGAGCTGGGACGTCCGTGAGTCCTCAGCCTTGATGCGAGAACATTAGTTTGGAACGTCGGCCAGTCAAACGGACCGAAGTCGAGAGCCAGGGCTTTCTGTTTCGGATGGCTCGGAACCAACCGTTTTCCAGCAAAAAGGCCGTTTCAGCTGGCGACGGGTCGTCTGTTTCCCCGGCTTGTACGCGCTGCGCGACTCGAAAAAGGCGGTTCGCCGCGACTCGTTGTTCAAGTGATTACCGCAACGAAAGCAGCTTCAACCGATTGGCCCGTCGTGAGATGGAGCGAGCGATACATTTGTCCGGAGGTCAAAAGGCACCGATGAGGGCTCGCGAAGTCGGAGTTGATTTTGGCTTTCAGCCAAAGGTGTCATGGCGGGATTTTCCTGGGGCGGTGCCCCATTAGGTTGGTGGCGTAACGAGTCATTGGCACATTCGAGAACGCGAAGAGTCCCTTGCTCACGCACTTGGATGTTGCGCCGCTAGACCGAAGTGTTGGTAGGGCAAAAGGCTGGGGACTTATTGTGGAAGTCGAAGAATTCTTCGCTCCAGATCTTGGA
>JAGQPS010000203.1 GCA_020426595.1 Planctomycetales bacterium
CTCTGCCAAGTCGTCGAGAAGGCGATCGAGGCGGGCGCGACGACCATCAACATTCCCGACACCGTCGGCTTCGCCGTACCCGATCAGATGCGACGAGTCATCACGACCCTGCGCGAACGCGTGCCCAACATCGACCGAGCCGTGATCAGCGTGCACTGCCATGACGACCTCGGCTTGGCCGTGGCCAATAGCCTGGCGGCGGTGGAGGCGGGTGCCGGTCAAGTCGAGTGCACCATCAACGGTATCGGAGAGCGAGCCGGCAATTGTTCGCTCGAGGAAGTCGTCATGGCGATGCGCGTGCGGGGCGACCACTACGGTTGCACTCACAACATCGTGACCGAACGCTTGGTCCCGACGAGCCGCATGTTGACCTCCATCACTGGCATGCAGATCCAACGCAACAAGGCGATCGTCGGTCGCAACGCGTTCGCTCATGAAGCCGGCATTCACCAGGATGGCATGCTCAAGGAACGCTCGACCTATGAGATCATGAGGCCGGAGGATGTCGGCTTCGCGAAAACCGACCTCGTGCTCGGCAAGCATAGTGGTCGCGCCGCGTTGGCCGACCGCGCCAAGCAACTCGGTTACCGCTTGACCGGTGAGCAACTGCAGGTGGTGTTCGAGGAGTTCAAGAAGTTGGCCGACAAGAAGAAGAGCGTCTACGACGGAGACATCCGGGCTCTGATCGACGGCCAATTGCGCGGTTCCAACTCGCCGGTTTGGAGCTTGACCAGCTTTCGTGTGACCTCGGAAACCGATGCGCCTCCCCAGGTGAGACTCACCTTAAGGCAAGGTGACCATGAGGTGACCGAGGAGGTGCAGGACGGAGACGGCCCGATCGACGCGGCCTTCCTCGCCACCGAGCGAGCGACCGGCATGAGCCTCCCTTGTCGAGAGTTCGTCGTCCGCGCCGCGACGCTCGGTCATGACGCTCAAGGAGAAGTAACCGTGGTGGTGGAACACCAAGGTCACCTCGTGCGCGGTCACGGAGTCTCGACCGACACGGTGGAGGCCACGATCCTGGCGATCCTTGACGCCGTCAATCGCATCGCCGAGGCCGCGACGAACGGCGCGGAATAGCAGGACGAAAAGGACGCTGCCCAGGATGAACAGGGAATCGGAGTTGAGTGAATCAACTCCGAGACCTCCTTGCTCACCCTGGGCAGCTCGTCCCGCGACCATTCCGGTCAGTCTTCCGCGGGGCTATCGTCGCCGCACATCATGACGATGCGTGGATGGAACGATGCGATCGTCTCCACCAACGACTCCTGTTGGGACATGACCGTGTCGATGTCCTTGTAGGCTCCCGGCACCTCGTCGATCCCGCCGGCCAATAAGCGGACTCGGCGTTCCTTCAGGTGTTGCTGCCACATCTTCCAGTTGAACTGACGCCGCGCCTCGGTGCGACTCATGCGACGCCCCGCGCCGTGCGAGGCGCTGCGAAGACTCGTCGCCTCGCCCTTGCCGCGCACGACGTAGGCCGTGTCGCTCATCGTTCCCGGAATCACGCCAAGCTCCCCGGCGCTCGCCGGAGTCGCGCCTTTGCGATGGACAACCAACTCCTGATCCCCGTGGCGTTCCTTCCAAGCGAAGTTGTGGTGGTTCTCGATCACCGCCAACGACTCGCCACCCGCCAAACCCAGTACGGTTTGATGGATGACCTCGTGGTTCGCCGCGGCGTAGCGTCCCATCAGCTCCATCGCCGCCCAGTACTCTTGGCCACGTTCGTCGTCGAGGCTCAACCAAGCGAGATGCCGCAAGTGCTTGTCCTCGCGGTAGCGATGCGGAATCGCTTGACGAGCCAGATCGCTATAGCGCTGGCACACGCGTGCCCCGGCGCCACGACTTCCGCTATGGCTCAACAGCGCGACGTAGCGGCCGGGCTGCAAGCCAAACTCCGGCTCGGGAAGTTCCAGGACTCCCCATTCCACGAAGTGGTTTCCCGATCCGCTGGTGCCGAGTTGCCCGACGGCTCGATCGCGAACCTCGCGCGTCACCGCGGTGATCGTCCAGTCCTCGTCGAGTACGTCGTGATCGCGCGGCGAGTTCCACCGGCCACCCGCGCCGAAGAGCGTTCCCTTCTCGAGCGCCTGGTCGAATCGCTCGCATTCGATCCGTTCGTTCTCGACCAGCGGCTCGGCGGGAAGGTCGGTGATGGTTAGCCGCATGCGGCAAGCGATGTCCACGCCAACCGCGTAAGGCACGACGGCATTCTCACAAGCGAGGACTCCACCGATGGGCAAGCCGTAACCCATATGAGCGTCGGGCATCAACGCCGCGGCTCGAGCCACGGGAAGCTGGCAAGCCGTTTCGATCTGTTGGATGCTCCCAGCGTCGAGACCGGCGCCCCAGGTCGCATGCCGGACTTCCCGCGGCGTTTCCGCGTTGAGGAGGTCGGCGACCATCGCTCGAGCCAAGTCGCCAAAATCTTCATCCCGCACGAACAAATCGGGCTGCGCGATGAGTTGGGGTAGAAAACGCTTGGCCTTGAAGTCCTCCCGTCCACGAGTCGCGGCCGCCTGTATGCCGGCGATCGCCAGCGGCACGTGGTCGTGGGGTACCCCAAGTTGGACCAACTTCTTTTTGTTCATAAGGTTTTCATTCCCGCGAGAGTCGCGAGCGGCTCGCGAGTCGTCGGGTTGGGCAAGACCGCGTGGATCGCGGCGACTAGAAAACTGAAACCGTCGGGACTCCGGACCCTCCTCAAAACAGTGGGCCGGTCCACAAGTCCCGCCACGTTCCACTCTGGGCGCCCAAAAACTGGGCGAACCGAAGCCGGGTGGACCGAACAAGAAAGAGCCTCGGACCGGGGGATAGGTTCGGAGGCGGTTCTACCGTGGGGCCCGGCCAATTGCTAGACTGTGGGCTCGATCCGCGGGGGAGGTCTCGCGGTCCCGTGCGTTGCGTTGAGCTTTGCGTAGAGAGGTGCCGCTGCGGCAGCGGCCGAATCCCATGTCGAACGAAAACCCGGTTCCGGTTGATCCCACTCTCGATTCCTCCTCGGCACCCCAGGCCGAGCCTTCGGCGGCTAGCCCCGAGGCCACCGCGCCGGTCGAGAACCAGCCAGTGGAATCCAACGCGGTTCAGCCTGAACCTGTCAGCGAATCGATCGAGGCGACTCCCGCCGCCAGTGTCGAGTCGTCGGAATCCAACGGCGCGAGCGCGGCCGCCGCGGAAGGAACGATGGCATCCGAACCGGAGCGTCGGCCGCTGAGCATTGGCTCGCAACGTGATCCGGCCGATCCAAGTCTCTCGCCAGCCGCGCCGAAGCAAGTTCGCGAAGCGCGTTCGGCGGGTTCGGGCAAGAGCCCACTCGCGACGCCTCCCGCGCCACGCCCCGCCGGTCCGGTTCCCGTGCCGAGTCGTCGCCAAGTCGATGACGATATCGAACAACAATTGGCCGCCGCCATGCAAGGCTCGCAAATCGATGAGTTGGTCGCGGCGACCGACAGCGATACCAAAACGGAATTGGAGCTTGAGTCACGCATCAAGGCGACCGTGACTCGCCTGCATCAAGACAACGTTTTCTTCGCGCTCAAGGGACGCTACGAAGGTTTCGCTTCGGTTCGTTCCTTCAAGGCTCCTCCCGAGCCCGGCGCGATGATCGAAGTCGTCGTGAAGCGGTTCATCCCCGATGACGGTCTCTATGAAGTCGCCATCCCGGGCGCGGCGGTCGACGTCGCGAATTGGGACGACCTGGAAAAGGGTTCGGTCGTCGAAGCTCGTGTTACTGGCTCCAACACTGGCGGCCTCGAGTGCGTCGTCAACGGCATCAAGGGCTTTATTCCGGCGAGCCAGATCGACCTGCACCGAGTCGAGAACTTTGGTGACTTTGTCAACCAAAAGATGACCTGCCTCGTGGCCGAAGTGAATCGAGGCCGCAAGAAGCTCGTGCTCAGTCGTCGCGCGGTGCTCGAGAAACATCTCGAGGAGGAGCGGAAGGAAAAGCTCGCCACCTTGGAAGTCGGCTCGATTGTCAACGGCAAGGTGACTCGCTTGATGGACTTCGGTGCCTTCGTCGATATCGGCGGTGGTGTCGAGGGTTTGGTCCACATCAGCAAGTTGAGCTGGGATCGGATCGAGCATCCGAAAGAGGTGCTCGAACCGGGCCAGCAACTGCAAGTCAAGATCGAGAAGATTGGCGTCGATTCGGGCAAGATCTCGTTGAGCTATCGCGACACGACCGAGCATCCTTGGCAGGGGATCGAGGATCGGTTCCCGGTCGGCGCCACGGTGAAGGGCTCGGTGACTCGAATCGCGCAGTTCGGTGCCTTCGTGCGACTTGAACCGGGAGTCGAGGGGCTCGTGCATATCTCGGAGTTGGCTCATCACCGCGTGGTCGCCGTCCGCAATCACGTCAAGGAAGGCGACGAGATCGAGGTGAAGGTGCTGTCGCTCGATCCACAAGCTCAGAAGATGGGGCTAAGCGTCAAAGCCACCCTGCCTCCTCCCGAGCGTCCAGCCGGCAAGCAAGATCAACCTGTCGAGGACGACACGACTCGAGAAGTGGCTGTCCGTCGCAAGGGGCAGGGCGATCTCAAGGGAGGTCGAGACAGCGGGGCAGGGGGCGACCGTTTTGGCTTGAAGTGGTAGTCCATGATCTACCGCTACATATTGAGGCCGTTGCTCTTTCGGCTCGATCCTGAGAACGCCCATTACTTCGCGATGGGAGCGTTGCAGTGGGCTTGTCGCATGCCGGGAGGCCCGCGGCTGCTCAGCGCGATGAGCACGGCCCGTGATCCGCGACTCGAGACCGAGGTGTTTGGTCTGCGGTTCGACAACCCCATTGGGCTCGCCGCGGGATTCGATAAGGACGCGCGCTGGATGCGCGAACTCTCGGCGCTCGGATTCGGTTCCTTGGAGGTCGGCACGCTCACGGCTCATGCGCAACCCGGCAACGCGCGGCCTCGTCTTTTCCGAGTCCCTCGTGATCAAGGTTTGATCAATCGGATGGGATTCAACAATCAAGGGAGTGAGGAAGCGGCCCGTCGACTGGCTCGCTACCAAGGGCAACTGACCTTGGGCGTCAATATTGGCAAGAGCAAGATCACGCCCAACGAGCTGGCCGAGGAGGATTACCTGCAGAGCTTTCGCCGCGTGTTTGATCATGCGGACTATGTCACGATCAACGTGAGTAGCCCCAACACGCCGGGACTCAGGCAGTTGCAGGACCGTGAGCCGCTTGAGCGATTGCTCAAGGCACTGCAAGCCGAGAATTCGCGGCTCGCCACGCAGCGCAACAAGCAACTCAAACCACTGCTACTCAAGATCGCGCCCGACCTCGAGGAAGCCCAGCTCGACGACATCGCCGCGTTGGTCCTGGAAACGAAACTCGCCGGAATCATCGCGACCAATACCACGATCAGTCGGGCGGGACTGCGCACCCGTCAGGAACGAATCGACGTGATAGGCAACGGCGGATTGTCAGGGCGTCCATTGACCGAGCGAAGCCGGAACGTTGTGTCGGGACTCCATCGCCGAACCGAGGGTCGGATCCCGATCATCGGCGTGGGGGGCATCTTCACCGCGGACGACGCCTGGCGAATGATCGGCGCTGGAGCTTCCTTGATTCAGGTCTACACGGGGTTCATCTACGAGGGCCCCCGCATGGTCCGCAACCTCGCCCGCGGACTGCTCGCCAAACTCGACCAACACCAACTCGGCTCGATCTCGGAAGCCGTCGGCCGCGATCTCGCCTAACACGATCGCGTCACGCCAATCACGGTCGACATCTGTCTCGGCACCACTCCTTGGTGTCTTCGCGCCTTGGCGTGAGCAACTCATTCGATCCGCCAATCGCGCACGAAGAGATCACGCGAAGCCGCTAAGACGCAAAGAATTCAAGAGACGAATCCGCGCCGCGTTGTCGGCGCCGTGTTGCCGCATGAAAAAGGACATCCGCGGCATGATCTTGCCAACGATGTTTCGCACCCGGACATCCACGACCGATCAGGCAGGAACGAGGCACATTGCGCAAGCGGCCATTCCCGCCACTTTGCGTCTTCGCGCCTTGGCGTGAGCCTCTCTTCCGATTTGCGAACCACGCACGAGGGAATCACGCAAAGCCGCGAAGACGCAAAGGAATCCTGTCGCGGCAAGCTCACGGAATATTGGTACCTGCTTGGTCGCGTGGTTTGCCGAGGCAGTTAAACCAGATCCTCGATGCTGGCGACGATGCGGTCGACATCGGCCTCGCTCGTGCCGGGATGAAAGAAGACGGCCTTCCATGCCGGGAGGCCCCGACCGCCTGGGCGAAATCCGATCGAATTGGTGTAGCTCAAACGAGCATCCACCTTGGGATCGATCGCCTGTTGGCGTTTGTCGAAGAGTCGTTTCATCTCCGAGAAGTAGCGATCGGTCGCGTCTTGCTTGATCGTGCCATCGAGTATCGCCTGATAAATCTGCTTGGCGTCCCTTCCCTTGGGCAGCACCCAGAACACGACTTGCGGTCCCAGGTTATCGATGTTGAGGACCATGCAGTTGTCGAGCGATTCGAGGCGTTGTTTCAAGTAGTCCGCCAATTCCATGGCTCGAGCGACGAGCAATTGATACCCCTGCAAACCGATGCCATTGAGCGAAGCCATGACGCAGTAGGGACCGAGCGCCGGGCGGGAACACTCGAGCGTGAACAGCGCCGGGTCGTGGCGATAGTCGGCCTCCGAGAAGTAAGGGACTTCTTGCTTCTCACGCAACAAGTAGGTCAGCTCCTCGCGGCGGTTGACGATGAACGCGCTCGATGGATAGTGGCCCCAGCCCATTTTATGGAAGTCGATGGTGACACTATCGACCAATCGAAATCCTCGCGCGAGCGATTGCAGCTTCTCGACACGAGGCAACAACGACTCACGAATCTGGAGCGGGTTCTTGGACAGGTCGTATTCGGAGAAGAAACAGCCGGTCCAACCGATCGCCGCATCGACATGCAAGTGAGGCGCGGGGCGGTCGTATCGCGCGGCGATCTCGTGAATCACTCGATGGATCGCCTCTAGATCGTCGACGCCGTAGGCATCGGTCGTTCCGAAGGTCGCGATCACGAAGGCGACGGGCACTCCTTCGCGATAGAGCTCATCGAGCCGCTGTTCGAGACGGTCGATACGCATCGAGCATTGGGCGTCGGTTTCAATGGCGATGAGCTGGTCGGTGCCGATCCCCAGCCAACCCGCGAGCGTCTTGTTCGAGTAGTGAGCCGCTTCGGAAACGATTCCGACGATACGTTGTCCGGTCAGTCCCTTCTGCATCGCTCCAGGGCAAACTTTCTCGATGCCGATCTTCCCCGCATAGAGGTTGGAGATCGTGCCTCCCATCGTGAACACACCCCAAGGCGTATCCGTGTGATAGAAGATCAAGTTGGCCAATGCGGTGATCGCCTTGACTTCCAACTCATTGGATCGCAGGCAGTAAGTGTCGACGCAGAGATTGGGGTTCTTGAGTAGGCACGCCAGCGCGCCGACCATCGAGGCGTAGTTGGTCGGTCCCTTCACGTTCTCGAGATGGAGCGGTGAATTCCAGCCGTCGGTGCCCCAGAAAAAAGGCAACACGGCGTCGCGCGCGTCCTTGAGATTGCCGGGCAACGAGTGAATCTCGGGATTGGCCTGCGCCGTTTCATAGTTGCGGCTCATGAGTCCACCGGGAGGGAGCACGTTTTCCGCCTCGACCATCCCCAGCAACTCGCGGAAGATCTCGACCAGCGACTCCTTGGGACACTTGAAGAACGTGTCGATCAATCGTTGCAACTGTTCCGAGTTCATGAGCCAACCGTTCGCTGGAAACGCTGAGTGACAAGCCGAGTTACGCTTCGAGATTTAGCATGACTCGACCGCGGGCGAAACCCAAGAGGCCAGCGAACGACTTGCTCGGAACACGAACTCGCCGACCGTCCTGCGGTGGTTCCGACTGGTGGCGGGCCTTCCACCGCGAAAGGACGTTACCCGATAGGCAAGTCATGCCCGATCGCCGATGATACAGAGCCCGCTTCACAGACCAGAGGAACTCGACCATGAGAACTTGGATTCGCAACGCCACGGTAGTCCTGCCCTCGGGCGCGCGACAGGCCTCGGTCGTGGTGGAGGATGGGCGTATCGCCGACATCGATCCAGTCCATGTCGTGGTGGCGGATGAAACGATCGATGCGTCGGGACTACTGCTGATGCCAGGAGTCATCGACGATCAGGTTCACTTTCGGGAACCGGGCCTCGAGCACAAGGAGGATTTGGCTCATGCCTCCGCCGCCTGTGCCAAGGGAGGCGTCACGACCTACTTGGAAATGCCGAACACGATTCCCAACGCGACTGATCAAACGCGAATCGACGAGAAGCTTCGCTTGGCGAGCCAGTGTTCGCGAGTCAACTTCGGCTTCTACATCGGCGCGACTCCGACCAATGTCGCCGACCTAAGGAAAGCGGAACGCGTTCCTGGCATCAAGATCTTCATTGGCTCGAGTACGGGCGACTTGCTCGTCGACGACCAGGCGGCCTTGGAAGAGATCTTCGCCGAAACAACGTTGCCGATTTGCGCCCATTGCGAGGACGAAACCACGGTCCAGGCCAATGCGCGGCGGTACGCGGACAGCTCCAACGTGGCCGACCATTCGCGAGTGCGTGATGAGGAAGCGGCGGTGATCGCGACTCGCCGAGCCATCGACCTCGCCAAACGACATCAACATCGATTTCACGTGCTGCACGTCTCGACCGCGGCAGAGCTCGCCTTGCTCGCCGAACCCGCCGGACTCATCACGGCCGAGGTTTGCCCTCACCACTTGTTCTTCAACGTTGATGACTACGAACGGTTGGGGTCGCGGATCAAGATGAACCCCAGCATCAAGTCCGCGGCGGACAATGCTGGGCTTTGGCAGGGGTTGCTCGATGGCGTGATTCAAGTGATCGCCACCGATCACGCGCCTCACACGCTGGAAGAGAAGGCCTTGCCTCATCCAAAGTGCCCGAGTGGATTGCCGGCGGTGGAGAACAGCCTAGCGTTGTTGCTCAACCAAGCCTCGCTGGGTCGTTGCACCTACGAACAAATCGTTCACTGGATGTGCGACGCGCCGGCTCGCGTATGGGACATCGTGGGCAAGGGGCGGATTGACATCGGTTACGATGCCGACCTGGTTCTGGTCGACCCACGACTACAACGGACCATAC
>JAGQPS010000204.1 GCA_020426595.1 Planctomycetales bacterium
CAAATCGCCTTATGCTTGGGCACGAATTGCATCCGCGGGGCTTATATCAACAGCCCGTCACGCTTCGGGTTTCCTTTGGTTTTGCCACGCTTTTGCATTGGTCGGTTGGGGCGAACATGAAAAAGCGCGATATCAAAACCCGCGCGGCGGGCTGGGGGGCGTAGAGCAGACCTCTTCATGCAACCTGAACCAAACATCCTGGGTTGAATCGAGCCTCCGTGAGATGTGAGTCGACCGATTGCGACCGAACGGGGAACGTGTTACCAACAACGAGCCAGGGAGGCATTCCGTTACAGGTTTCACGAGACCGATTCGATGACGACGACGCACGAGACTCGGCTGTTATTTCGCCCGACCGATTCCCAGTGGGGTTACCTCCCGGAAGGTCCCGTGTCGTTGGGTCCAGGACGGTTTTCCTGGATCACGATCCAGACTTCCCCGAGCAGCGAGCAGGGTGCGTTGCATTGCTTCGACTACGGAGCGGGCAACACGACCTATCCGCTTCCGGGGCGACCTGGATTCGCGTTTCCGACCGCGAGCGAACATCAGTTCTTGATCGGGCTCGAGCGTTCGGTCGTCTTGTTCGATACCGACACCGGCAAGCTTGAAACGTTGGCGGACAACATCGATTCCCATACGACGGGCACGATCATCAACGATGCCGTCGTTTTCTCGGAAGGACTGGTGTTCGGCGGCAAGGACTTGGAATTCAAGCAGCACAAGTCGGGGCTTTATTTCCTTCGTCGACGCGACCGACGTCTGTTTCAGTTGCGACGCGACCAACTGTGCTCCAACGGAAAGTTCATCCGTCCGTTGGCCGGCGATCGTTACGAGCTCTTCGACATCGACACGCCCACGCAAAAGGTCATGCGTTACGAGCTGAACGTGGCGACGGGCGAATTGTCCGCTGGTTCCGTCGCCTTGGATGTGGCGGCGGTCACCGGATTTCCCGATGGGATGATCCAGGTGCCGGGGCGCGATGAGGTGATCATCGCGATGTTCAACCCGGAGCCAGCGTCGGTTGGCTATGCCCTCCGCTTCGCCCTAGGTAGCGACGCGATCCTCGAGGCTTGGGAAGTGCAGGCGTCTCCGCAAGTCACTTGCCCACAGCTGGTCGAGAATCAAGGCGAGACACGGTTGGTGCTGACCACCGCGGCGGAGAACATGAGCCCCGAGCGATTGGCCGAGCATTCCAACGCGGGTTGCCTGTTCGATGGCCCCATCGCGGTCGAGTCGATCGGCGATCAGCCTCGAGTCGACTGGTAGTTGAACCCCGGCCACTGCGTTCCTGGCCTCCGGCCACCACGCTCCGCCTCGAGGCGTGAACTTCGCTTCGACGCGCGAAACAGGGTGGCCGGTCGGATCCCGTTGGACTCTCGCGGCCTGGCTAGAATGCCGAGCCATCTTGCTTTGTGCCGCAGAAGGCGACGTCGATACCGAGTGCCTGCGCCATCGCGGCCTTCGCGTAGGTCGCGCGATCGGCTTCTTCCGCGCTTTGGGCGTAGGCGACCTGGATGTGGTTGCTCTTATGCCGAGCCATCATTTGATCACGCGAGACTCCGTAGGTCACGGCGTGCATGATCGGCCACTGCGGCGTCGTGGCTTCCCACCGACGCTGGGTTTCATCGAGCGGGAGGGTGATGACCTTCGCTCGGCCGAGATCCATCTTGAGCCGCGCGTCCTCGATGTAGACTCGGCTCCAAACGATCTCACCCGGCTTTGAGATTCCCTTAAGCGTGCCGCCTCCGTTGGGGAAATACATCGGTGGTTGTCGTTCGCTTGAAGCTCCCGCCCAGCCCCCTTCGAAGTGAGCCGGCGGCGCGGAGCCACTGATGAGGAACACCCACACGTATTCGTCGGTCGTGCCGCTTTGATCCCAATCGCCCCAGCGAAGATCGTGGAGCGTATTCTCGACAGGCTGCCCCATCGCACGATGGACGCGGAAAGTCATGAGTCCGTCCAGGCCCGCGCATTCGTCGACCTCATTGAAGTGCGGCAATGGCTGACGGGCGTACAACGTTCGCTTGCCATCACGACTGCGCACCGGCGGGCGGTCGGCGTTGTTCAGTGTCCCTTCCACCAAGTCACTGGCGGGCAACAAATCCTTGAGGCCTTGCTGATACTGAATGCCGATGGTGTCGCAACCAAAATCATCGCCGATGCGAACCGCCGCGATGTACATCTTGCACTGCAAGAGAATTTGTTGGTCGGTCAAGTCGGTTTCGTGATGAGGCCCGGTGACGAAGGTCATTCCCTTCGCTTCCATCCAAGTTCGCACCTCACGAGCTTCGGTATCACTGACTTGGGTCGTCTCGTAATACAGCGCTGATTGACTCAGCCGCTCCTTGAAGACTCCGGTCGGATTGAGCAGATGGTCGGGGATGATGGCATTGAACATGCCCATGCAGCCCTCGTCGAAGACCCCCATGATCGCCTTTTGATCCTTGAGTTCCGCCGCCAAGGCTCGCCCCAGCTTTCGTTCGGCCGACGGAATCTTGGCGGCCTCGAAGGTCGTGACGTGGGGCGTCTTGTGCGTGACTCGCCCCTTTTCCAACCAGCGATGAAGCTGAACTCGAAACTCGGGCGCGCTGAAGTCCTCGCTCCAAAGGGTCGAGTACTTCACACCGGCTTTCGTCAACGAACCGTTGAGGTTGAGCATCCCAACCAGGCCAGGCCAGGTTCCGGACCAATTCGCGACGGTGAGAATCGGGCCACGATGGCTCATCAGCCCGTGCAGGATGTGGTGGGAGTATTGCCAAACCGCCTCGGCGACGATCAACGGCGCCTTGGGATCGAGTTTGCGGAAGACATCCATCCCTTCCTTCTGGGAGCCAATGAAGCCATGCCCCTCGCTCCGCCGAAATGAGTGAGCCCGTTTGAGCGAGTAACCACAATCCGCCACCGCCTTGGCGAGCTCCTTTTCCATCTCCTTCTGAGCCGGCCAGCACTTTTGGTTGGCCGAAAGCCGCAAATCACCATTGGCCACGAGCAGAACCTCGTTAGGATTCGCCGGGTTGCGTTCGGCGAGCCTGGGCAAGTCATACGAAGCCATGTCAGTCATTCCTGGGGCCAGGGTGGAGTGGGGCGGGGGTCCGTTGAATCGTCGAAGGCGCCGAACATGCCAAGTTTGACGCCGCGACATTTTAAAGATGGACCGGTCAACTTCCTACCGCCTAACACGAGACGACGATTGGCGGGAGCTTGGCTTAATGTAGAGATCTGTAGTCTTGTTGGCCGAGCGGTCGCCCCAACCGCCTGTCGCGAGACGGATCACCGATGAGACAAAGGGTTTGCGTATGTGCGGCATCGTGGGATACGTCGGGCCGAGACCGGTCACCGAGCTCCTCTTGGATGGTCTACGCCGGTTGGAGTACCGCGGCTACGACAGTTCCGGCATCGCGGTGATGACCGATGGGACGATGCGAATCAGTCGAGCCGTCGGACGGATCGCCCAGTTGGCCGAGCAAGTCGAGCCGACTCAATGTCGCGCCACGATCGGCATTGGACATACGCGTTGGGCCACGCACGGCCGCCCCAGCGAGGAAAACGCCCACCCGCATCTCGGCGGGACCGGCGAGGTCGTGTTGGTGCACAACGGCGTCATCGAGAATTACCGCGACCTCAAGGCGAAGCTACAAGCCAAGGGGTTCGTGTTTCAAAGCGAGACCGATACCGAGGTGATCGCCCATTTGATCGCCGAGCAATTGCATGCCGCCCAGGCCGAGACCAAGAAGGCGACCGGCCCCGAGCAAATCCGCGACGCGTTGCTCGAGGTCATTCGCAGGTCGGTCGCGCAGCTGCGAGGCACCTACGGTTTGCTGGTCATGTTTCGCGACTGGCCCGATACGCTGTTCGCCGCGCGACTTGGCAGTCCCTTGGTCATCGGTATTGGGGCCAAGGAACATTTCGTCGCCAGCGATGGGTCGGCCTTGGCGGGCAAGACCGACAAGATCGTCTACTTGGCCGACCATCAGTTCGCCGCGATCACCAACGAGTCGCTCGACGTGCATCACCGCGAGGATGGCGTCATCAACCACGACGTGCACGCACTCAATTGGGATGTCACCGACGTCGAGCTCAGCGGCTATGACCACTACATGCTCAAGGAGATTCACGAGCAACCCGAATCGGTCGCCAACACGATGCGCGGTCGGCTGTCGGAAGAGGAGGGGACCGCGGTCTTCGGCGGACTCAACCTGAGCCCGAAGGACCTGCGCGACGTCAAGCGGATCGTGCTGACCGCTTGTGGAACGAGCTGGCATTCCGCGCTCGTTGGCGAGTACCTGTTCGAGGAACTGGCTCATATCCCAGTCGAGGTGGAATACGCCAGCGAACTGCGCTATCGAAATCCGCCGATGTCGGACGACACGCTTGTGTTCGCGATCACGCAGAGCGGTGAGACGGCCGACACGCTCGCGGCGCTGCGCGAGATGAAACGCAAGGGACACCCGACTCTGGCGATCTGCAATGTCGTGGGAAGCACGATCGCCAAGGAAGCCGATGGCGGCGTCTATCTACACGCGGGGCCAGAGATTGGAGTGGCTTCGACCAAGGCCTACACATCGCAATGCGCCGCCTTGGCGATGCTCGCCCTGTACTTTGGACGGCTGCGTCATCTGAGCTATTCCGATGGCCGCAAGATGATCGATCAATTGCGGCAGTTGCCCAGCAAGATCGAACAGGCGTTGCAAGCCGACCAACATGTGAAGCAAATCGCCAAGCGCTACAGCGACTGCGGCAACTTCCTCTACCTCGGACGCCACTTCAATTTCCCCACGGCTCTCGAGGGAGCCCTGAAGCTGAAGGAAATCAGCTACATCCATGCCGAGGGTTATCCCGCGGCCGAGATGAAGCACGGTCCGATCGCGTTGGTTGATGAACGTACGCCCAGCGTGTTTGTCATGCCTCGCGGATTCATCTATGACAAGGTGATGTCGAATCTCGAGGAGATCAAGGCTCGAGGTGGCCCGGTCATCGCGATCGCGGAGGAAGGAGATGATCGCGTTGGTCAGATCGCCGACGACGTCGTCTTCATTCCCCAGGTCGATGAATGGCTCCAGCCCATCGTGTCGGTGATCCCGCTCCAACTGCTGGCCTACCACATCGCCGTGCTACGCGGCTGCGATGTCGACAAGCCACGCAATCTCGCCAAGAGCGTGACGGTCGAGTAGCGTCGCGCCGTCCAGCCGCGTCCTGATGGTTTCCACGTCGGATCACGAATCGTGGTCGGTCGCCTCGACTGTGCGCTGCCGTCATGCCCGACTATCATTCGCGAGACGGGACTCGAGCGAGTGCCGAGAATGAACTTGCATTGGGTCGGCTCGATCAGACCGTTTCTCGGACGTCGCGACTCGGCGAACTCGCCGAGCGTCGTTCGAGTTCGATGAGGCGCCGGACCAAGGAGTGAGCGAGTGTCGAGACGAGAAAACATCGAGGCGATGCTGCGGGATGATCCGGGCGACGTCCTGCTGCGTTACATGTTGGCGATGGAACTTTCGAGCGAAGGCGATCTCGAGGGCTCGGTCCGCGGCTTTCGTGAGCTGATCGCGGAAAAGCCTCCCTACATCCCCGCGTTCCTCATGGCGGCGCAACGCTTGGTCCAACTCGACGAGGTCGAGGAGGCACGGACCGTCCTCCGCGAAGGTATCGAGGAAGCTCGGCGGCAAGGTGAATCCCATGCGGCGGCCGAGATGGCCGATCTGTTGGCGAGTCTCGGTTCCTTTGGCTAGTCGACGTTGACCGGTCGACGGGCGCGGATCACCCATCCGCTCGCGCGGAGCCGACCGAGCCACCAGGGGCGGGTCAGCGGGGCCGATAGATGTCCGTCGAGTGGCACGACCTGATCGATGGCCAAGCCCACCTCGCGCAACGCCTTGAGGATTTCGCTTCGCCGAAAGACGTGCAGGAACATCCGGCTCAATCCTCGATAGGCATAAACCTTGTCGCCCCACTCGTGCTCGCGATCGCGCAGGCTCCGCAGTCCGCTGCCGAGAATCCAGCGCCATCCGCCGGGGAAGAAGAGGTTGGCCCACAAGTTGTGGACATGGACGACCAACGTTCCACCCGGCTTGAGCGACCGCACGACGTGCTCGAGCATGCGGCGACGCGCGGCGGTGGTCTTCACCATTCCCAACGTGCTGAAAAGGCAGATCGCGTGATCGAGCGATTGATCGCGCAAGCCGTCGAGTTCCACGAGATTGGCCCGCACCCGCATCACCGGCCAGTTCAATCGCGCGCGTTTCTCGCCGACCACCTCCAGCATCTGTCCTGACAGATCGACGGCCAATCCGTGGTAACCGCGCTCCAATAGAGTCTCGAGTCCACGGGCCGTTCCGCAACCGAGATCGGCGACCACGGTCCACTGGGCGACCGAGTCACCCGTCGCGACTGGCTCGAACCACCGGTCGAGCAACTCCCGATCGAGGGCGAAAAGCGCGTGGCCAGCGAAGTAGCGGTCGTAGTCCTTCGCGATCGATTCGCTGTGCACGTACTCCCAAGTCCCGGGAGCGACTCCCGGAGGCAATTGCCAGCCGGCTCGGCGCGAATTCGACATGGCGGTGGTTCTCGGGAGGCGACGTGAGGGGCGCTGGGACGATCCGACTCAACGCCCAGGCCTGAGTACCTTACTCAAGCCGTGCGAGACGTCCAGCAGGTGGGCTCGACTTTGAGGATCACGTCAACCTTATCCGCGCCGGCAAGGAGTCCGGTTTTGCGGATCGCTCGACACGACCGTTTCGAAGACAAGTTCGCGCCTGGTTTGGAACGAAACTCCGCAGAGACGCCCTCTTCTCGTCGAGGACGGGAGTCCCATCGAAGCGAGTAATCGAGACACCCGCGCATGGCGACAAAAACAAAGAGCTGGGAGTTTTCCGGTTGGCAAAACAATGCCGGCGTGGCTCTGATCGCGTTGCTCCGCCGCCGTGCGTTTTGGGCCGTCACCCTGGCGCTCGCGCTGTTCTTCGGTGGCCGAGCCGCTTGGCGGAATTACTCGCCCGAGTTACTCGCCCACCGGCGCATGACGCTGGGGCGAGAGAACCTGTTTGTTTCGGTGCAGCCCAATTGGATTAAGTCCAATGTCGTCGACTCGTCGATGCGCATTGGCGATTTGAATGGGAAGTCGCTTCTCGATCCTAGCCTCGTGTCCCACGTGCACGACGCGTTCGCGGTGCAAGCGTGGGTCGAACAAGTCGTCGAGGTGCGCAAGACTCCGACTGGCGTTTATGTTTCTCTCTCGTATCGACGTCCCGTCGCGATGGTCGAGATCGACTACGAGGGAGAGAGTCGTTTCCAACCGGTCGACGCTCATGGCGTGTTACTTCCGGGCAATGAGTTCTCCAAGGTGGAAACTTGGAACTACGTCAAGCTCTCGGTGCTCGAACCGGTAATGCAAGGACTGATTGAAGGGCGTGAATGGCCCGACAATCGCATTCGCCAAGCGGCCGAAATCGCGGCGGGACTCGCGCCACATTGGGAAGAGATTGGCGTCTATCGCATCCAACTCGTGCCTCCATCGGCCGATATCGGCGGGGCCAACGACTGGCCCGCCTTCGAACTGCATTTGATCAACGGCGACCGAACCATCTGCCGTCGAGTCCTGTGGGGACACGCTCCAGGGCACGAAGCGGTCGGCGAGGCGAACGCCCAAGTGAAACTGCAAGCCCTCCTGGACGCGGCTCGCCAACGGGCCGACTGGGTCCCCGCTGGCTCGGACTTCGCTCTCCAGGATTTCGACTTCGATGTGCGCGGTGGCGAAGTCGTCGCTCGTTTCCCGCGGCCAGGCTCTTGAGTCGGAAAGAGCCGTGCCGAGTCGCGCGGAAGTCGATCTCGTTCCATGCGATCGGCCGAGCAACGTGAAGTCGCCCACCGGATGCGGTCGCATGATTCACGATTAGCGTCACGGCGGCGATTCGATGAACCGGCCTCGCGACGCTACTCGTCATTCATCGAGGCGGCTTGCCTGGACTGACCGCGCATCTTCATGGCTCCGCCACCGAGGACCAGGGCCAAACCGGCGAACATGATCCCGGAATTGATCAAAATGTCCTGCTTGAGGAGATCGCTCTGAACTCCCAGGGCTAGAAAGAACATCGCGAGTCCAGCACCCGTCATCATTCCAGCAACGTAGTCGGGAGTTAGCTTTACCATTCCACTCTCCAAGTTCTCGGTTGGTACTCGCGTTGGATCATTGATGAAAGCGAGGCTGATTTAAAGGGCGGCCTTGTCAACGCGGACAACACGCTGGCCAGACTCGCGATGATTGGCGGCGACTCGCTGGCGCGGAAGAACGTCGTCGAAGAAACCAAGAAGCACCGCTCAAGGGAGCTCGGACAAGAGCAGCGAACGCGGCGGGAAGGACATCGCGTCGCGGAAAAGACATCGCGTCGGAGAGATTGCGCCCAGGCGTGGGCGGCTCAAGCAACTTACTCGGCCGTGTCTTTCTTGGCTGGCACCTGGGAAGCCGATGACTCTTGCTTCATCTGCTGCGCCAATTCCTCGCGCACCACGGGCATATCCGGAGGCGCTTCGATACCCAAACGCACTCCACCGCTGGCCAATCGGACCACCGTCACGGCAATGTTGTTACCGATCAGTATTCGTTCGCCAACCTTGCGACTCAGAACCAACATGGTCCAACTCCGCGTCCGTGATCGTACCTAGTTAACCTCATCCCCCGAGCGACACCGTTCGGCATACGGGCCGACGGGATCCTGGCTGTCCCAACACGTCGCGACTTCAGCGCAGCCGCGCACGCAGGCAGATCAATGATGTGAGAGCGAAGCTAGCAGCAACCTGATGGGGTCGCAAGGACCGACATCAAGAAAGTCGGGCGAGGATTAAATTGGGGGAGATGGAGGCTCGCTGGTCGCCGTTGGTAGCGAAGGTTCCACAAGTGGAGAGAGCCACGCAAGTGCCGCAGGGAGGGCTGGGATGAGTCACGCCTCCTCGGTTCCCGCGATCCTCACGATGAACCGCGTCGTGAGTTATGCTGCTAGGTCGATGGTGACAATTCAATCGCCGCGGCGATGGCCGCTGTTCTACTTTCACTGATGGTTGACGGACTCGATGGCTGATTCCGGTT
>JAGQPS010000205.1 GCA_020426595.1 Planctomycetales bacterium
GCTCACGCTTCGGGTTTCCTTCGGTTTTCCCACACTTTTGGCATGGCCAACACCGCCGAGGCCTGGCTCGCGCGAGATTCAAGGGCCGAGCATGGGTCCTGACGGATAGCCGCTAATCCGCACAAGGCGAGGCCAGGCCGCGACTGGTCTCCGCCGAGCGAGTCAAGCATACTGGTGCGGTCCACTGACGCATCGGGAGGTCGGCTTCGCGCCTCCACCGCTCGATGCGCGAACGCAGTGTGTTTGGCTTGAGCCATTTGACCTCTATTGCACGGCACCCAGATGACCCATCGCTTCGCTGCTGTACCGCGTACCAAGATGACGAACTTTCGCGCTGTGACGAGTCGCCTTGTTTCGTTGAACTTGTCTTCGCTTCGAGGAGCCTGGCTAACGACGGTTGCCTTGCTGGCCATTGTGGCGATGCCGACCGGAGCATGGGCCCAGTCTCCGGCCGAACTCGAGGAGCTGGAGCGAGAGCTGCAAGAGCAAAGTCTCGGCGAGGCTCAGGAAGCGGAGGAAGGCGAAGCGACCACTGACGCAGGCGAAGCGCAGGCCGAAGAGGAGACTCAGCCTCTGGCTTGGAACGAACGCTTCACCTGGCGGCATCTCGGTCCAACGGTTTTCGGTGGTCGCATCGTCGACATCGACGTCGATCCGCGAACGGCTTCGACCATCTACGTCGCATCCGGCTCGGGCGGACTTTGGAAATCAGTCAATCGAGGCACGACCTGGGAGTGCGTGTTTCAGAATGAATCGACCACGTCGATCGGAGATATCGCGATCGCTCCCAGCCAACCGGAAACGATTTACGTTGGCACCGGCGAAGCGAACAATCAACGCAGTTCGTATTGGGGAAATGGCGTCTACCGATCGGACGATGGAGGCGCGACCTGGCGGCATCTTGGGTTGGAGCAATCGCATCACATTGCTCGCATCGTTGTTTCGCCAACCGATCCCAATCAAGTCTTCGTCGCCGCGATGGGACCGTTGTATTCGCGAGGTGGCGAGCGAGGCGTCTTTCGTTCGCTCGATGGTGGCCAGACCTGGGAGCACACGTTGAGTGTGGGGGATCAAGTCGGAGCCACCGATCTCGTCATCGATCCCGCCAATCCGCAAGTCATGTATGCCGCGACCTACGAGCGTTGGCGCAAGGCTTGGCACTTTGACGGAGCCGGTCCTGGCTCGGGAGTCTGGCGATCGAGTGATGCTGGCGCGACTTGGACTCGCTTGACCAATGGCCTCCCCGCGGGAGATCTCGGCCGCATCGGCCTCGCGATTTCTCCCACCGATTCGAAGCTTCTCTACGCGATGGTGCCCAATGCCAACTTGGTGACCGATGCCAATTCGGTGGGGCAGGGCGAGCCCCAGGAAGATGGCTCGATCAAGTTGCCCTTTGGCGTAAGCATCAAGTTCGAGGAATCGCGGGCGATGATTACGGCGATCGCTCAAGGCTCGGCCGCGGCTCAGGCTCGCGTACCCAACCAACGTCACTTGGCCAAGATTGGCGAAGTCGCGATCGCGAGCCCCGAGGACGTGACGTTGGCGCTCGGCGGCCTCCGACCGGGTGACCGCTTTCGTTTGACGCTTCGCCGGGATGATCAGGACGAGACCTTTGACTTGACGTTGCCCAACGAGGTCACGCACGAAATCGGCGGCGAGTTCTATCGCTCGTACGACGCGGGTGACACTTGGCAAAAGGTCAACGAGGATTCGGTTGGCGGCGAACCGGATTACTACTACGGACAGTTGCGAGTCGATCCGAATTCTCCCGATCGATTGTGGGTGTTGGGTGTGCCGGTGATGGTGTCGAGCGATGGCGGCAAGAAGTGGTCGCGCGATGGGGCGACCAGCATTCACGTCGACCACCACGCCTTGTGGATCAACCCATCCGACTCTCGGCACATGCTGCTGGGCAACGATGGTGGCTTGCATGTGACCTACGATGGTGGCGCGACTTGGGGCCATATCAACAACCTTCCCTTGGCTCAGTTCTATGCCATTGGCGTTGACATGCAGGTGCCTTACCACGTCTACGGCGGCACGCAGGACAACGGGACTTGGGGCGGCCCCAACCGGAGCCGCAATCCGCGTGGCGTATCGGCCAATGATTGGTACCGAGTCGGTGGCGGAGATGGTTTCTATGTGCAAGTCGATCCCAAGAACAGTGACATCATGTTGGGTGAGAGCCAGTTTGGTTTTCTCTACCGACGCCATCGTCCCACGGGACAATCGCGAGGCATTCGCCCACCGCAAAGCGACGAGTACGCGCTCCCCGATCGCTACAACTGGAACTCGCCGTTGCTCATGAGTCAGCATGACGAGCGTGTGATCTATTACGGCTCGAACCGGCTGTTTCGCTCCTACAATCAGGGTGACAACTGGGAAGTCATTAGCCCGGATCTTTCGACGAACAACGCCGAGCGCATCGCGGGGAATGTTCCTCATTGCACCATCACGACCATCGCCGAGAGTCCCTTCGAGCGGAACGAGTTGCTGGTGGGAACCGACGATGGTTTGTTGCAATGGACTCGAGATGGTGGAGCGACCTGGGAGGACGTGACGGGCAATCTTCCATTTCGCGCGGGTAGCTGGTGGTGTTCACGCGTGGTGCTATCCAAGCACGACAAGGACACCGCGTACGCCACGTTTACCGGCTATCGCGAGGACGACTTCCGTCCGTTTGTATTCCGCACCAAGGACCATGGCGCGACGTGGGAATCGATCTCGGGCGATTTGCCCATTGAACCGATCAACGTGTTGGTCGAGGACTTGAAGAATCCTCAAGCCTTTTACGTGGGTACGGAGTTCGGAGTGTATGTGTCGCTTGACGCGGGAGTCCACTGGACTCGGCTCGGTCGGGACATGCCTCGCATCGCGATCCACGATCTGGTGATTCATCCGCGCGAGCACGACCTGATCGCGGGCTCCCATGCGCAAGGATTCTTCGTGATCGACGACATTACCGCCATCGAGAATTGGGGCGAGGTCGAGGCCGAGAAGGTCGCGCGATTGGCGCCGATTCGCGGCACGATCCGTTGGCAAGGCATATCGGCGGACATCGGCTCGGGGAACGGATACTGGATCGCTCGCAACTCGATCGATGGCGTGTACATCTCGTATTGGCTGGAGTCATCCCAGGAACGCGATGCGGTACAGCTCGAGATCTTGAATGAAGCGGGGGAAGTCGTTCGCCGAGTCGCGGCGGAACCGGAAGCGGGCTTCCATCGCATCGCGTGGGAGTTCGATGGTCGTGGTGGCGGCGGTCGTGGTCGTGGCCGCCGTGGTGGCGGTGGTGGCGGTCCCAATCGCCCCGTGACTCCTGGTCGATACACCGCGGTACTCAAGGTTGGCGAAACGGTCCTGGAGCAGGCCTTCGAGATCGAGGAGGATCCGATCCTGGGAACGCTGCGCGGATCGGCTAGGTAACGTCCGAGGCTCGAACGATCGCTCCGCGATTGCGATAGCGGAGCGGTCCGTCGGTACATGGACCGTTGTTGGATGGTAGGGCAGGGAGGATGGCGATGTGAACGTTGGCGATCAATCCACCTCACGATTCCCATGGCGTTCGAGTGGCAAGCCCGCTTGGACGTGGATCGCCATCGGTCTCGCGGTTCTCGTCGTGTTGGTGGGAGCTGGATCGTCAGTATATGACTGGGCATGCCGTTCTAGCGATTTTGGTTTGCCGCGGAGCTTGCCAGCCGACGGTGCCAAGTCGAACGAGCCGTGGAATCCGCGTTCGCCTGGAAGTGATCGAGTCCACCTCGTTTCCTTTTCGCTTCAAGATCCCGCCCAGGACCGGTCGCTCGACGAACGAGTGACGAACTTCGTGCGCCGCTACTGCGCGGAATGTCATCTGATCGACGAGCCCAAGGGCGACTTCTCCTTGGTCGACCTGTCTTTTCCACCACGCGATGCGGACGCAGCCGAGTCATGGGAGCGGGTGTGGGAGGTTCTCGAGACCTCCGAGATGCCACCGCGAGAGGCTCCGCGGCCCACTGATGAAGATCGGGCGCGCGTCACGGCTTTGCTCGATCAAGGCCTTCGAGACTGGTCGGCGACTGAGCGTGAATCGTTCGGTCACGGTTCTCTGCGGCGTCTGACCAACTTCGAGTATCAAAACACGATGCGTGATTTGTTGGGCATCGAGCTCGAGTTGATTTCCAATCTCCCCGAGGACCCGACTCGGCAATACGAGTTCAACAACACCGCCGAGTTCATGCTCTTGGGTCCGGAGCAGATCGATCGATACTGGGAGAACGCGCGTCGCGCGATGGCGAGCGTGATCGTTGATCCCGAGGCACCCGAGGTTTTTCGCAAGACCTTTCGCTTCGATCCGATAGGCGCTCCCACCACGGGACTCCAGCAAGACGAGATCGGCGTTTATGGCAATCGGCGAGGAACAGCCGCCGACTCGATGCGGATCCAGCAGTTTCCCGAGAGAGGCGAGTATCGCATTCGCATTCGAGCCGCTTCGATTCTGCCTGCTGGAGTCACGGAAGTTCCACTGCAACTCGTGATGGGGACAACGCTTCGTCATGACGCGGGGACGGGCGATTACTTTCCCGTGGGTACGATCCATTTATCGAACAGCGTGGATGAACTCGAGACCTTTGAGTTTCGTGGCCGTATCGAGAATCATCCTCGCGAGGTCGGTAGCGTGACGGCCAACGGGCAGCAACCGCCGAGTCTCGTGATTACCGCTCAGAACCTCTGGGATAACGGCGAGCTCAACGATCATCGACAAGGGTTCGATACGTCGTGGAATCTGGCGACTCCGCGCGTGGTTTTGCGGGAGCTGCAATTCGAGGCTCCGGTCGTAGATGCATGGCCGCCCGAGCATCATCGCCGCATTCTGTTCGATTCTCCGCTGCGGGATACCGATCCTCGCGCTTATGTGCGCGAGGTGCTAAGTCGTTTCATGAGTCGTGCGTATCGACGTCCAGTGACCGAGGAAGAACTGGAGAGGTTCGTCCGGCTTTACGATCGACTCTCCCCGGAGTTGGATAGTTTCGAGGAGTCGATGCGGGAGACATTAGCGCTGGTGCTGATCTCTCCGCAGTTTCTTTACCACACGGTGTCGGATGGCGAGGTTGTCTCGACGGACGATGAGCTCGCCTCGCGATTGGCCTATTTTCTTTGGGGCTCGATGCCGGATGATGAGTTGCTTGGGCTCGCCTCCGACGGTCGGCTCAATGACCCTGGGGAAATCAACAGGCAAGTGGAACGCATGCTCGACGACCCTCGGGCGCTCGAGTTCACCGGGAACTTCGTGGGGCAATGGCTGAGTTTGCATAAGGCTCATGCCGTGAAGATCAACCAGGATTTGTTTCCTCGATTTCTCAATACGTATCACATTGGTGAACGTCGGGGGCAGGAGATTTCATTTCGGCCGACGATTCGCGATTACATGCAACAGGAGACGGTCGGCTTTGTCGCCGAGTTGATTCGAGCGAATGAGTCGGTTGACTCGCTGGTCGACTCGGAATTCGTGATGGTCAACGAGCCGTTGGCGGCTCACTATGGACTCGACGGCGTCCAGGGGCTGCGGTTGCGAAGAGTGGCGTTGAATGCGGAAGACCGGCTCGGCGGTTTGTTGACTCAGGGATCGATTCTGGTCGCGAACTCGACTGGCTCGGCGCCTCATCCGATCTATCGCGCGGTTTGGTTGCGTGAAGCGATTCTGGGTGACGACGTTCCGCCTTCTCCCGCGGAGGTTCCCGCGTTGGTTGATTCGGCGGGCGACGCGGCGACGGAGGCGTCCTCGATCAAGGAGTTGCTGCGGCTGCACCGCACGAACGAGAGTTGCCGCGATTGCCATGTGCGGCTCGATCCTTGGGGAGTTCCCTTCGAGCGCTACAATTCGGTGGGACGGTATGAGCCGATGAGACCGCCGGATGGGACTCGCATCCGTGGCTTTCAGGTCGCGGCCGATCAGGACCTCGACGGGTATCGCGCGTATCTTGATTCCGTATTGACCGTTCCCATCGATGCGGCATCGGAGATTCCGCTGGGGAGGTCGATCGACGGCATGGACGACCTCAAGCGTTTCTTGCTCGAGGAGCGTCGCGATCAGATCGCCGAGAATGTCGCGCGGCGGTTCCTTACTTATGGCTTGGGACGTCCCTTGTCCGTACGAGACCGAGCCACGGTGCACGCGATACTTGACGAGACTCGCGCGGATGGGTTTCGGATGCGGGACATGATTCTAGCGGTATGTCGATCGCAACCATTTCGAGGCGTTGATCAGGAGGGCCATGAACGATGACGCGAGAATCTTGGCGACTCAGTCGTCGTGATGTGTTGCGAGGCGGTGGATTGTCGTTGGCTCTTCCGTTGCTTCAGGGCATGAACTCGGTCGCGCGAGCCAGTTGCGTCGCTCGTCCCAAGCGCATGGTTGTGACTTATTTCTCTTATGGAGCGTTCATGCCTGGCTCACGAGATGGCCAGCCGATCGCAGGCCAGGAGCACGACGCCTGGAACTGGTGGCCCTGTGCCGAGCCGGGTGAATTGACGTTCAACGAGTCCTCGGCGCCATTCGCGGGGCTCAAGGATTCCGTGAGTTATCTGCGCGGCTTGGATCACGCGGGCGGTTATGGATTGGGCGGACACAGTAGTGGAGATGTGTTCGCGACCGGCGCTGACATGTCGGTATCGGAGAAGACGAACAACATCTCGATCGATCAGTACGCGGCTCGAGTCAACGGACATTTGACTCGCTATCCATCGCTGGTCTTGGGAACGGAAGGCGGGACGGGATCTTATGGTCAAGCAAAGACCCTCTCGCATTATGGGCCAGGGCGTCCGATTCCGGCTCTGCATCGCACGCAGGAGATTTTCAACCGACTGTTTCGTCCCTACAGCAATGAGAGCATTGAACGGATTCGGGCACGCCTGGCTCGCGAGGCGAGTGTGCTCGATTTAGTGGGGGAACACGCGACGAGCTACCGTAATCGATTAGGGGTCGACGATCGTCGGAAGCTCGACGAGTACTTGGAGTCGGTTCGATCGATCGAGCAGCGAACCGAGCGCACGACTCGTTGGACTCACGAGCCATTGCCGGAGGTCGAGAGTTCGAGTTTGAATCTGGATGCTCAATATGAGGACCCGTTGGAGTACACGCGTTGCATGTACGACTTGATCTTCCTGGCTCTGCAAACCGATGCGACTCGATATGTGACGTTCATGCTCGAGAGTGAGCAATCAACGTCGAATGAGGTGGGCAAGTTCGCCAACACGGTCTTGAAATACAACGGGCAGACTCATGACATCGCCCACAAACGTCCCGCCGAGTCGGGACTTTGGGATCGTTGGCGAGCCGAGCAACACGCGTACTTCTTGCAACGGTTGCGTGACACGGCGGAAGATGACGGCAACCTTCTCGATCACACGGTCGTTGTCTGGGGTTCGGCTCATCCTCATTCGTCACACAGCACACGCAACTATCCGATTCAAGTCGCGGGAGGCGGCGGTCTGGGACTGCGGCATGGCAAGCTCCATGCTTTTGAAGGCGAACGCAAGGTCCCGTTGGCCAATCTCTTTGTGACGTTGCTCAACGCGATCGATGCTCCAGCCGATTCGTTTGCCGACAGCACGAGCGACATGTCTGAGCTGCGGGGGTGAGCGATGGCGTCTTATTCATGGGTCTCGTTGGCCGTGGGATTGGTAACGCTGGTTGTCACGCCGAGCGTCCTCATGGGTGATCAAGACGGCGTGCCACCGGCTTCTCCACCGCGAGTCCTCTTTTGGGGAGACGCGATCCAACGACCGGTATTGCAGACGACGGCAAATGAACTGAAGGGGAAGGTCGAGATCGTGTTTCCTCGAAACGTGGAACCGGGCGATACCGGAACGGCGTTGGCCGGGCTTGATGAGTTGATCCAGAGCGGGTTCTTCGAGGACTTTGATTTGGTCTATGTCAACTTTGGCTTGGCCGACTTGATGTATCGCGATCCGCGGACGGTCGAGATTCGAGCGATGAGCCGCGTCGCGGGTGGCGTGAGGGTGACGTCGAGGGCGGAGTACCGTGAACGGCTGACGCGGATCGTGGAACGATTGCGCGAAGCGAACGTGGCGATGGTCTGGGCGCACACGACTCCGATCGTCAACGCTGGTTCGCTGCGGGACTTGTACGAGCCGGGATCGGAGATCGAGTACAACGAGATCGCGCTCGAAGTGATGGATGAGTTCGCCGTTCCCGTGATCGACTTGCACGGCTTCGCGACGAGCGAACTGGGCGACCAGAAGCACCCGGATCTCACCGGGTATAACCGCGCGGTTCCGCTGCACACTCCGGTGGTCCGATTTCTCGAAGCACGGTTCGCGACCGGCGATCGCTAGGCATTTTTCCCGCGATGACCTGGCTGGCATCGCTAACCAGATCGCTAACCAGACAGCCTTGCTTTGCTCTGCGAATAGGCCCAGACAGCCTTGCCACTCGTCGGTCCCATATCAAACCAGACAGCCTTGCTTCTCGCAAACCAGACAGCCTAAATGAGCTAAATGGGTGAATGCCTTAATTCCACATTGCATTCAGCTACACGTTCGGACATGGGAAACAACAACTAACGCAAGATAGGTAGCCACCACAAACTGCACAGACCGGAACTAGTTTGGGTTGCTGCGCGAAGCCCCGCTCGGCCCGGCCTACCACTCTCGATAGAGCTGATTGTCGGCTGGAGACTTCGCTCTTTTGCCGAACGCAATCATGGCCATAGGTCGCTTCGAATGACGAATCCGTTTCGTAATCCCGCGATCGATAATTGTGATGACCGAGGATCTAGCCGCCGACATCCTGGGCGTAGAGCGTGCCACGGGTTCCGTTCTGCTTGTGGTCAACTTCACTCTTGGTTTCGAGGGGTGAAGAACCAAACGACTCGGAGTTTTCAGCCCGCCAACTGTTAAAACCATTTCGCCGGCGAGTCGGTCGGTACTTGTCCAAGGCCTGTACCCACTGGTCGGCATCGCCCAGACACTCATCGACGTCCGGCGGGGGCGTTCGCAATTGGTCGCGCCACCGAGCCTCCACGAATCGCACGATCTCGATGTACTTCGTCAATGGCATGTCGAGGAT
>JAGQPS010000206.1:0-4144 GCA_020426595.1 Planctomycetales bacterium
ATCGTGCACGCCGGCGGAAAGTCCGTTCCATTTCGGATAGGCGCGAGGCATCTCTTGTTGGCCGTAGAAGATGACGTCGTCCGAGGCGAGGAGCTCGGCCAACTCGTCATCCGCGATGATCGGCAAATTGCCACGACGAGCCACGTGCTCGGTATTGCTCACGAGGCGCGGAGCCGGCGGGCCGACGGGACGACGCGAATCGGCCAGTCGACGGGCCCGCCCCGACGCGACGCGTGGCGACAGGTGGGGCCGTGTCCTCAGCAAGCCCACGGCCTGCTCGACGACTTGTTCTCCGGTCTCCAAGACGCTGTGCGCGAGTTCCCGAAGATGGGGTCGGTCTCCGTGACGCGGCCATATCGAGTGTTGCTGGATCGCGGCCGGCGGGGCGGTGGTTCCGCCCGTGCCTTCGTCTTGCGACAGCGCGGGTCGCGCGAGCGCGATGGTGGCCACGAACATACAACCAACGAGGCATCGACCAAGGACCGAAGCGATGCCAAGAGCGATGGGATGCGGCCGCGCGGATGCCAGGCGAGAGAGCCTGACTTCGGCCCGGAAGCATCGAGAGGAGGAAGAGGGAGTCAACGAATCAGCGATACGAAGAACCATGTGAGAGGCCTCTCGAGAATTCGCGAGGTGAATGGCGCTCCCTGCCAATAAGAATCCTGATAAAGGAAAACGCGTTGGCCAGAGTCATTCTGACCAACGCGTTTCACAATCCGATGAACCGTTAGGTTTGCAGCCCAACAACCGAAGTTGTTTGATTAACGGCAGCAAGCCGGCAGGCAACGGCGGAGCAACGAGCGGCGGGCGGTGCCACAGCTCGAGCCGCAAGCGGAGTCACCACAGCCGCTTCCGCAGCTGCCGCAACCACCACAACCATTCGAAACCGGAACGGTCACGGTCTGCTCGACCATTTGGCAGACGCGGACCTGGACTTCACGCTCAACCTCGTGAGGCACGCAGACCGTGTAGGTCTCGGTGATCTCCTTCGGCTCGCAGTGATAGGTCGTCACGTTGTAGGTCTGGGTTCGCTCTTGAGGAACGCAGACGGTGTACTCTTGAGTCCGAGTACGGGTTTGACGCTCGCAGGTCGTGACGTTGACGGTACGAGTGCGCTGTTCGCGATTGTACTCGGTCACCGACACGGTACGGGTGCGTTGCTCAGGCTCGCAAACGGTCACGTTGTACGTGTACTCTTGCGGGACTTGGCGATGACGAGTCACGGTCGACTCGACTTCCTCGGTCACCACGTTCGGCACCCAGACGCGCTTGCAAACGGTGCGAGTCGCCGGGGCGCAGTCGCCACAGCCGCTTCCACAACCGCTGTCACAACCACCGCACGAGCTACCGCAGCCACCACAGCTCGAAACACAAGCCGAGTAGCACGGACGGCAGCGACGCAGGATGCCGCGATGACGGCACGAGCTGCTGGCGCTTCCGCAGTGGCTATGAGCCGGAGCGCAAGCGACCTCGACCATTTGCTCTTCCCAGTGACCGTTATCACGGGTCACGGTGCGAACAACGGTCTCGGTGTAAGGCTCGCAAACCATGCGAGTGCCAGTGCGCTCGACGGTACGAGGCACCATCACCGTGTAGGTTTGCTCAACGTCCTTCTTCACGGGAACACAAACCGTGTAGGTTTGTTCGACTTCGCGAGTCACCGGCACGCAAACGGTGTAGGTCACTTCACGAGTCCGGGTCTCGGGAACCATGACGGTGTAGGTGCGAGTTCGCTCCTCCGTCACCGGTACGCGCACCTGCACGGTGCGGGTCCGAGTACGCTCCTCGCGGGTGTACTCAACCGCCTTGACGGTACGAGTCTCGGTCACCCAAGTCGGAACGCAGATCGTCTTCTCGACGTACTGCACTTCGCAGCCGCCGCAGCCTTGCGAGGCGCACGGCTGACAATCGCCGCAGTCGCTCGCAGTCGCGAACTGAGGCGCCATCGCCAAACAGGCGATTGCGGTCAGTCGCAATACAAAAGTTCGAACCATTCGAGCAGTCTCCTTCAGTCACTCAAGAAAGCCAAAACGCATGTAAAGACCGCCGCACCTCAACGCATGGGTCTCCCGCAATCCTTGACAGGCCGACACACGGTTTTCGGCGATTCACCGGCATGGATGAGAAAAAGCCACTGGGAGGACGAGCCGGCTAGGGCGTCCCAAACGATTCACCAATCCACCAAGGAACCACCTCGCGGTGGGTTCCCCAGCGACCATGCAACCGTCCGAGTCGCTCGGCCCTCTCTCTCGACCCTGCTAAGCACGGGTAAGAGCACACTCGCTTCACCATGGCGCCCACCCAAGTGCCCCAGAAAGGTCGATGAGATATCAACGTCGCAATCGCGTCACTCGCCGAACCCCGCTTCAAACCGAGGCGCAATAAGCAGACGCGATATGTCGAGGTCGACTTTTCCGCTTGGGTGGAATGGTCAGCTTAAGTAAAGGGTTTTCAGTGTCAACAGTCGGCCGAGGGAGGTTTGTCGAATCGCGCACTCTGGGGGCAATTTCGTTTTTTCGCCAACGCGGCTTCCTCGCCGTCGCCACTCGCGGAAAGCCGCAAGATCGCCCCAGAAAACCAAGCAAATGTGTCTCTCGTGACCTCTCTGGGGCCTCTCCCAAGTCTCACCTTGGGGTCGACATGACGATCGCGTGATATTTTGACGCACCCCACGCCGGCGGAGCCATGAGTCACACCGCGAACGGCTCTCGCACGACCCTGACGAGCCGGTTTGATCGTGTGAAGCTGGGGGCTGTGTGTCGAGTTTTCTGATTGGCTTTACTCTTCTGGTTTCGGTGAGTTTGCCTGGTCGATAGAGCTTGTCGGTTGAGTTGGATTTGAGGGGGCTCGAGTCGCCGCTCGGAATCAACCGATCCAAGATTGCCGTTCGACATCGCAACGGAAGGAGTCCGCGCGAAATGAAGACCCGCATCACACTCGCTCGTTTGTCGTTTCCCCTGCTATTCGCAGTGGCTGCTCTGCTAGGGAGCTGCTTGAGCACGGCAATGGCCCAAGACCCGCGCGACGAAGGCTTCTATTCTCCTGACGATTGGCACCGAGCGTCTTGGATTCAGCGAGTCGCCACCGGCCATGCGGGCTTCTATCGCAATTGCGATGACGACGCGTCCAAACGCTGGTCGCCCTACATCGAATGGACCTGCAAACCACAAGGTCTCGGGGCTCTACCGCCGCGTCAGACGCTCTCCACGATCCCAGCCGACCTCCAACGCAAGACCGATCGCCACTTGTGGGGGCAGGGGGGGTGTGCGCCGGCCACTCGTGACTGTCGACCGCCGAGTCCGCTGAATCTGCTTCGTCTCCCGCCCGAATTGCTCCACGCTTTCCCCTCGCAGCGGGCCCAGTAAATCGCTTTCGCCCCGAGCTCCATTGCTCGGAACGACTCGCCTAGGACGAGCCGAACGCGGCCGCGAGTGGGCTTGGGTGTTCCCACCCCACTCGCGATGCGGGCCCGATCCGACCATCGAGCTCTTGCCGTCACCCCAGCGAAACCCGCGACACCCTCCCGAGCGAACTATTTCTCGCGGCGAGAGCCTGACTCCGCGAGGTCCACCCCCGATCCTCTTGAACCGCTCGCAACCAAGTCGTACTCTTGGGGCTATTCAAGGCGGGTAGATTGCTCAAGGGAGGGTGGCTGTGTCGTCTTTATCAATTGTTGGCGGGTGCGTGAGACAGGTGAGTTGGTTAGGCGTCGCGACTCTTGGAATCGCTCTGCTGCTGTTCCAGGGGACGGTTGCCAGCGCGGAGGATACTCTCTCCGCTCGCATCGAGGCGGCTCGCGGCTCGCTGCGCCCCCTGACCGACGAGGATGTGGCGGCCGCCAAGGCGGACCTGCAATCCGCTCTCGACCGGCTCAATGATCAGCTCACCCGCAATGGCGACGAGATTCGTGATGGCTGGCGGTTGTATCTTCGCTGGGAGGAGATCGACGCTCAGGTCGCCGCGCCGAGTCCCAATTTGGCGGTGCTGGTCGAGGTGCGTGATTCGATGCGCCGCCGCCACCCAGGTCTCGAACTCCCCGCGTTCCAGAATCTCCGCGCCGAGCTCACCGCCTTCATTGGCTTGATGACCTACGCCCAGGTCCCCGATCAAGTCGGAGCGTACAACGCGCTGCTCGATCAACTCG
>JAGQPS010000206.1:4243-9054 GCA_020426595.1 Planctomycetales bacterium
CCGCGCTCGACGCCGAAGCTCAATCCGCTCCGACCGCTTCGAACTATTCCCTGATGGGCCGCATCGCCGATCGGCTCGAGAACGCTCATCAAGCCCCGGGCGTGGTCGAGTTCCTGCGGGCTCGGTATGGAAGTCCCAACATCGTGGCTCGTGTTTCGGCCGACTTCATCGAGTCGAATTCCGAGCGAGCGGTCGATGACACTCGACCGGTTTCCGAAGTCATTCTTGGTACGCAGCAACGAGGTACGGCGCGAACCGTTGGCACGATCACGGTTCGACCGACGGCCAACGCTCAGCGAGCCGAGTTGATCGCGACGTTGCGTGGAACCTCGACAGGTGCCAATGTCGGCACGCGCTCGCTGGGCCGCAACACGTTGGTGATCAACAGCACGAGCGATTCGACACTCGAGGCGCGCAAGCGTTTGTTCCTGACTCCGAGCGGCATCGAGTCGTGCCCAACGACGACCGAGGCCTGCACGCGCTCGACGATCCTCAGCATCTGCGCGCCTCGCCTGTTGTCTCGCTTGGTTACCAAGCAGGTGTACAAGAGCAAGCCGGAGGCGGAGGCGATCGCCGCGTCTCGACTCGAACGGCGCACGTCGGATTCGTTCGACGAGCAGTTCGCCGACGCGGTGGCCGAGAACCGAGCCAGCATGCAAGACGAGGTTCGCTCGCCCCTCCAACGCCTCGATGCCGCGCCGCGACAATGGCGATCGTGGACGACGAATCAAGCGATGATGCTCGAGGCGCTGCAAGCCAACGGTGAACAACTCGGCGCACCGTCGGCTCATCCCGAACTCGATGCGACCGCCGACATCGCGATGGCGTTGCATCAGACCGGCATCAACAACTTGGCCGAGGCGGTCTTCGGTGGCAAACGAGTCACCGACCGACAAGTCGCCGAATGGGTCGAGGTCGGATCGGGCGATCTGCCGCGCGAGCTGCGAATCGCGCAGGACAATCGCTGGGCGATCGTCTTCGCTCCCTATCAGCCGATCACCGTCGAGTTCGGTGACGGCACTCTGACCGCTCGCCTGCGCGGCACGAGCTTTGAACGGGCCGAAGAGACGCTCAACGAGCTGATTGAGATCTCGGCGACCTACGCGGTCGTGCGAACGGAGCAGGGGGTGCGGTTGACTCGTCAAGGCGATGTCGAAGTGACCTTTCCTGGTCGTGAGCAACTGAACATCGAGCGCCGCGGCATCCGCACCTTCATGCAAGAGAAGTTCCAAGCTCTCTTCCCCGAGGAGCGAGAAACCGAGGGCATTCGCTTCCCAGGCCGCTTCGCGGATCGTGCTCCGCTCAAGCTCGCCCAGTTCGAGCTGCAAGGTGGCTGGCTCAGCTTGTCCTGGCAACAAACCGAACCCCTCGCGGCCGACGAGACCGAAGGCGAAGTCGCCCTGTCGACGAACTAGTCGCGCGGTCTTCGAGCATGCCGAGCGCGGCGCGATTGGCCGAAGGTCAATCGACACCGTGGCCTGGGGCCTTTTCGATGTTGGTGGCCGCGGTTCGGGATGCGGACCGCGCGGACCTGCTTTCGCGGAGCGAAAGCAGACACTCTTGCGCCTCCTTCACGGGCGCCGTGCCAACTGGCACCGCGCCCATCGGCTCCAACCGTTCTCCTTGGCCCGAACCAGGAACGCTGGCCCTCGGCGAGGACACGCCATGGTCGGCTTCCGTTCCGTGGTATCGCTCCTGCCGACTCCGAGCTACATCGCCGCAACGGGTTGAGCTTGTGAGGATTCGCCGAAACTCCTATGCTGCCCCGCACCGCGCGAGGCGACGGGATCGCTTCGGATTCGGATACCGCGGACACTCGTTGCCGCTAGGCATTGTCCGCTCCGCCGATTCCGGTTCCCGTTCGACTTGCCGCGTTAGGATTCTCGGACGATGAGCCTGTTCGCCGCAGTCTCGGTCATCTCGTTTCCCACAGCCTGGATCTCTATTCGTGAACTCTGAACGATTGCTCGTAACGGGTGGAACTGGGTCGTTTGGCAAGCAGTTCATCCGCACCGTGCTGCAGCGCTATCCGCACATCAAACGGCTCGTCGTCTTCTCGCGCGATGAACTCAAGCAGTTTCAAATGCAGCAGGAGTTCCCTCACGACGAGTACCCGCAGCTGCGGTTCTTCATCGGGGACATTCGCGACGAAGCTCGGATTCGACGGGCCTTGGAGGGAATCGATACCGTCGTGCATGCGGCGGCTCTCAAGCAAGTGCCGACCGCCGAATACAATCCGTTCGAGTGCATCAAGACGAACGTGCTTGGCGCTCAGAACCTGATCGATGCGATCCTCGATTCGAGCGTGCGCAAGGTCGTCGCGCTCAGCACCGACAAAGCGGCCGCGCCGATCAATCTCTACGGAGCCAGCAAGCTCTGTTCGGACAAGCTGTTCATCGCCGCGAACAACTTCCGCGGCGGGCGCGATCTTTCGTTCTCCGTCGTGCGCTACGGCAACGTCATGGGAAGCCGCGGAAGCGTGATCCCGTTCTTCCTTGATCAACGAGCCAAGGGAGTGTTGCCGATCACCGACCCGCGCATGACTCGCTTCAATATCTCGTTGCAGGAAGGCGTCGACATGGTGCTCTACGCCCTGCAATACGCCCTCGGAGGCGAGATTCTCGTCCCCAAGATTCCGTCGTATCGCATCACCGACGTGGCCGAGGCGGTCGGGCCGAATTGCGAGATGCCGATCGTCGGCATTCGTCCCGGCGAGAAGCTGCACGAGGAAATGGTCACCGCCAGCGATAGCCGTTGCACGATCGAGAACGACCAGTACTACGTCATCGTCCCGATGAGCTGGGGCAAGAACTTCGAGCAGAACTTGGCTCGCTACGCCGACTATCACAAGGCGACCAGCGTCGAGCCCGACTTCCGTTACAGCTCGGACAAGAACGACCGTTGGCTTAGCGTCGAGCAGCTGCGCGAGTTGATTCGCACGCATGTCGACAGTTCCTTCGAGGTGGCGTGATGATTCCCTACGGTCGGCAATCGATCAACGCCGACGATGTCCAGGCGGTCTCCGAGGTACTCACCGGCGATTGGCTAACGACCGGCCCCAAGGTCGTGGAATTTGAAGAGGCGTTCGCCGACACGGTCAACGCCAAGCACGCGATCGCCGTGAGCAATGCCACCGCCGCGCTGCATCTCTCGCTGCTGGCCCTCGAGATCGGTCCGGGCGATCGGGTGATCACAAGTCCCAACACGTTTCTCGCCTCCGCCAACTGCGCCGCGATGGTCGGAGCAACTCCTGATTTCGTCGACATCGATCCGGTCAGTTACAACCTCGACCCCGAGGCATTGCGAGCTGGCTGGAGCGACGACGTGCGGGCCGTGATCGCCGTCGATTACGCCGGCCAAACCGCCGACATGCCGGCCATCGCCCAAATCGCTCGAGATCACGGCGCCTTCGTGATCGAGGACGCGTGTCACGCGGTCGGCGGTCAATTCGAGTACGAGGGTAAACGTTGGCGAGTCGGCGGACACCCTTGGGCCGATCTGACCACGTTCAGCTTCCATCCCGTCAAGACGATGACGACGGGCGAGGGAGGCATGATCACGACCGACGATGCCCGACTCGCCGCGAAACTCCGCCGCCTCCGCACGCATGGGATGTGTCGCGAGGCTCACGAGTTCACGGGGCTTGGTGATCCGAGTCTCGATGAGCGCGGTCCTTGGTACTACGAAATGCAGGACCTCGGTTACAACTATCGACTCACCGACTTTCAGTGCGCGTTGGGTCTCAGCCAGCTAGCGCGACTCCCCGCGTTCCTCGAGCGGCGCCGTCGATTGGTCGCTCGGTATCATCAACAGCTCGCGGATCTCCCCGGTCTCACGCTTCCCGGCCTTCACCACGCTCTCGACCAATCGCTCACGTCCTGGCATTTGTTCACCGTGCAGGTTGATTTCGCCTCACTCGGTCGTTCGCGCACCGAGGTGATGATGACGCTGCGCGAGCAGGGGATCGGCACGCAGGTGCTCTACATTCCGGTGCATCTGCAGCCGTGGTATCGCCGCACCTACGGGTACGGGCCTGGAAAATGTCCCCGCGCCGAGTCGTTCTATCAACGCACGCTCAGCTTGCCGCTCTATCCCGACATGACCGATGACGACGTCGACCGAGTCGCCAAGACGTTACGCGAACTGTTGAGACAGCCCTCATGAACCTGGCGGTCATACCGGCGCGCGGCGGCAGCAAGCGGATTCCCGGCAAGAACATCCGCGACTTCCTCGGTCGACCGGCCATCGCTTATTCGATCGCGGCGGCCCAAGAGTCTGGTGTCTTCGATCGCATCATCGTCTCGACCGATTCTCCCGAGGTCACGGCGGTCGCGCGCGAACTGGGAGCCGAAGTGCCGTTCGTGCGACCCGCTGAACTCTCGGACGACCACACCCCGACCATTCCCGTCATCGCCCATGCCATCGACTGGCAGGAATCGACCGGCGCGACGGTGGACTTCGCGTGCTGCATCTACGCGACCGCACCATTCGTTCAAGCGGCCGACCTACGCAGTGGACTCGAACGCCTGCGCGCCGATCCGAGTCTCGAGTTCGCTTTTCCGATCACCACGTTTCCCTTCCCGATCTTCCGAGCCTTGAGTGTCGAGGACGGAGTCGTGCGAATGTTCTATCCCGAACATGTCTCGACGCGTTCGCAAGATCTGCCCGAGGCCTGGCACGATGCCGGTCAGTTCTATTGGGGAACGGCCAACGCTTGGCGAACCAGCCGTGGAATCTTCACCTCGCGAGCCGCCGGGATTCCGTTGCCACGCTGCCGAGTACAAGATCTGGATACGCTTGAGGATTGGAAG
>JAGQPS010000207.1 GCA_020426595.1 Planctomycetales bacterium
GGCGTACCGAGCATGGCGATGCCTTCCAAATCCCCGCGGCGGGGTAACAGGTGGCCGTGGACAAGTGACCGGCTGGACAACCGCGTCAGGTCGCATCATTCGCGGACCGCTAGAAGTCAGCCTTGAAGAGAGCCGCGAGTGCCAGCCCAAGGACCAGGCAACCAATGAGCCCGGTGAATAGGCAAATCACTAGCACGACCAGCGAGACGATTCCCGCGATCCACACCGAGGTCTCGAACTTGGTGCTGACCAAGAAGAATGACAAACAGGCCAACAACAGCCCGCCAACAAGTCCGACCATCTTTAAGCCTCACGAGAACTCATTCCCAACCATTCATCAGGAGTGAGACAAGTACCTTCACCCTGACAGGACCCATAAATACTACCCACCAGGAGTACCCAAGGATACGGAGGCGGACGTCACGAATGTCCCCGATACCGCGCGTCGTGCTGGCCATCATTGCCGAACCGAATCGCACCGATGCTTCAACGAGCGCGTTCATCGGATTGGGGGCGGTCGCATTCGGCGATTAGACCCTTGCGCGATCACTTTCCATCGCGGTAACGAAAACAGCCCGGCCACCCCTGAAGGCGCCGGGCTGTTTTGAGTTTCTCAGCCGATACGAGCCGTCGCTCGACTAGGCTTGCTCGGTCTTGTGAGTCAGATAGTACAGGACCGGAGCCGCGATGAAGATCGAGCTGTAGGTACCCACGAAGATTCCGACCATCAACGCGAAAGCGAATGAGTGAATCGCCTCGCCACCGATCGCGTAGAGAATCACCAACACGATGAAGGTGGTGAACGAGGTCAACAACGTTCGGCTCAGCGTTTGTGAAATGCTCGTGTTGATCATGTCCATCGTCAACTTAGGACTCTTGCCCTTCACTTCACGGATACGGTCGAACACGACGATCGTATCGTTGAGCGAGTAACCGATCACCGTCAGGAACGCGGCGATTACCGGCACGCTGATCTTGAAGTTCTCGACCAGGATGATGCCGAACACCGGCGCGAGCCACTTGCTGATCGCGATCGCGCCCAGCACCATCAGCACGTCGTGCACGAGGGCGATGACGGCCGCGAGGCCATAGGCGACCTTCTGGAATCGAATCCAGATGTAGAGCACGATGCCGACGAGGCTAACAAACAAGGCCCCCGCCGCGCTCAACTGAGCATCCTCGGCGATCTGTCCACCGACTTCGGCGAGGCTCGAGAAGTAAGGTCGGTTCCGCAAGTCTTCTTGCAGTCCGGTCAACAGCCGTTCCACCTGCGTTTGATCGGCCGTGACGATCTCTACAACCCACACCGTGCCGGCCGCCTGTTCATCGGCGCCGGGAGTCAACGTGGCGAGTTCGCTATCGATCGAGAGGTTCAAGTCGTTCGCGACGTCGCGAATCGCTTGGCGAAGCCCATCCTCGGACAACGGATAAGTGAACGTGAGAGTCGTGCTGCAACGAACCCTCGGGCCAGTCGATGACTCGGGATCAAGCGAAATCAAATCGCCCCCTTCCTGATTGGGGACCGTGATGCTTCCGCCTCCGGGCGCGGTCGTCTCGGGCACCGTGACTTCCGTTTCAGTGGTCTCGGGTTCCGTTGTTTGCGGTTCCGTCGTAGCCGGCTCGGTCGTCTCGGGTTCAGTCGTCTCCGGTTCCGTTACCTGAGGCTCAGTAGTCTCGGGCTCGGTCGTGGGAGTTTCCGTTGTTTCAGGCTCGGTGGTCTGAGGCTCCGTCGTCTGAGGCTCGGTCGTTTGGGGATCCGTGCCAGCGGGTTCGGGTGAGGTCGTGGCCGGCTCTTCTTGAGCTGGCTCACTTCCGCTCGGATCCACAGACGGCTCCACAGTCGGCTCTTCCTGGAAACTCACGAAAACCGGGCCACCAGAGAAGGCTGGGAATCGATTGGAACGGTCCAAACTTCCCATCGGATCCGATGAACCTTCGCTCGCCGAACCATCGGTGCCCTCGCCCGATGTTCCCGACGGTGTGCTGTCAGGAGAGCTCGAATCAGAGCCATCGGTTCCCGTCGCCGGCGGCACGAGAGGAGTCTCGCTCGTGGAATCGGTCGAACTGGAACCGTCGACCGGCGAGGCGACGAGCGTCGAATAGGCGACGTCGTAACGGGCCAAACGATTGCCCAGCGCTTGCTCCAACACGAGGTCGAACTGTGGGTAGTCCGCGGGAGGATCACCGTCCCCCTGATAGCTTCGCAGGGACGTGTCGACTCGATACACACTGCCCGCCGCGACTCCGTCAACCGTCACCTCGGCGACTTCGACCGTGTGACGAACACCGTCCGTTTCGACAGCACCCAATTCGGCGAATTCGCCCGTGCCCTCAAACCGCTCATTCAGCAGGTCACGGACATCCTCGGCCTTCATAGGCTCGGTCAGCAGAATACGGGCGCTGGTGCCACCTTGAAGGTCGTGGGACAAGATGCCCGATCCACGCAGCCCGACGCCGACCAAGCCCAGGGCGATCATGATGACCGATGCTCCCAAGGCCTTGGGCCAGATTTGACCGAAGTTGATCAAACGCCCGTCGAAGACTTGCATCATCTTGAGCTGCCCCAACCAGCGTTGCTTCTCGGCGATCTCGAACATGACTCGAGCGCAGAAGATCGCGGTGAACAAGCTCATGACGATACCGAGGATCAACGTCACGGCGAATCCGCGGATATGCTCGGTACCGATCAAGTACAACACGACGGCGGTCAACAACGTGGTCAGGTTGGCGTCGATAATCGTCGACATCGCCCGCGAGAAACCATTCTGAATGGCCATTCGCAGCGTCGAGCCCTTCGTCAGTTCCTCACGTATACGCTCGAAGATCAGCACGTTGGCGTCGACCGACATACCGACGGTCAGCACCAAGCCCGCGAGGCTCGTTAGGGAGAACGGGAACTTGATGAGCATCGTCAACGACACGATTAGCGAAACGTTGATCAGCAGCACCAAGCAAGCGATGATGCCGGCTCGCATGTAATAGATCGCCATGAAGACGATCACCGCGACGAACGAGAGACCGATCGAGAACAGGCCGCTCTCTTGCAGCTGCCGACCGATATTGGAATCGACCGAGTCCTTGCTGACCGGATTCTTCATCAGCGTGCCCGGCAAGCGACCCGACTTGAGGATGTTCACCAGCTCGTCGACTTCCGCGGGAGTGAAGTCGCCCATGATCTGGCCCTGTTGGGAAATCGGTGAATTGATGTTCGGAGCCGACAACAGTCGGTCGTCCATCACGATTCCCAGCGGTCGATCACGATTCGCGCTCGTCAACTGAAAGAAGTTGCTAATGCCTCGTCCGCGCAACTGGAAGTTCACGCACGGGCGGCCCCGCTCATCGATTCCCGAGCGAGGATTGGCCAACTGCTCACCCGAGACATTCCTGTCATCGAGTGCGACCAGTACCTCCAAGTCAGCGTATCCTTGTTCATCAACCCACGCGGAGAAGGCCGCGTTCTCGTCCGCCGCGCCCGGCTGGGGACGTGGAGCGAACGAGGTATCGACAATGCGGCCCGTCTGCGGATCACGAACGAGGTTGCCAGGATTCGGAGCCCACCGATAGCTCGCCGGTCGCCCTTGCGCGTCGTAGCGTCGTCCAATGCCGACCCAACGACCAATCGGCTTACCATTGGCATCGGCTACCACCTTGGCGATCTTGCCCGATTCAAGGTCGCGCAGCGCGGCCTGAAAGAGAGCCGCATGGGATGAGCTGTCGGCTACGATACGGAACTGCATGAATCCGGCTTGCACCAAGGTTCGCCAGATCCGATCCGCCTCTTGGTTGCCCACGTCGGGAATCACGATCTCGATCATCTTCGCGCCGTAGGGGCGAATCATGATCTCCTTCGTGTTGGTCGGGTCGACACGTTCCTTGAGTCGAGGCACGAGATCCTCGGGCGAGACGGTCTCGCCTTCGGCCGCTGGCGCCAACTCGGCGATGAACACCACGCCACCCTTCAAGTCGACACCGAGCTTCGGTGGCCACTTCAGCGCGATGATCTCGGAGCCCGCGATGAAGCAGGCGAGCGTCAATCCCAAACGCCACCAATGATCCTTCATGCGAATCGACTTGGTGTACCACCAAGCGAACGCAAAACAGGCCACGGCCGTCGCGACGACGATCAAGAACGCGGTAAACGGGTCTTGGTACCAAGCCACCGCATCCGCATCGACTTGCGACTCCGCCTGAGCCCAAAGAAGGCTGGACGTTGAAAACTGGTTCATGCGCGAAACTTCCTGCTTCTCCGATACTCGGTCGGCATCGCCAAACCCGCGAGGGCCTCGCTCGAACGCCGCCCAACGATCACCAGCGGGACACACACTGTTCCGAGCATTCACTCGGGTGCCCAACTCGCCCGGCAATCGCCTGAATTAATTCACACGTGATTCGTCAAGCGTCCTTCTCGTCGTCGACCACTCGCACGACCGAAGACCGCAATACCTTTAGCTTCGTACCCGTACTCTCATCGACTCGCACGACGATGTAGGTGTCGTCGGATTGAGCCTGCATCACCACCCCTTGGATGCCGCTGCTGAGCAGTACGCGATCATTCTTTTTCAGTCCGCCGAGCATCGCCTGAGTCCGCTGCTGCTCCTTGCGTTGGGGCAGCCACATGATGACGACCCATAGCAACCCGATCACTCCGATCATCAAGTACATCGGGAGCGGGGAGCGGTTTGTCTGCTCGGCTTCTTCGGCCAAGAGTCGCACCATCAGGGATAGGTCAGGCATCATCGGAGCTTCCTCTGCGGCAAGCACTGCATCGTCTTTTCGCGAAGAGCGGAGCTCGCTCAACTCTCGGGTGATTCGCTCATACGGGGACCGACCTGACGGGCTCTCGAGGGCCCCAAGCAACCCACCGCGATTCTTGGTCGCGACGGCCCCCTACGACTCCCGTTTCGGTAACCCCCGCTCGGTTTCCCGCGCGGACTCGCACCCCAAGCTCGGTTGGACCGGCTGGGTTTCATCCGCGGAGGCCGCAGTGGAGCCGAACAGTCACACCCGCTTAGGTGCATCACCCATGGGGCTTACTGGCCGAACGCCTCGGGAAAGCAAGCGGTCACCTCTCGTCGAAGACGAGGGTACTCCCGCTGATCCCGTCATGAGCAAAACAAGTCGGACATCTTACGACGCCCAACAAATAGGGACAAGACGGGCTTTCGGCGCGGAAAACGGCCCTTCTCCCCAACATCCTTGCCCCAACTCCCGAGCTGCCAGCGCGGGACGAGCCAGGACGCTACCGCCCTGGACATCACGCCCCAGGCGAGACGGACCGCCGTCACCCATGGGATGGATTTCGCGGCGTCCCACTCTCCCACCGGGTGCCAAGCCCCGAGGGGACCGAGCCAAAGGAGCCGGGGATGTTTTTCGACGTCAAGCCGCTGGTGGCCAAGCCGATGGCACTCCCCAGCCTCGCATGCGATCCTCGTAGAACTCGCGAAAGGCGCCCGCCAAGATCGCGGTCCGGGCCTCCCGCATGAGCCGGTGGTAATACGCGATGTTGTGCCACGAAACCAGAATCGGCCCGAGCATCTCGCCACTCGCGAACAAGTGACGCAGGTATGCGCGACTCACCGAACCACTCGGCCAAGGCATGCCGGCCTGCAACGGAGAGGGATCGCGTTGAAACTTGGCGTTGCGCAGTTTCACCGGCCCCTGATCGGTGAACGCCATCGCATTGCGGCCATTGCGCGTCGGCATCACGCAATCGAACATGTCGATGCCTCGAGCGATCCCGTTGAGCAAATCCTCGGGACGCCCGACTCCCATCAAATAACGAGGCGATTCCTCGGGCAGGTGAGGAGTCGTGCATTCAAGGATCCGATGCATCTCGTCCGCGGTTTCGCCAACGCTCAGGCCTCCCACGGCGTAGCCGGCGAAATCGAGCGACGCGAGCGCCTTGGCGCACTCGACACGGAGCTCCGGCTCCAGACCTCCTTGCACGATCGCGAACAGAGTCTGATCGGACCGCTTCGCCGCATGTTGGCATCGCTCGGCCCAACGCACCGAACGCCAACACGCCTCCTCGACGTCGGCTCGTGGAGCCGGCAAGCCAATGACGTGGTCGAACACCATCGCGATGTCGGCGCCCAACGCCTCTTGAATCTCCACGGCTCGCTCGGGCGAGAGTTCCAGCAGCCGACCATCGATGTGCGAGCGAAACTTGGCGCCTCGTTCGTTCACCTTCACGAGACGCGCGAGGCTGAACATCTGAAAGCCACCGCTGTCGGTGAGCATTGGACCGTTCCAGCCCATGAACCGATGCAGCCCACCAAGCTCTCGCACCACATCCTCGCCAGGCCGCAGCGCGAGGTGGTAGGTATTGCCGAGCACGATCCGCGACCCCGTCGACTCGAGCGCGTCGGGCGTGAGCCCCTTCACGGTAGCCGCCGTACCAACCGGCATGAACGCCGGCATCTCGACCGGCCCTCGCAGCGTGGAGAGCACGCCGGCGCGAGCCTGGGAATGTGGGTCTCGTGCCTCAAGACGATAGGAGATGGGCCGTTGGCCTGACTTGGGATGCGGGAGCTGAGATATCGGCGGGAGCTCCGCGCCGTCGCCGCTCGACTGAAAACCGGTCGCGACGTCCTCGGCGCTGGAAGCAGCGACCGGCAGTGGCTCGTCGCCGGACCGAGACTCCGAATCGGAGGAAGAGTCGTTCATGCGGGAAACTCCTTGGACGAGCCGGACCTCGGCCCGCCCAAGGAGCCCGTGAACTCGTTATTCGCCGCGCAGCTTGAGGCCGATCTGCGTCAGCTTCTCGCGAACCTCATTGAGGCTCGTCACGCCGAAGTTCTTGCATTCGAGCAAGTCATCCTGCGTCTTACGGACTAGCTCGCCCAGTACCGACAGACCGAGGCGATTCATGCACTTGCGAGCTCGCACGCTGAGATTGAGGTCCGAGATCGGACGCTCCAACAACGCTTGCTCGTCGGGCGAGAGGCTTGAAGTATCGACTTCCTCGTCCACTCGCTTTTCATGCGCGAATTGACCGATCGAGACTCCCTTGGCGAGGAGCATCTCCTTGATTTCGATCAACGAGGTCTCGCCAAAGTTCTTGCTGGCCAACAGCTCTTGCTCGGAAACCCGAGTCAGATCGCCGATGGTGCGGATGTTCATCTTTTGGAGGCAGTTGCGGCTGCGCACCGACAACTCGAAGTCGGTCACGGGCACCTTGAGAACCTGAGCCAACTTTTCCTTCTCGCGCTCCTGCCAAGGATCGATCGTCGCGCCACCGGCCGCCACGACGTCGCGGAAGAAGAGCCGAGCGCGGGGATGCGCCGGATAGACGTCCAGGATCCGCTCGAAACACTTCTGGGCGTGATCGAACTGGTTGTGATCCTCGTAAAGAATGCCGAGGTTCAGCAACGCGCCCACATGAGCCGGAAACGACGCGGCCGACTTGGCGTACAGCTCGAAAGCCTTCTCGTCGTTGCCTCGGCGGTCATTCTCGAGAGCGAGACCAAACAGCGCGCCGGCGTGATTGTTTTCGATCTCGACCGCTCGCTCATAAAGCGCGACGACTTCGGTCGGGTTGCCACCGATGGCGGCCACGGTCGATCCGCGCTGATAGAGGTACTCGGCGGTTTGCTCGATCGGACCGAACAATTCGTCGAGGACCTTCAGCGCTTCGGCGGGACGGCCAGCGCTACGCAGCGACTCCGCCGTTCCCATGTCGCACCAGGCGCCATCGAAACCAGCCTTCTTGGCCTTGCCGTAAGCCTCGACGGCCGAATTGAAATCCTCGATCGCGAAGTACGCGCGTCCGAGATAGTAAAGGGTGATCGCTCCGCCGTCGGCCGACGACAGCACCTCGATGGCTCGACGGAATCGGCCGAGAAGGTAAAGGCAGATGCCGAGTCGAACGGAGTTCGCGGGGCTACGCCCTTCCTGCGCGTCGAGCTCACCCACCAAATCGCGGAGCACGCCAAATTGGCCATGCTCTTTCGAGATCGCCGAGCGAATCGTTTCGACTTCGGGCGGCCCGAAAGTCCCGCTCGACATCACTAGCTCTTTCAAGTCGACAGTCGTCCCTTGCACCATGGACACGCTCGATCCCCCTTCGAAACCTCGAAAGCAACGTGGCTCGACAGCAACGTTGTACGACCCTGGTCGCCACGTCGACTCGACCGCCGCAATGCGATCCTGTCGACCCTAACGCCTTCTTTCCGCTTCCCGACCATCGCGGGAAAGGCTCGGCGGCGTCCACCCAGCCCCACGGATTATTCCATGCCTACCATCGTCGCCCCATCGGGCAATGACCGACTCGTCATCTTAGCGATTTGGTTTGCCGGACGGAATCGCACTCCGCCATGAACCTGCCGCAAACCCCCGACTATCCGGCAAAGGCCAGGATTAGCCACCGAGTCCTGACCACCGACCCCAACGGGCTCCCTCTCAATTGCCTCACACCCCACCAATGAATGGCGAACGAACCTTCACGAACGTCATGGCGCGGACTCGGCCGTCGATCAGCCGGCAAACGGTTAGGCCGCGACAAGGACCCAGCACCACGGGAAGGCAAGCAAGCCTAGAGGTCGAATTCGACTGGATCGCGACTCGGGCCCCTACAAACCAGGGAGTCACGCGAACCAGGGACGAGGACCGAGCCAGAGAAAAGAGCCAGCGGCGGGAGTCGAACCCGCAACCCCCGCATTACGAATGCGGTGCTCTGCCAATTGAAGCTACGCTGGCGAGAAGGACCGAGCCGACCGGGCCCCGCTGAGGCTCGTTGATCGGCGAACCGTCCCGGCTGAAACTCGATGAAGTGGGCGATACAGGGCTCGAACCTGTGACTTCCGCCTTGTAAGGGCGGCGCTCTAGCCAACTGAGCTAATCGCCCGAGGCTTTCGTGGTCTGCGAACACAGACTCGCAAAACCAGCGAAGGAAACTCTTTGACGCTCAGGCCACATGGTCATAGTACCGTAACGGG
>JAGQPS010000208.1:0-2685 GCA_020426595.1 Planctomycetales bacterium
GTCGTGGACAACACGAGCCAATATCCAAACGGTTTGCCAGCAGGAAACCGCCTCGTACATTTTTCGCCGCACGCATCCGAGCCCGGCACCAAACAGAGACCTTTCCCACCATCGGGCGAAACTCCTTCCGCACCGAGCAACGTGGAAAACCGCGCCACGGAAAACGCCTACGGGGGTGGGCGGTCCAACGACAAACCACGGGAACGCATCTACAACCGAAACTCGATTGCCTGTTCGCGTCGAGTTCAAAGGGAGAGAATCAAGGTGGGAGGCCGGCAGGCTCCCTTGTTATCCCCCGACTGTCATAATTCGTCAAGTTTGCCTACCCAGCTTGCCAAAGCCTAGGAACCGGGTTTCCCGTCGGGCTCGCTACGAAAGCCGAGAAAGTCGACCACCTCGCCGGCAAGTTGAGCGACGCTCCGCTCGCCAGCCGCCAAATGCAGTTCGGGTGCCGCTGGAGGCTCGTACGGGGAATCGATGCCGGTGAAGTTTCTCAGCGTCCCGGCACGAGCCTTCTGATAGAGCCCCTTGGGGTCGCGTCGCTCACAGACTTCGAGCGGCGTATCGACAAACACCTCGACGAAATCCCCGGGGCCGCCTTGCGATTCAACGTAGCGCCGAGCCAATTCGCGGTCACGTCGAAACGGACTCACGAAAGCCGTCAACACGATCAAGCCAGCCGAGCAAAACAGTTCCGCGACCGCCGCGATGCGACGGATGTTCTCCTCTCGATCCTCGTCGCCAAAGCCGAGCCCAAAGCGGCGCGCGAATGCTTCACCATGAATCGGGGCGAGGCGCTCGGGGGAAGCATTGAGCCCGTGGCGAACGTTGTCGCCATCGAGCAAATAGGACGGGACGCCCTGCTGGTTGAGTAGCACGTCGACGGCGTTGGCGATCGTGCTCTTGCCACTGCCGCTGAGTCCGGTGAGCCAAACGACCTTACCACGAGGACGTGCGACGCTGTGGTCATGCCAGACTACGAGAGTGGGGTCGGTCATTGCTAACGTCCGTGGGCGGAAGTTCGATCAGTCATTCACTATCGTCGGCGCGGCGGACCAGTCGCACAAGTGGGACTGGATCACGCCGAATGGGCAGCTCCACACCAGAAAAAACAGTGCTTCGACCGCCCACTTGCCGGCTCCATGCCCCGCGACGTAACCCGTCCCCTTGGCGGCGGCGAGCGCGGCCTGCGTCGATTGCAGGACGAGGTCGTTGGCCTCGCGTCGAATCTCCGCCAGGTCCCGCGAACCTGGCTCACGGGCCGCTCCAAGCAGATGTTCGACCGCACCTTCCCAACGTCGCTCGAAGGTTTCGGAGATCGGCTGAAGAGGCTCGCGTCGCCGCGCTTCGTCGGCCACCAGATCCAACGCGGCTCGAGAGAGTCCGAGCGCGAGAGTCGAGGTTTGCAGCCCGCCGGTACCTCCGCCAGCGCCCGCCTGCATCACCTGGGGCAGTGGTCCGAAGAGCACCTCATCCGCCTCGATCCGGACTTGTTCGCACGCCACGCTTCCGGTCGCGCTAGCCGAGAGCCCGATGAGATCCAGCGGCCGCGGCACGCTGACTCCTGGTCGATCGGTCGGGAGCGTCACGAGAATCTGAGTCCCATCGTCCAGCGTGGCTCCCGTGACGATCATCGTCGCGTGGGCCGCGCCGGTCACCCACGGACTCGATCCGGTCAAGCGGAAGCCAGTGCCATCGCGTTCGGCCTTCATCACCGGAGCTAGGTGTTGTCGACTGGTCGTGAGGTGCGAGATTCCCACGGTCGCGAAGGAGTGTCCCGCGACGAGGTCGGGTAACCAGCGTTGCTTGGCCGCCTCGTTCTCGCTGCGTTCGAGTCGCAAGCATGCGGCGGTTCGCTGGGTGATGATGAAGGTCGTGTTGAGGCAGGCTGCGGAGAGCTGCAAGTAGCCTCGAATGACATCCGCCTCGGCCCATTCCCAACCGCCCCAACGAGCTTCATGAAACCAGCGGTACAGGTCCGCCTCACCGCACAGCGCGAGGCTTTCCGCGGGCCAATCATCGACCGACCGCCAACGATCCGAACGCGACTTCAGGTTCTGGCAAAGCGCCGCGAGCCGAGGGGAGTAGTCGTCGAAGTGACCATTCATGAAGTCGGGCCTCCTTGCGGGGAGTGATCGCTGGAAAGTCTTGGTTGACTAGGTTGAGTTGGTTGCTTGCGATGAGTTGGGGCTTCGGGAGCTCTTGGGTTCAACTTCCCGAAAGTTTGGGGAGGGCAAGTGCGAGGGGTCTGAGCGAAGCGGCGCGAAGTCGATATACTTCCGGGAACCCTGGCAAGCTCTGCCGATTGGGGCATCCATTTTCATGATAACGTCCGTGAGGACTTGGGCCTAAATGGCCGATCAATAAGCGAGTATCGAGTCGCGGAAGCGCGAACTTGGTCCCCACCAAGTTCCCTTCGTCGCTCGAGCGACAATCAATTCGCCCCACTCCACCACAGTCGGTTTTGACTTCTTGCCGCTCGATGCGCTCGTCAACGTAGCGCCGAGCCTAAGTGAAGTCGAATGGCCCATCCGGCCAAATTGCCGAGGGAGGAGCTTGGACGTGGCGAGAGCAGAGGCGTTCGACGAGACCTTGGGATCACCGTCGTCCGCTCATTTTCTCCGCCGCACATCCGAGGAGTTTGGTTACGGTTCGACTCAACGAACTCGGCGTTTGATTCGTCTA
>JAGQPS010000208.1:2784-4366 GCA_020426595.1 Planctomycetales bacterium
TCCGCTCATTTTCTCCGCCGCACATCCGAGGAGTTTGGTTACGGTTCGACTCAACGAACTCGGCGTTTGATTCGTCTCCGTTTCGTGCATCCGCTTTTCGTTCGCTCGCGGATCAATGTGTTTGCCATTCAGTGTGGCGGTGCGGTGACCGCCATTTACTCTTATCGATGAGGTTGCCATGAATCCGTCAAACGCTTTGACGACACCTCCCAAGGTCAACGCCTACGGGACGACCGCCCAGGAGTTGTATGACAAGTGCTTGGCGCTGGCTCACAATCTGTGGTGGTCTTGGAATCCGGAAGTCAGCAATCTTTTCCGCGATCTCGATCCCATTCGCTGGCGACAACTAGATCACAATCCGATCGCGCTGATGAAGGAGTTCACTCCGGAGCGACTCGATTTGCGAGCCGCCGAGATGGTGCTCTACAGCCGCATCAATCACGCCTTCCGGCGCCTCAAGGAGTACCTGGCCGAATCGCCGACTTGGTGTTCGACTCGCGCGGGAATTCTCGGGGCCAAGCCGGTCGCCTACTTCTCGGCGGAGTTCGGCATTCACGAGTCGATCCCGATCTACTCCGGTGGTCTCGGAGTGCTCAGTGGCGACCATGTCAAAAGCGCGAGCAATCTGGGCGTGCCCCTCGTCGCTGTCGGTTTGTTCTACAGCCAAGGCTACTTCAAGCAGCAACTCGACGAGAGTGGCTACCAGGCGGAAGAATATATCGATACGCGGATCGATAACCTGCCCATGCAGCCGGCTCATGATGCCGAGGGCAATCCGATCATGGTGACGCTCGAGACTCGCTCGGGCACCTTGGTCGCGAAGGTCTGGAAGATGCAGGTCGGCCGCGTGCAGCTTTATCTGCTCGATTGCAATGTCGATGGCAACAGTCCCCAGGATCGTCAGCTCACCAGTCGCTTGTACGGCGGTGACGTGCGGACTCGTATTCGACAGGAGTTGGTGCTCGGCGTTGGTGGTGTGAAGGCCTTGCGGGCCCTCGGAATCACCCCCGGCGTTTATCACTTGAACGAGGGCCACAGCGCGTTCGCTCCGCTGGAAGTGATTCGGGAGCGGATGCACGACGATGGCCTGACCTTCGAGGACTCGCTGCGAGACGTGGCTCAGCACACCGTCTTCACGACTCATACGCCGGTACCGGCGGGACATGACCGCTTCGATCCGGGGCTGACCGAGGAGCACTTGGGGCCGCTGCGTGACCAGCTCGGTATCAGCTACGAACAGCTGATGGGGTTGGGGCGAGTCGAGCCGCAAAACGAATCCGAGTCGTTCTGCATGACGGTCCTCGGACTCAAGCTCTCGCGACGAGCCAACGCGGTGAGTCAGTTGCACGGTATTGTCTCGCGTCGCATGTGGGCTCACCTCTGGCCTTGGCAGGTCGAGGAGAATATTCCGATCGGCCACATCACCAACGGCGTGCACGTGCCGAGTTGGTTGGCCGATCAGATGCGGCATTTGTATGACCGCTACTTCCCCAACGATTGGCTTTCGCGGCTCGGTGAATACGAGGTGTGGCAGAACACGCACCGTATCGATCCGGGCGAGCTGTGGGAAACCCACAACGCT
>JAGQPS010000208.1:4463-8930 GCA_020426595.1 Planctomycetales bacterium
CAGCGAGTCGTTGTATGACGTGATCGAGAATCAGGTCATTCCGACCTTCTATCGTCGTGACGTCGATGGTTTGCCGCGCGATTGGATTCGCATGATGATGAACTCCATCGCCGGTCTCGCCTGGCGATTCAGTTCGGACCGCATGATCATGGATTACACCCAGGCGTGCTACAACGTCGCCGCGGGTGGTGTGAGCTGCGATATGCCTCCGCGCTAATCGATTCGCGCCCGTGGGCAATCGCTTTTCGTATCGTAAAAAAAGGGACGATGGACCCATGTGGTTCATCGTCCCTTTCGTGATTCTTGACGCGTGGGAAGCGTTTTCAACAGTCCGTTTCGCGACTCCGCTTGAGCGGCCTACGTATCGATCGCGGCCGGGTCGAAGAGCAACGGAAAGAATTGGCCTCCCAGGCATTCTCCTTGGGGAACGGCGGGGACGCCGGCGAGCAACGGCTCGTTGGAATCGCTCTTCACGCCATCGCGCACGGTGTTGATCACGATCGCGCGACGTGGTCGATCGGTACGGTTCTCGTAGCTGCCGTGCATTGTCAAAGGATGATGGAAGGAGCACTGCCCCGCCTTGAGTTCGACGGCGACCGGATTCGAGAACTGCTCCCACTGCTCGTCGGTGAGCACCTCGCGAATCGCGTCCATGTCGCCAGCAAGTCCGGTGATGGGGAGCAAGTCCCAGCGATGGCTGCCCGGCACGTAATGGACCGCTCCATTGTCGATGGTCGAATCATCCAGACCAATCCAGCATGTCAAGTGAGCCATGGGCTTGGTACGAGTCCAATAGGAGTAGTCCTGGTGCCAGGCGACGACTCCGCCATGCTTGGGTGGCTTGCAGAAAAGCTGATCATGCCAGAAGCGAACCGCGCCACCCAAGAGCTGGCTCGCGGCCATGGTGAAGGCGGGATGCCAGAGGATATCGTGCATGCCCGGACGCAGTCGCCAAGCGCCGAGAGCGTGAAACAGCACTTTGTCGCGGACAGCGCTTTCGTTCGCGTGGTACTCGTACCACAGTTCACGTCCTTCATGTTCGGGCTGCATGAGTTCCGCGAGTTCCGCGCGTAGTTGTTCGATCTGGCCCGGCTCGAGAATCGTGACTCCACCCAAGTATCCATTCTCGTGGTAGAAGGCGACTTGATCGTCGCTCAGACGATACCGCTCCCATTCATCGCGGCTTCGCGGAATCGAAAACAACTCGCCCACCGCTTGATTCAGTTCGCTGTAGTCGCGCGACACACTCGCCTCTCTCTCTAGAAGTCATTGGGGAATAAGGCCACGAGTCTTGGGAATCGCCACCTTGCCCCTCCATTCTCACCATCTCGGTCGCTCGAGTGAATTGGGGGCTCGGCGAGATAACCCGCCAGTTCCCAACCGTCGGAAGGTTCGAATGTCGGAAGGTCGGAAAGGTGACAAGGCTGTCGATGAGACGTAGGTCGGCTTAGGTCGCTCAAGGTTTTGCCGCGCCGCTCACGCGGCTCCCCAGCGTCGACGAAGCCACCATTCGACTCCGAGCAACACGACGATCACCGTCAACACCGGCCATTCGTGCCACACCGACCGAGATCGGATGACGACGCTCTCGACTCGGTTGAGGTTCAGCCAATCATCGTTCTCCAAGTCGGCTTCGGAAAGGACCTTTCCTCCGGAACGCTCGGCCAGCTGATCCCACATCGCGCGGTCGACGATCGCTCCGGCGATTTCCTCGCGACTCGGTTCCCATACCCAACCCGAACGGGCTTCGCCGATGAGTTCACCCGACGAGTCGGTGGCGGTCACTCGAAGCAGGTAATCTCCCTCGGCCTCAAGCCATACACTGCCGCCGAAGATGCCGGGAGTCTCGGTGGGAATTCCGTTCAGCGTGTGCACGGTGCCATCGGGAAGCTGAACGTCGATTTTCACAAGAGCCTGGTCATCGGGTTCGAAATCCGCGTCCCGAATATCGATTCGCAGTTCACGCCGATCGGCGAGTTCCGGATGCGGCTCGATCGATTCGATCTCCACGCGGCGCGGCAAATCGGAGACGAGCCAGCGCATGAGTTGACGCCATTGCCTCCCCAGGGCACCGAGTGGGCGAGTCCCGCTTTGGCTAGGCGCGGTGGGAGACTCAACCTCGTCCGCCAGGAGATGCCAGCGATGAAGATCGGACGCGGTGATGGCCGCGGTCCGCCCTCGCCCAAAGAGCTGTGTGATCAACAAGGGCGAGCCTTCTCCGGCGGTCGCCATGATCGTCGCGGCCGGCTTCGGAGCTCCCACTCGGTTGATCCCGAGTAGCGATGGAAGGGCGAGTCGCGCCGCGGTTTCGGAGTCTTCACTGTCGCGCAGGCGAGTCCAGGCCTCCAACCAGCCCTCGCCCGTCGGTACCCAGCGGTATTCCCGTTGACCGATCACCTCGGCTCGATTCGTTAAGTAAACGGGAGAGAGTTCGGCGATCGCCGTATCACGCCAAGCCCCCGCCTCGAACGCATTGGGGCCGCCGAGCAACAACAGCCCTCCACCACGTCGCTCGACGAACTCACGAATCAAACGTTGCTGATCGGCGGTAAAGAAATCGGCCTCGATGTCATCGAGGACCAAGGCGGAATATTCAAAGAGTTCGGCCGCGCTGTTGGGAAAGCCATCCACGAGTTCCGTGGGATCCTCGGTGCCTATTCGGACGAGGACCGGCTCGTCGTATTCCGTCGTTTCCTCATCGCTGGCGGAGTCGAATCCATCGAAGAACGAATTGCGACGCCCACCCGCCTCGAGAAACGCGAAACGCGGCTCGCGATCGGCGAGTCGCAGGAGTCCCAGCACGGAGAGTTCATCATCATCCTGCACCGATCGACGTAAGAACTTGAACTCCCAGCTCGGGCGTCCGGCGACATAAAGAATGCGATACGGGCCGGTCGGTCGCGTCACCACGATGCGTTGAGCGTTGTCTTCCCAGGATCGTTCCCGGGTGGAGCTCTCTTGTTCGTCGGCCAGCGACGCTTCGTTTTCGAGCCGAGCCACGACGGTGAACTGGCCAACGTCTCCCGCGAGGTACGGAATGGTGAGTCGCGCGATCGTGGCTCCACGCTCCGCCAAGGGGAGCGATTCACTGACGACTTCCCTCCCCGCTTCGTCCCGCACCGTCACCCGGACTTGCTCATTGGCCAGCCCTTCGTGATCGAGCTGGGCGGTTAGGATCACGGGTGACGCCTCGAACAGCGTGGGGGTCGCCTTGACTTGGCGAAGCGTGAGATTGGGACGCTGATCATCCGAGAAAAGCAGGACCGGATAGATTGGAATCGTGAGTGCCGACGTGAGCAGTAGCTGAGGCGAGTCGGTGGCGGAGCCGTCGGTCAACAACAGGATCCCCGACGTCCGTCGCTCGACATAGCGCCGCTGGAGTTCAGCGAGTTGTTCATGGAGCCGTGAAGTCGATGACAGCTCGGGCCAATCCGAATCAAACGCATGGACCGCCAGTCGCTCTCCCACCGAGTACTGCACGACATCGAAACGCCTCTGCTGACGGACCATCCAGTCACCGTCGCTGGCGGTGAGTTGTTCGGACAGGGCGATCGCCGATTGGGAGCCCCGCGCCACGAGTTCCATGCTGCGACTGCGGTCGCTGGCCACGACCAGCGTGTTTTCCCCTGGCGTCGGCTCGCGGACGACCCAGCGCGGATCGAGCGCGCACCAAGCCAACACGAGGAGCGTTGCCAGACGCAGCCCCAGCCAAACCAAGCGGCGAGATCGCGGGAGATCGAGCGCCATCGTGAACCACGAAGTCGCGATCGCGATCACACCAAAGACGCTGGCGACCGTGAGGCCCCAACTCGCATCCCAGGCCCATTCTCCTGTCATTCTCGACCGACCCCCAGGTTCTCGAAGTAACGCCGCACTTGCGTTTCCCAACCGGGAGGTATCGGATCTTGATCGAGACGCACACTCACATCGTCACCTTCCAATCGCCGACGTTCCGCCGCGACTTCAGCACTCAGGCGGCGTAGCGGCTCGGCGATCGCGGCCTCGAGTTCCGCGGACTGTGGTGGGAGCGAATGACGTAGGAAGTCTCGTCGCATTTCAGTGGCTCGCTGGCGAATTCGCGCCGCCTCTTCGCGGAGTCGACCCTCGGGAACGAGAGCTTCCACGTCCTCGAGTTGTTCGAGCCAACCGCGGAAGTCCTCGCCAACGATCGCCGATTCACCACTCAGGGTTGGGCCTCGATTCGCTCCACCAGCATTGGCTCCGTTGGGATTGGCTCCGCCTGGACCGAGTTCGCTCGAGGCGGCATTGTCGCTATCCGACGGCCGAGGCTGCCCGGTCCCTCGGTCTCGCAATGACGAAAGTCCTCCACCTCCTTGGCCCCCCGCGCCCTGTCCTTGCTGACCTTGTCCTTGCTGACCTTGTCCTTGCTGACCTTGTCCTTGCTGGCCTTGTCCTTGCTGACCTTGTCCTTGCTGACCTTGACCTTGCTCGCCTTGACCTTGCTCG
>JAGQPS010000209.1:0-5640 GCA_020426595.1 Planctomycetales bacterium
CAAAACAGACTCGCACGAGGGTCGGCTTTCGCTCCACGAAAGCACGTCTCTTCCACCCTCGAGACAGGAGCCTCTGCCGGGTCAGCGCGAGGCCGAAACCGACGCTCTTACGGCCGGGTTTCACTCGCGGCCGTCCCTGGCGGCTCCGAGGCTCTGGCGTCTCTCCGCTCGGCAGTCTCCCTTAACGATCATAAAACGGCGAACTTGACGCCCTAATTCGCCGATTTCTATACTGAACTGAAGTGAGTTGATCGCGGAACTGCTCCGCGCTAACCACGACATCCTCCCTCCGTTCCCACCCCTGGCGCATTGGAGCCGTGACTTTCGCTCGTTGGTGACCCGCGAGAATCTCGCCCGTGTCTCGACTCGTGATCGTCTGGCTGAAATGTCCGCGCGCGTTCTGATCTCGAGTTCAGCGTTCGCATCAGGCAAGTCCGAACTAGCGATTGGAGTAATCCCATGCTTGTGATTCCGGGACAGAGTGTCAGCAAGGACCTGTGCGACCGCAACCTTGGCCCGACTCGGCGCGATCTGCTCCGCGTGGGCGGTTCGGCGATCATGGGCGTGACGCTCGGCCAGATGCTGCAGCTCAAGGCGCAGGCCTCCACGAGTCTCGATGCGGTCGGCGCCGCGGGCTTCGGTCGAGCCAAGAGCGTGATCATGCTCTACATGCAAGGCGGCCCGAGTCACTTGGATCTGTGGGATCCCAAGGATGATGTGCCCGACAATGTTCGCAGCGTGTTCGGTCGCCTGCAAACCAAGGTGCCGGGCATGGACGTCACCGAGCTGATGCCAAAGCTCGCCGATGTGACCGACAAGCTAACGATGATTCGCTCGATGAGCTACTCGCCGGTCGGTCTCTTCAATCACACCGCGGCGATCTACCAAATCCACACCGGCTACACGGCCGACAAGGTGAGTCCTTCCGGGCAGCTCGAGCCGCCCACGCCGAAGGACTTTCCCACGTTTGGCTCGAACATCTCGAAGCTGCGTCCGCCCGAGGTGCCGATGCTGCCGTTCGTGATGATGCCTCGTCCGTTGCAAGAGAGCAACGTCGTGAACAAGTCGGGAACTGCTGGGTTCCTGGGCCGAGCCTACGATCCGTACTATCTGTTCCCTGCCGGCGACGACATGGACATGACCAAGATGGATCGGATCAACATCGACGACCTAAAGCTGCGCGACGACGTGTCGGTCACGCGGCTCAATCGTCGCGCTCGCCTTCGCGACTTGATCAACGAGGGAATGCCCGAGATTGATCGGGCGGTCGAGCAATACGACTTGGATGAGTACTACGAGACGGCGCTGAACTTGATTAGCTCGGGGCGAGCTCGTGACGCGTTTGACTTGAATCAAGAAGACGACGCGCTGCGTGAGCGTTATGGTCGCAACACGTTCGGTCAATGTTGCTTGTTGGCTCGACGCCTAGTCGAGGCGGGGACGCGAGTCGTCGAGGTGATCTGGCCGAAGGTGGCCAACAGCGACAACCACTCGTGGGACGTTCATACCGGCCTGAGTGGTCGCATGAAGAACCAATCGGCTCCCATGCTCGATGCTGGTTTGTCGACTCTCATCGCCGACCTCGACGAACGTGGCTTGCTCGACGAGACGCTCGTGGTGTGCGTCGGTGAGTTTGGCCGCAGCCCGCAGCGCGGCGTGAGCACCTCGGGCAACAACAACAGCGACGATGGTCGCGATCACTGGCCGTACTGCTACACCTCGGTCGTGGCTGGCGCGGGCGTGAAGCGAGGCTTCGTCCATGGCGAGAGTGACGCGACCGGCTCGGCTCCCGTGGCCAATCCGGTGCATCCGATCGAGCTGCTGGCGACAATCTATCACGCCGTTGGCATCGACCCGACAACAATCGTCTACAACCACCTCAATCAACCACGCGAGCTCGTGAAGGCCGAGGCCGTGACCGGCATCTTCGGCTAGACCTAGCTGTGGTGAAGGGCGTGATACGCAACGAGACGTGGGCATCGGATTTCCGGTGCCCATCGTCGTTTCTTGGGTCGCTCGACGGGGCTTCGTGTACGAGCTTTCTTGGGGGCGGGGTGTTGCGTCGCTCGCCATGGTGGCGACACTGCATGGGCAAGGCCTAGCAGGTCTTCACGACTCGATCCGTGTTCGCGCCTCGCATGGAGGCGGCTCCTTTCCCGATCGCATCCTTGGTTGACTGAATCATGCAACGACGTCGCATTGGCCGTTCGGCTCTGGTGGTTTCCGATATCTCGCTCGGCACGATGACCTTTGGCTCGTCGTGTGATGAGACCGAGGCGTTTCGCATCATGGACCGAGCGCTCAACGCGGGCATCGATTTGTTCGACACCGCCGAGATCTATCCTGTGCCGCCCGAGGCGAAATGGGTCCATCGGACCGAGGAGATCGTCGGCAAGTGGCTCGCCGGGCAATCGCGCGACAAGCTGGTGATCGCCACCAAGGTCTGCGGTTCCGCCTCCGGTTGGTTCGTGCCTCCCGTGCGCGATGGTCATACGGCACTCGACCGAGTCCACATCATGCGGGCGATCGAGGGGAGCCTCAGGCGGCTCAGAACCGACTACGTCGACCTGTATCAAACGCATTGGCCCGATCACGATTTTCCCTACGAGGAAACGCTCGAAGCGCTCGACCTACTCGTGCGACAAGGAAAGGTGCGGGCGATCGGCTCAAGCAACGAAACCGCATGGGGAGCGATGAAGGCCCAGGCGGTCGCCGAGTCCTTGGGCACGGCTCGCTACGAGTCGATCCAGAACAACTTCAGCATCGTCAACCGACGGTTCGAGGACTCTCTCGCGGAGGTTTGTCGGAGGGAGCAAATCAGCCTGCTCCCCTACTCACCGATTGGTGGTGGCGTGCTGACCGGCAAGTACAACTCCGATTCGCCTCCCGCCGAGGCCCGCTTCTCGCTCTATCGCAGCCACGGAGGCGAGCGTCAAAAGGCGATGGCCGATCGATTCGTGAACGCGAAGAGCCTCGCCGTGACCGAAGGGATCGTGAAACTCGCCCAGGAGCTCGGCATCTCCGCGGCGGCGCTGAGTGTCGCGTGGAGCCGTCAACACGACTTCGTGGCGTCCACGATCCTCGGAGCCAACACGGTCGATCAACTGGAAGAGAGCCTGCAAGCGATCGGCGTCGAACTGCCCGCCGAAGTGATGCAGCGGATCGATCAGCTCACCAAGGAACACCTTTACCCACTCGGCTAAGCCAAAATTGGCTCAACAGCCACCGGCGGAATCGCTCGTTCCCACCGTTGATCAGCTCTCGCAGATCAACGCGGTGGCGAAGCCGAGTCGGTCGTCCTTTTCCTCGCAGATCGCGAGCATTGGACGGAAGTTGTTCATCGCTCGGCAAAGTTCAAACAGAGTCGGCGCGATGCCCTGCGTGCGCGTGCCTGGTGGCAACTTCTGAATCAGGTACTCGGCCGCCAAGGCATGCCGACCGGTGCGGGCCAACAGGTCGATGTAGACCTCGGCGGGCGCCGATCCTTGGTGATAAACGTCGGTCGCGTCCGCCTTGTCGCGGAAGAACTTCAACCCCGCTTCGATGTCCTGTCCGACGAGCATCGCGAAGAACATGCGGCTCGCCGCGTACATCGGCTGAAACGGCTCCTCGGATTCGAACTGAAACCGCTCGTTGAGCCGCGCGCCATACTCGCACAGATCGAGCGCGAGCCGTAGGACTTCGGGATCGTCACAAATGCGGGCGAAGCGGACGACCGACGCGAGATGCGTCGTATCGATGTGGTACGACATGTCGCCAAAAAGCCAATCACGGTCCGCGATCAACGCGGCGATCGTGTCTCCCTCGACACGCGATCCTACCCGATTCTCGACGTCGCCCCGGACGTTGGTCAGTAGCTCGGCATGTAGGTGCTGGACCAAGAGCCGGGCACAAGCGCGTTGGTCGGCGCGAGGCAATTGCCGCACTTGTGTTTCAAAGGCCGTGATGGAATTGCACGTGCCGAATTCGTTGAGCATCAGTTCGTAGCCAAATGCCGGAGCGATCCCCTCACCCAGGGACAGCTCGATCAGCTCGTCGAGGTTCTGGTCGTTGACTTCGGTCTGAAGCAAGAACTTTTGCGCGGTCTTACGGTCGGCCAAGGGGCGCAAGTAGAGCCAGCCCTCGCGGAGTTTGCCGGCTTCCATGAGCAGCGTCCCGACGACTCGACATGCCTCGAGCAACCGATCCTCGAGGGTCGCCCGGAGCTGCTCCTCGAGATCCTCGAGTCGTTCATCGGCCACGAGTGGTAGCTTCAGCGACCGCCGGGCCTGCATCTTGAGCACCTCAAACAGCTCGTGAAACCGGCCGGCCGCGCGAAACTGTTCCTCGAGCAACTCCAGCAGCCCGTCGGCTCCATGAGATTCCAGCGTCGTACGATACTCGTCGAAAACGGTGGTGTTCGAGCTCATCAAATCGACTTTCTCTCGGCTACTGGGAGTTTTATGTCAGGAGCGAACGACCCAGGGTTTTTCAGGGTCGGGCGTCGATCAAGACCGGCGTGGTCGAGTCGTCGCCCTCGCCCACGACCCGGCAATTCGTCAACATCCGCGACGGACCTGTCTCGAGGTGCCGCGTAGGGGCTGGATGATCTCGGCCGCTCTGTCGACAATCTCTTATCGTAACCTCTCGGTGGCAGGGTCGCGAAGGCGGTCGCCGCGGGGGGAATTGAGGGGAGCCAGCCACCGCTGGCCATTCGCGGCTCGCCCCCAGCCGCGGGACGAGTCGACAGGGAACCGCGTCAACCGCCGCGGCCGTTACCCAACGTCCGGTACACGGGGTTCCGATATACAGAGTCCGGTTTGAAGTGATCCGGTACACAGAGATAGAGAGCAACATGAGTGACGAACAGGGCCGCACCGGCTCGTTTCAAGGAGCCGCGGTCGGGGCTTTCGAAAGCCGACGCGCCGAGGAGTTCGCCCGGCTGATCGAACGCAACGGCGGCCAGCCGTTTGTCTCCCCTTCCCTTCGCGAGGTGCAGGTCGACGATCCGCGCGAAGCGATCGATTTCGCTCATCAGTTGATCACCGGCCAGGTCGACATGGTGTTGTTCCTCACGGGCGTCGGCTTCCGCTACTTGATGGAGATCGTCACCAAGCACGTCGATCGGCAGCGGTTCCTCGACGCGCTTTCGGACATCGTGACCATCGCCCGTGGTCCCAAGCCGGTCGCGGCGATGCGCGAGGTTGGACTGAACGCCAACATTCGCGTCCCCGAACCCAACACGTGGCGCGAGGTCTTGGCGACGATCGATGGCCAGGTTCCCGTGGGCAATCAAACGATCGCGGTGCAGTACTACGGCAAGGTCAATCCAAGTCTCACGGCCGGGCTCGAGGCTCGGGGAGCCCGTGTGGTCGGCGTGCCGGTGTATCGCTGGGAGTTGCCCGAGGATCTTGGTCCGCTCGAGGCCAACCTCCAACGCTTGGTCCGCGGTGAACTGGACATCGCGTTCTTCACTTCAGCCCACCAAGCGGTCAACACGCTCGAGTTGGCTCGACGTCAGGGCATCGAGGAACAGGTTCTCGCGGGACTCAACCGCATCGTGGTCGCCTCGATCGGTCCCACGACGACCGAGATGCTGCGCGACTTGGGCATTCGCGTCGATTTCGAACCGACTCATCCCAAGATGGGGCACCTCGTGTC
>JAGQPS010000209.1:5739-8890 GCA_020426595.1 Planctomycetales bacterium
TGAAGCCGCCGCGGCTTGGTCATCGCTCAAACTGCGTGCGATACCCGGCATCGAAGTTTCGTCGCCGTCCCTCTCTCCAGCGTCCCAACGCGACGCCGCATGGTTCGATAGCCCATTCATGAAGGCGTGCCGCCGCGAACCAACTCCGTACACACCGGTTTGGCTCATGCGTCAGGCGGGACGATACATGCAAGAGTATCGCGACGTCCGAGCCAAGGTTTCATTTCTTGAACTCTGCTACAACCCGCAGCTGTGCAGCGAGGTGATGTGCACGGCGGTGGAGCGACTGGGCGTCGACGCGGCGATCATCTTTTCCGATCTGCTGCCGATCCTCGAACCGATGGGCATGGACCTCGAGTTCGCCAAGGGCGAAGGTCCGGTCATCCACAATCCGATCAAGGGAGCCGATCAAGTCGATCGCCTCTTGGAACTGGATTCGATGGATCAACTGCAATTCGTCACCGACACGGTGCGGCAGACGCGCGCCGACCTGCCGGAGCACTTGCCTCTGATCGGTTTCGCCGGCTCGCCGTTTACCCTGGCGAGTTACGCGATCGAAGGTGGCTCGAGCCGGAGCTACACCGACACCAAACGACTGATGTACAGCGACCCCGGCGCGTGGCAGGCGTTGATGGAGCGATTCGCGCGAGCGGTCGTGCTCTATCTCAATGCTCAGATCGCCGCGGGAGCCCAGTGCGTGCAGCTGTTTGATTCGTGGGTCGGATGCCTCGGCCCGGACGATTATCGCCGCTTCGTCTTGCCGGCGATGAGGCAGATCTTCGCCGGGCTCACGCCAGGCGTACCGGTGATCAACTTCGGTACCGGCAATCCCGAGTTGCTGCCGCTGTTGGCCGAGGCGGGCGGAAGCGTGATTGGCATCGACTGGCGCATTCGGCTCGATCGAGCCTGGGAGCGAGTCGGACATCACCGCGCGGTTCAAGGGAATATGGACCCGTTGGTTTTGCTGTCGGAACCCGAAGTCATTCGAGAACGAGTCGGTGAAGTGCTCGATCAGGCGGGGGGGCGGCCGGGTCATATCTTCAACCTCGGCCATGGCGTCGTGCAACAAACGCCGGTGGAAAACGCGATTGCTTGTGTCGAAGCGGTGCATGAGCTGAGCGCGCGCTGAGCGGCTGACGGAGCCGCGTGACGGGCGGTTCCGCTGCCAAGGGCGGGGATCTACCCACGTTGCCCACTTCAGGGGTGACGACTATCCTGCCTGGATTGCAACGAGTCGGCGGGAAAGCCGTTCGACGAGACCGTAGCGGCGGCGGATCGTGGCGGCGCGAATTGCCGAAAGGCGAAAGCCAAAGTGCGGAGCGCGGCGCGGTGATCTCGCCGAGCGGTGCCGAGGAATCGCCGGGATTGAAACCGGTTCATCCGATTGGGAGATGCGAGCGATGGGTTTGTTCGAGGGAAAGAAGGGGCTGATTCTGGGTGTCGCCAATGATCGGTCGATCGCTTGGTCGATCGCCAAGGAGATCATCGCGGCGGGAGGTCGCTGCGGTTTCACTCACCTGCCCGATCGCGAGGATGACGACCGACAAAAGAACCGTCGCCGCGTCGAGAAGTGCTTCGAGGAAATCAGCTACAGCCCCGAGCTATTTTGCTCGCTCGACGTGCAATCGGATGAGCAGATTCGCGGTGTGATGAGTCGAGCGAAGGAAGTCTACGGCGAGATCGACTTCTTGGTCCACTCGATCGCCTTCGCGGACCGAGCCGACCTGCAAAGCCCGACGATCGCCACGAGCCGCGAGGGGTTCAAGATGGCGATGGACATCAGCGCCTACAGCTTCATCGCCGTCGCCAACGCGGCTCAAGAAGTGATGGCCGACAACGGCGCGATTCTCGGTATGACTTACTTCGGCGGCGAGAAGTGCGTGCCGGGCTACAACGTGATGGGCATCTGCAAATCGGCCTTGGACTCCGCCGCGCGATACCTGGCCTTCGATCTGGGACCACGAGGCATTCGCGTGAATGTTCTCAGCGCGGGACCGCTCAAGACGTTGGCGGGAAGCGCGGCCGGTGTCGGCAAGATGCTCGACCTGTACGCCAAGATGGCTCCGCTCGGCCGCAACGTGACTCACGATGAAGTCGGCAAGACCGGCGCGTTCCTGTTGAGCGACTGGTCCAACGGCATCACCGGCGAGATCTTGCACGTCGATGCGGGCTACAACATCATGGGCTCGCCCGGCCGCCTGGTCGACGGCATGTAAGCGTTCGTCGTCAGCCGACTCATCCGCCGCGCCGCACGGTGTGCCACCGCACCTGGGAGCGCGGCGCGATGAGTGATGGTGAGCGCGGCGTCTCGCTCAAGCCCTCGCCACGAGATGGCAACTAAGCCGAAACTCCCGTGCCTGGGCAATCCTCGTCGTCGTCCAGTTCGGTATCGATCAGGACCGAGAGACGCATCAGGCGAAAGACTTCGCAAAGGTTACTCGATACGCTGGCCAGTCCGAGCGGCTCCGCCATGTTGGGTTCTTTCGTCTCGCGATGAAGCCCGATGATCTTGCCGATCGCGGCGCTGCCGAGGAACTCGACACTGCTCATGTCGGCGACCAGTCGCTTGCCGGTGCCTCGCGCCAATTCGAGCAATTGAATCGTCGACTCCGACCAGCCGTCGGCATGCTCCGACTCGATTCTCACCCAAGTCTGCAGCGGAAAGATGATTCGCTGCGACGTCTCGCGATAGGGAATCTCCATCGTCAATCTCCTCGGTGGGCGATTCACTCGGTTTCCACTCGGCTTTTGGGATTCTACCCATCAAGCCGCGACCGTGGACGAATAAAGTGATTCCTCGCGGCGCGTGCCATGCGGTCACCACGGAGCTCACCGAGAGCACGGAGAAAGACCGTGTGGGCAATACGCGGAACCGATGCGTGAGTTTTGATGTTGCGCTTTTCACGCATCGCCCAGGCCAATCATTTCAAAAGCGTGGGAAAACCAAAGGAAACCCGATGCGTGAGCGAGGGATTCTTCGACTTCTCCAACAAGCCGCTAACTCGTTGCGCCACGAACACTTCCGCTTCGAGCCATCCAAGAAAGCGCAACACCTAGGTGCGTCAGCAAGGGATTCTTCGCTTTCCGATACAAGCCAAGGACGATCGACACAGTCGACACTCTTCCGGTTCGTCCCGCGGGTCAAACCCGG